>NZ_PZZP01000002.1:0-300000 GCF_003046315.1 Desmospora activa DSM 45169 | reverse complement strand
CGACGACTGGCACAAATGATTGCCCGGGACGGTGAGGGAGCGACCAAGTTGGTGGAAGTGACAGTGCAGGGAGCGGAAACCTTGGAAGGAGCCCGGCAGGCGGCGAAAACGGTGGTAGGATCCAGCTTGGTAAAGACAGCGGTATATGGAGAGGATCCCAACTGGGGGCGGCTGTTGTGTGCCCTGGGCTATTGCGGAACCTATGTCGATCCTGAGCGCGTCGATCTGTGGGTGGGTGAGCATCAGTTAGTGCAGCGAGGAATGGCGGTACCCAATGCCGAGGAGGCGGCAAAGGAAGCGTTGGTTGGGGATATGGTTCACTTTTTATTGGACCTCCATCAAGGGACGGCTGCCGCAACCGCTTGGGGCTGTGATCTCACCTATGATTATGTCCGGATTAATGCCAGCTATCGTACATGAGGGCGGTAACGATGGAAGGGATTTTTGAAAGCGAAATCCTTTTCCGTGCCACTCAGCGGAAGCCGCCGAGGGTGGGGAAAAGTGATGCTTTGCTGAGCGACAGTGAGTTTTTCCTCGCTCCTAACCTTTGCGACTGAGGTGGACAGTCTCCCTACATCGAAAAGAGAACGAGTTGATCGGCGTTCGCTGGCCGACGGACAAGCGATTTGCACACAGTAAGATCACGCATATTCAAAAATACCAGGAGTGGATCGATGCGATGAAAGGAGAGGATGGCCTTGCAGAGAAAAACCGTGGTGATCAAAGCGGGAGGAAGTGTGCTGGAGCGTCTCCATCCCACTTTTTTCAGCGGATGTGCGTCTCTCTTGGCAGCAGGCGTTCAGATTGTGATCGTTCACGGCGGTGGCCCGATGATCGGCCGGATGCAACAAAAATTGGGCTTGACCCCCCAGTTTGTGAACGGTTTGCGCGTAACCGACGACAACAGTCTGGAAGTGGTCCAGATGGTGTTGGCAGGATTACTGAACAAACAATTGGTTACCGCCTTGGAGCAAGCGGGGGCGCCCGCCTTTGGCTTGTCCGGGGTAGACCGGCAACTGCTCAAGGTCAAAGCAAAAGATCCCTCCTTGGGTTGGGTAGGGGAAGTGGATTCGGTGCGAGCAGAAGCGCTTCATCCCTTGTTGTCAGCGGGATGGGTTCCGGTCATCGCCTCCATTGGCCGTGATAAAGAGGGGCACCATTACAATGTAAACGCCGATACAGTTGCAGCGGCGATTGCACAATCCTTGCAAGCGGAACAGCTGTGGATGGTGACAGATGTGCCGGGGATCATGGCGGATGCCAATGGCAAAGGAGCGGTGTTGCCGCTTTTGACACCAAGTCAGGTGCGTTCCATGGTGGCGGAAGGACGGATTAGCGGCGGAATGATCCCAAAAGCGGAAGCCGCCTTAAATGGGTTAACGGGATCGGTGCAAGAAGTGGTGATCCTGGATGGCGGGGCCCCATTACCCCGATTTGACGGAGAGAAAGAGCAAGGGACGATCATTCGACGGGAGGAGGCGAAGGTGGATGGCGTTGTTTCCCACCTATAAACGGAATGGAATTCGGCCGATTCAGGCTGAAGGTGTAAAGGTGAAAGATGAACAGGGAAAAGAGTACCTGGACTTTACCTCTGGGCTGGGTGTCTGCAATCTGGGACATGCGCATCCGCAGGTGAAAAAAGCGTTACAGCAACAGATGGATGCGGTGTGGCACGTCTCCAATCTGTTTGAGATTCCGTTGCAGGAGCGCGTGGCGGAGCGTTTGGCACAATTGTCCGGTTTGGATTTTGCCTTTTTTTGCAACAGCGGAGCCGAGGCCAATGAAGCGGCGATCAAATTGGCACGCCGCTATGCCCAGGTGGTACGTGGGATTAAAGCGCCTCAGATTATCAGCTTTCATTCTTCCTTTCATGGACGGACGTTAGCCACCTTAACCGCGACCGGTCAGGAAAAAGTAAAAACCGGTTTTGACCCGTTGCCGCCCGGTTTTCACTATGCCACCTTTAACGATATTGATGATTTACAGGCCAGGATAGGAACCGATACTGCCGCCGTTTTACTGGAGCTGGTGCAGGGCGAAGGCGGCGTGCGCCCGGCGGATATGGCGTTTGTGCAGGCGGTGGAAGCGGAATGCCGCCAGCGTGATATTCTGCTGATCGTCGATGAAGTACAGACCGGAATGGGGCGGACGGGAGATGTATTCGCCTTTCAGCGGTGGGGTATTCAGCCGGATATCGTCACCTTGGCCAAAGGATTGGGAAACGGCTTTCCCATCGGTGCCCTCCTGGGCCGCGGCGGTTTAGAGAAAGTGTTTAGCGCTGGCAGTCATGGCAGCACCTTTGGTGGCAATCCCTTGGCGATGGCGGTGGCTGACGCTGTCCTCGACTGTTTGACGACTCCTGGCTTTTTAACGGAATCTCGTGCGTTAGGGGAGCATCTGGGCCAGCTTCTGCAAACGCGTTTGGAACCACTGCCGGGAATTCGGTCGGTACGGGGCCTGGGCTGGATGTGGGGCGTCGAGTTGGAGCGCCCGGTTGCTCCTTTGCTGCATGCCCTGGCTCAGAAGGGATTATTGGCTACTCCTGCCGGTGAAAAGGTCTTACGTCTGCTGCCGCCGGTAGTGACGACCAAAGCCCAAGTGGAACAGGCTGTGAATTTGATTGAAGAAACATGGTTGGAGTTGGAGGAGGTTGTGACGGATGGAAGCGTATCTGGTGTTTGACGATGGCGAGGCCTTTCCTGGAGAGTGGATTGGCACGCCTAAGGAAAAGGCCGGGGAAGTGGTGTTTACCACCGGTATGACAGGTTATCAAGAGGTGGTGACGGACCCTTCCTATGCTGGTCAGCTGGTAACCTTTAGTTATCCTTTGATCGGCAACTACGGCGTTTGGCCAGGAGAAAGCGAAAGCGCCGCCCCCCGCTGTGCGGGAATAGTGGTGAGTGAATTGTACCGGGAAGGAGACGCCTCCCTGGCGGAGTGGCTGGATCGGTGGGAGATCCCCGGAATCGCTGGAGTGGACACCCGTGCTGTGGTACGCAAAATTCGTGACGGTGGTGCGCGGATGGGCGTAGTAACCAGCGATCCCATCCGTACGCTGCAACAATGGCCTGACCCTCTCTCCCTGGAATGGGTAAAAGCGGTGACGGCAAAAGAACCTGTCGTTTACCCAGGGCAGGAAGGAGCTCCCCATATCGTTTTGGTCGATTTTGGCACCAAACAATCGATTGTGCAACATCTCGTCCAAGCCGGTTGCAAGGTGACGGTGGTCCCCTTTGATTGGCCGGTAGAAGCGATTCAAGCGATAAAACCGGATGGGCTTCTCTTCTCCAATGGACCGGGAGACCCCAAAGCACTCGCCCCGTATCTTTCTTCCTGGGTTTCACTGGTAAAACAAATTCCGACGATGGGCATCTGCCTCGGCCATCAGCTGCTGGCGCTGGCATTAGGGGCGGATACGGAACGGCTGCCCTTTGGTCATCGCGGCAGCAACCATCCCGTGCGGGAAGTGGAGAGCGGACAGGTGTGGATTACCCCGCAAAACCACGGTTACACTGTGCGTCCATCTTCAGTGGATACCACAGAGTGGCGTATCACCCATCAACATGTGAACGATGGATCGATCGAAGGGTTGGCTCATCGGTATTATCCCTTGTTTACCGTTCAATTTCACCCTGAAGCCCACCCGGGCCCTCGGGAGTCCGCCGCTCTGTTTCAACGCTTTTTGGATAGGGTGGAAGCGGCGAAAGGGGTGACGGTCTGATGGGAAAAATGGATGGGATTCAATCCGTGCTGGTGATCGGATCGGGACCGATCGTCATCGGGCAGGCGGCGGAGTTTGACTATAGCGGCACACAAGCGTGTCTGGCCTTAAAGGAAGAGGGGATTCGGGTCATCTTGGTCAACCATAATCCCGCCACCATTATGACCGATCCCGATATAGCCGATGTGATTTATATGGAGCCACAGACATCGGAGGTATTGACGCGGATTATCGAGCGGGAGCGGCCGGATGCACTGTTGGCCAACATGGGCGGTCAGACGGGCCTCAATCTGGCGATGGAGCTGGAGGAGCGAGGTGTATTAGAACGCTTTGGCGTTTGTCTGCTGGGTACCCCGGTGGAAACGATTCGCCGCGGAGAGGATCGGGAAGCTTTTAAACAGATGATGGAAGCATTGGGTGAACCGGTTCCTCAGGGACAGACAGTAACGACGGTGGAAGAAGCGTTGGTCTTTGCAGAAAAAGTGGGCTACCCTGTCGTCGTTCGTCCCGCTTACACCTTAGGCGGTTTTGGCGGAGGTGCGGCGGAAAATCCTGTGAAGCTGGCGCAGGTGGCTCGCAGAGGACTGGCAGCCAGTCCCATCGGTCAGGTGCTGGTGGAGGAGAGCATTCTCGGTTGGAAAGAGCTTGAATATGAAATGATGCGGGATCAGGCGGATACTTGTATCGCCGTCTGCAATATGGAAAATATCGATCCTGTCGGTGTGCATACCGGGGACAGCATGGTGACGGCACCTTCACAAACCTTGACGGATCAACAGTATCACATGCTGCGCACTGTGGCTTGTGATGTGATTCGGGCGCTGGAGGTGGTGGGGGGATGTAACATTCAGTTCGCCCTTCATCCCGAGACGGGAGAGTATCGGATTATCGAAGTTAATCCACGGGTAAGCCGTTCCAGTGCCCTCGCATCCAAAGCGACCGGTTATCCCATCGCCCGTTTGGCGGCCAAGTTGTGTTTGGGCTATCGGCTGGATGAGTGTCTCAATCCGGTTACCGGCCACACCTTTGCCAGCTTTGAACCGGCGTTGGATTATGTGGTGGTGAAGTTGCCGCGTTGGCCCTTTGACCAATTCCCCGGCGGAGAGCGGGATTTGGGCACACGAATGAAAGCGACAGGGGAAGTGATGGCCCTAGGCCGCAACTTGGAGACAGCTCTGTTTAAAGCGATTCGCTCACTGGATCAGGGTTGTGACAGCCTCTTGCGGGAGCAGGATCAAACGTTGTCCGATGATGCATTGGCGACGGCACTACAACACCCCGATGATAAGCGCTTGTTCTTATTGGCGGAAGCCTTCCGGCGCGGTTGGAGTGTAGAACGGGTTCACACTCTCACTGCCATCACCCCGTATTATCTGCATAAGATTGCGGGTATGACGGAGTTGGAACTCACCTTGGCAAAAGAGAGCTGGGAAAGCGTCTCCAATGCACGTTTGCAACAGGCGAAACAGTGGGGAGTCGCGGATTCGCTTCTGGCCCGTCTATGGCAGGTGGAGGAGAAGACGATTCGGAAACGGTTGCTGCAATTGGGTGAGAGCCCCGCTTACAAATGGGTAGATACCTGTGCCGGTGAGTTTGTCGCTGCAACGCCGTACTATTATTCTTCCTGGCAGGGAGCGGATGAAGTGACAGTGGACGAATCTCGGCCACGGGCGTTGGTGGTGGGCTCCGGCCCGATCCGTATCGGCCAGGGCATCGAATTTGACTACTGTTCCGTGCATGCCGCCAAATCGTTGCAACAGCGCAACTGGTGTGCCGTTGTCGTCAATAATAATCCCGAGACCGTCAGCACCGACTTTGCCACGGCGGATCGCCTCTACTTTGAGCCCTTGACGGTGGAAGATGTGGTTCATGTGGCCCGCAAAGAACAGGTGGAGGGTGTGTTGGTTCAGTTTGGCGGCCAGACGGCGATTCAGCTGATCAAAGGCTTGGAAGAAGCGGGCATTCCCGTATGGGGAACGACATCGGATATCATTGATCATGTGGAAGATCGCCATCGTTTTTATCAATTTCTGGAGCGCCTCGATATCCCTCATATCCCGGGAGAAACCGCCACATCTGCGGCAGAAGCCTTGCAAGTGGGAGAAAAACTGGGATATCCCTTGTTGGTGCGCCCCTCCTATGTGATCGGAGGAAGGGGAATGCAGGTGGTGGGTAGCCAGGAAGAGCTGGCGGTGTTACTGGAGGAAACGTGTAATAACGCCGGGTCGGAGCGGTTATTTCCGCTGCTGCTGGATCGCTTTTTAGAAGGGATGGAGGTGGAAGTGGACGCCGTCACCGATGGCCGCGATGTGTCCATCCCCACGCTGGTCCAACACGTGGAACGGGCGGGTGTTCACTCCGGCGATAGCCTCGCGATATTAGGAGCCCCTGATCTTGATGCGAAGACAGCGCAAAAAGTGGTGGAAACCACTACCGCCATTGCGACTGAACTGGGACATGTGGGATTGCTCAATATCCAGTTTGTCGTAACGGAGGGGCGTGTCTATGTGTTGGAGGTAAACCCCCGCGCTTCCCGCACGGTGCCGATTATCTCCAAAGTGACCGGCGTTCCCATGATCGATTGGGCAACACGGGTACAAATGGGTGAAAAGCTGGCTTCCTTTGCGCCTCTGGGCTTGTTGCCGCGACCGCAGGTGTGGGCGGTGAAGGGGTCCGTCTTCTCTACCCCCAAATTGCCGGAAGTCGATCCCGCGTTGGGACCGCGGATGAAATCGACGGGTGAAGTGCTGGGTGTGGGGCACACATTAGAGCAGGCGCTGGCCAAGGCGGTGCCATGGACAGTGTCGGGATCATTGCCACCGGTGGCGCCGGGAAGTGCGCTGCTGCTGGCGGTGGCCGATACCCGTAAAGAAGAGGTCCTGCCGTTGGCACGTCAATTGGCACAAGCTGGGGTTTCATTGACGGCAACAACCGAAACGGCCCAATTTCTTCGGAAGAAAGGCATGGATGCCATCGTGGAATGCCCCCCGGAAAATTGGGAGGAATGGTTTGCTCTTGACTGCCCCAAAGCGGTGTTAAACATTCCTACACGGGGAGAAGATCCGAAGCGTGCTGGTTTTCGCTTACGCCAACTGACGTTGGAATGGCAGGTACCCTGTTTTACCTCGGTGGATACCTTTCAAGCCTGGTTGCGGTCCAATGCTTGGATCGATTCTACCGAGGTGGAACCTTTTCAGGTACCGAGATTGAAGGAGCTGATCACAGGATGAGCGCAACGACGATGACAGCAGTGCCACCGGACTTAGCAGGGAGAGATTGTTTGACGGTTTCCGCTTTTTCGCCGGAGGAAGTACAGGGTTTGATCCGCCATGCCTACTGGCTGAAAGAACAGAAAAAAGCGGGCAAACACTACGCTCCCTTAACCGATAAAACCTTGGCGATGATCTTTGACAAATCCTCCACCCGTACCCGTGTCTCCTTTGAGACGGGCATGGCTCAGCTGGGTGGTCATGCTCTCGCGTTAAACCGGCAGGAATTACAATTGGGACGGGGAGAAAGCGTAGAAGATACCGCCCGCATTTTGTCCGGTTACGTCGATGCTGTCCTGATCCGCACTTTTCAGCATGAGTTGGTGGAGCAGCTGGCGGAGAACGCCTCCATTCCGATTATTAACGGCCTGACGGATCTTCATCATCCCTGTCAAGCTTTTGCCGATGTGATGACCTTGGCTGAACTGAAACCGGGACGAGACGATCTGCGTTTGGCCTATGTAGGAGACGGCAACAATGTGCTTCACTCTTTAGCAGAAGCGGCGGCATTGACGGGGATCGAGCTGGTAGCGGCCACACCGCCGGGGTATGAACCGGATGCGGCCATATGGCAACAGGCACAAGCGCTCGCTTCTACTACCGGTGCTCGCCTCCATCTTACCCATGATCCACGGGAAGCGGTGGCCGATGCCGATGCGGTTTATACCGACGTATGGGCCAGCATGGGTCAGGAAGCGGAAAAAGAGAAACGGCAGCGCGATTTTGACGGCTTTATCGTCGACGCCTCCCTGATGAACTTCGCCCGCTCCGACGCCGTTTTCCTCCATTGCCTCCCAGCCTATCGCGGCTTAGAAGTAGCGGCGGAAGTGATGGACGGACCGCAGTCGGTCGTCTTTCAACAGGCGGAAAACCGCCTTCATGTGCAGAAGGCGTTGTTGGTGTCGTTGTTGGTAGGAAACGGGTGAGGGGTTTGGCTTATTTCATTTGGATATATGTTACAAACTTTGGATAATGGCCATTTGAAGTGTCATTATAGGCGGAGTTGTATAATTGATTCTGGCTAAACGTAGCAACGCAAATCGAAAATAACCACCAAACCGCCGATCTTTAACAGATCGGCGGTTTTGCTTAGGTTGGTCCATTGACGGTGGGCGGGCACTTCAAAAATTACCGCGTTACTGCAACTTTTGCAAAGACTTCAGGCAATAGGTCTTTTTTGGCTTGATTACAATCAAAACAGCAGGCTACCAAGTTCTCCATCTTATTTTTACCCCCTTTTGCACGAGGGATGATATGATCTACCGTATTTCCGTATCGACCGCAGTAACGACAGGTGTATTCATCACGCAGCAATACTTTTTGGCGTATTCGTTGGTAAGAGTTTTGCTTTTTCTTGGGGTTGGGTTTCTTGCGGTTAGATTTGTTGGAGTTGGGTTTAAGTCGAGGACACTTTACCCTATTGACGATCACAGTGGGATACTCGGATACAATTTTAGAGATTCCCTTTTGCACGGCATATATCGCTGTTTCTTTATCGACTTGCTTATAACTGCCCCCGTCTTTGAAGATCATGGTGATTTCATGTTCTTGTGTTAAAAGGTCGATATTGAATGTAAAAGGCAAAGGATACGATGAACGGATGGCTTTCATGATACACTCAATGGGAGTCTGAGGAGAAGAAGAGAGAACCACGCGTTGGGGATGCGGCAGCTTGCGGGATCGTTCTTGCGGTTTGATTCTTATGTGCCACTCCGCTGCAAGAGAGCCTTCTATTTTGGCCACCCAACTTCCGGTCACAGCGGGATAGACGATATCGGTACCTTCCAACTTCCGATCTTCTACTCGTTTATGTACGCTGAATTTACCGATTCCCGGTAACCAATAGAGGCGCTTTTTTTGAGAAAAACCCAACAGTACACCGTGTTTTTGCAGGTTTTTTATCAGAAACTGTTCCGCTTCTGTAATTTTGACGTCTTCTGCGAGTACCTTGATCACGTCCGATTCGGCTCCCAGCAAATGATCCAAAAAATCGGGTTGATGTTTTTTGCAATCCGGACAAAACAAATATAAGTTATCCGCAGTGTAGTCGTTGTTTTTTTGTATACGAGAATAGCAGGAGACAGAGAAACCCATTGGGCGTTTACAATTTTCACAACGCCCATCCTCTTCCCACCACACTTTTCTCGCATCATCTTCTGTTATATGGCTATGGGAAAATAGCATTTGTTTCACCTCCGGAATCTAGTATTTACGAAGAATAGGTGGGAAATACTAGTTAAAGATCGATTGATACTTGTTCAGGTCCAATTTATACATGATTTTAGCCTCTTGATCTCTTTTTCTACTATTTAAACAAAAATCAGGATTTTCCTCTTGGAATTTGTATAATTCTATCATTGTTAGAAGTGTGCCCTGCGTTATTCGATCGAAAAATAAAACTATTCTCTTTACACCTTATAGATGGCACGATATGCTAAAGCAGTGGGGTTTTTCACCTTGAATGGGAAAGGGGGGAGATGGTGGCAACATTGGAGTATCGACTGGATGAACCGGAGCGGGATCATCCCGTTTTGTTGACGTATGAGGATATTGATGAAGATGAAATTTCAACGCGGTTTATCTGTGATTACCTGGTAACAGAGGATCGGGTATATGAGCGAACGGTGACGGCAAGCGGTGATCGGGGTTTTATTATTTTTGTGCGGTTGGCGGATGATGAGCAAGTTTGGGACCCAGATGGAATTCCCCATCCGACATGGACAGGGATCCGTCTTGAAATCCGCCAATTTTCAGAGGATGCTGCGTATTACCCGGTATTGGAAACCCTTCACTGTCAAACGCAGACGGAGTTACGCCTCTATTTGCAGGGAGAAATCTTATATCGCGGCGGAAAAGAGTGGCGCAAAACCTCCGCTGAAGTGGATGAAAACCGCAAAGTGTTTGTGTTGTATGTGGAAGCGGCGGATGATTGATGGTGTACATAAAGGTTGATCTAATCGCTTTGATTGGTTGGGTAGGGACGAATTCTTCTCAAAGCGAAACCCCGGAACAAAGTGATTGAGGAAGACGATCGGTGCTTGGCGTGTGAAAATCGACTACCCATCGTTGTAACGATGGGTATTGATGGGATGTTTGTTACGTAGAAAAAATGGATCGGATGAATTCTAGGGAGGGAATATCAACGACGATGATCAACGGTGAAGGAATGGAGGGCATCGGGCTCAACCGGACGAAAAAAGTGGTGACCCTGTTTGCCGCTGCGGCATTGGTTGCTGTTCCTGGATGCTCCTCTTCCGATTCCGAAGCGTCGGAAGAAAGATGCGTCGATAAAAACAGAGACGGCTATTGTGACGAGGAGTTTTGCATCGATAACGATGAAGATGGCTACTGTGATGATGGCACCGACCGTGCTGGTGGTGCGTCGTATTACAGCGGAGGAAACCGCTATTTTCAAAAAGAATCCGGTATCACGCCAGGTTCAAAAAGCGGATATTCAAAAAGCAAATCGAAAGGTGGCATTGGCAAAAGTTCCTCTAGTGGGTTATTTAGCGGGGGGTGAATGATCCGTGGAACCGTACGATATCCGACGGAAGCGGATCTATGAGCCTCTAAGGGAAGAAGGGGTGTTTACCTGGGATTGGTTTTACGGGGAAGAATATGCCCTGGCTACAGTAGAAAAAATCCCCGCCCAGTGGAAACAGGAGCTAAACATGGCGACGGAAGCCTTGGGAGAGGTTTTCACCCGGGTGATCCCGGTGGTGCAGCGAGCGGATGATGAACTGCTGCGGGAACTGGGAATTCCGGATGCCGCGATAAAGGCTGTGCGCGTTGCTGCCGACGCCATCTTGCCGACGGTGGTGGGGCGGTTTGATTTTGCCCGTACCTCCACCGGGTGGAAAATGTTGGAGTTCAACAGTGACACGCCTACTGGTGTGGTGGAGGCTTTCTATGTAAATGGCCGCGTCGTTCAAGCGCTCAATGCCGGCATCGACCCCAATGAAGGCGCTGAGGCTCATATCCGAGATGCGTTTCAGCGAGCGGTTCAGGCTTATCGAGATGAGGGAAGAGATCTTCGCTCAATCGCCTTTAGCGCCTTGGACTGGCATGAAGAGGATGTGGGTACAACCAAATATCTACTAGAGCGTTCCCAGCTGGACGCCCGCTTTGTCCCTTTGGAGGATTTGCGCGTGGAGGGAGATCGATTGGGATTCCGGATAAATGATCGCTGGGAGTCGATCGACCTCTGGTATCGTCTCCACGCGATTGAGATATTGGCGGGGGAGACAGACGACGACGGTTATCCCACCGGGGCCCATGTTCTCGATTTGATTCAGCGCGGGCGTCTCGCGACGATAAATCCCCCTGCCGCTTTCATCGGCCAGACGAAAGCGCTCCAAGCCTTGATCTGGAATCTGTACGAAACCGGGCAGTTTTTTTCAAAGGAAGAACAGCGCTTGATTGGTCAATATTGTTTGCCCACGTATCTGGAAAACCGGTTTTCCGGGCGAGAGCCTTATGTGGTGAAACCGGTGTTGGGACGGGAAGGTGGGGCAGTGCTGTTGTGCGATGCGGATGGCAATGTCACCCATTGCGATCGGGAAGAAGCTTACTGGGAGCAACCGATGGTCTATCAACGCCGAGTAGAGTTGGATCGGGTAGAAGTGGAGACGATCCAAGGGCGTCAGAGCGGTCACCGGCTGTGGGGCTCTTTTTTGCTGGGGGGAAAAGCTTCCGCTATTTTGTGCCGGGTTGACGGTCCCATCACCGGTAACTTAGCCTATTTTTTGCCGATTGCATTGGAAACACACAACTGAAAGGAGCCCTTTATGTTAGAGCAGTGGCCTTATCTATTAACGTTTCTCATTTATCTGGGTGTCAGCATTCCAATCCTGTTGTTGGGTATTTTCATCTTCCAATTGGTGACCCCTTACAAGGAACATCTCTTGATCAAAGAAGGGGCGGAAACGGACGACCCGCAAAAAATGGCCGCCGCCAAAGCAGCCGCCTATGATTTGGGTGGAAAGCTGTTGGGGCTGACCCTGGTTCTCTCCTCTGCTGTCTACCACTCCATCGATGTGGTCGACCTTCTTATTTGGGGTGTAATCGGTATCATCTTTCAGGTATTGGTCTTTTATCTGTTTGAGCTGATTACTCCATTCAAAGTCGTAGCTGAGATTCCCAAAGGAAATATTGCCGTGGGAACCTTTGCCGCCTTCCTCAGCATTGCTACCGGTTTGTTGCTGGCGAGCTTGATCAGTTACTAAAAAAAGCCTTCTCCGTGAAGGCTTTTTTCATGGTCGCATCGACCAGGGTTCGACAACGCCGACGACGGTGTGCTCGGCTTTGGTTTGAATTGCCTTTCCTCATTTGAATTGTCTAAAATAACCCGTTAAATTTTCAGGATTAAGGGTCCCACAAAAAAGCCAGTACCCATATTCAAAGCAAGGGGATAGGCCAGGATTAAAGCGATCATACATAAAGATTTGGAAAGAAATCTCCGCTTTTGCGAAGAATCTCGGATTAATCCAAACCATACAATAACCATTAACATAGGGTGGATAAATAAAGTGAAAAGGACAATCATCAATGCTCCGATTCTTGGCCCTCTAACGGAGGCAAAAATATGAGTTGCAGCTATTTCGGCAAGTACAATTCCAACGATAAACATGACCGATTTCGTTGAAAATTTCACTCTATCAACCCTCCGCATGATGTGTTTATTTGTGAATAAATAAAGTTGGATGGTCACCTTCCAGCTGAGTGGTTTTTTGTTTGGCTATCTTCGACAGATTCGATTCCAAATACTTAATCGATAATCTTCTCTGCGCTTTACGCCATTCCCTTTAAACCAATCATCCGGTGCAATAAATCATCGTAAAAAAGGGGTAGATTTTTTATGCACGGGTATGTATAATGATACGCAACGATGAATTTTTATAAAGGAGCGGTCAACATGGGTAAGGGGAAAGTGGTGCTGGCTTATTCCGGCGGTTTGGATACCTCGGTTGCCATCCGGTGGCTACAGGAGAAATACGGCTATGAGGTGGTAGCTGTTGCACTGGATGTAGGCGAAGGGAAGGATTTGGACTTCGTCAAACAAAAAGCGTTGGATGTCGGCGCGGTCAAATCGTTGGTGGTGGATACCCGCGCCTGGTTTGCCCAGCATTATTTGCTGCCGGCATTAAAGGCCAATGCGATGTACGAGGGTAAGTATCCGTTGGTGTCGGCGTTGTCCCGTCCCCTGATCTCCCAAGTGCTCGTCAAGGTGGCGGAGGAAGAAGGGGCGGTGGCCGTTGCCCATGGATGTACGGGGAAAGGCAATGATCAGGTCCGGTTTGAGCTGGCGGTAAAAGCGCTCAATCCGGCGCTTGAAGTTGTGGCACCGGTACGGGAGTGGGCGATGTCTAGGGATGAGGAGATCGCATATGCCCGGCGCCACGGTATTCCGGTACCGGTGGATCTGGATAATCCATATAGTATCGACCAAAACTTATGGGGAAGAAGCTGTGAGTGCGGCATTTTGGAAGATCCTTGGGCTGAGCCGCCGACAGGGGCATATGAATGGACCAAAGTGGTGGCGGATACGCCGGATGAGCCCCAGGACGTGCTGATCACATTTGAAAAAGGGGTCCCAGTTGCGCTGGATGGTGAACAGCTTCCCTTCCATCTTCTACTGTCCAAACTAAACCAAATCGCCGGTCAACATGGTGTGGGCCGGATCGACCATGTGGAAAATCGGTTGGTAGGGATTAAATCGCGGGAAGTATACGAATGCCCGGGAGCGATTACCCTGATCACCGCTCACCGCGAATTGGAGTACCTCACTCATACTCGTGAGGTGACCCGCTTTAAGCCGCAGGTGGAAAAACAGTGGGCGGAGCTGGTTTATGACGGGCTGTGGTTCTCCCCCTTGATGAAGGCATTAAACGCCTTTGTGGACCAGACTCAGGAGACGGTGTCGGGAACGGTGCGGGTCCGTCTGTATAAAGGGCAAGCGGTCGTGACAGGGCGTCAATCGGATTACTCCCTCTATAACGAGGAATTGGCGACTTACTCCACCGATGACACCTTTGATCATCAAGCGGCTGTCGGCTTTATCCAGCTGTGGGGACTGCCGACAGAAGTCGATGCCAAGGTGAACCCGAAAAAGGAGGACCCCGATTTCGATGAAACTGTGGGGCGGGCGCTTTACCAAGCCAACCAACCAACTCGTTGAAGAATATACGGCATCCATCGATTTTGATCATATTTTAGTGGAAGAAGATATTCGCGGCAGTCTCGCCCATGTGAAGATGTTGGGGGCATGTGGAATCCTACAAGCGAATGAAGCGGAAACCATTACTGCAGGACTGGAGAAGATCCGTGAGCGAGTACGCGCCGGGGAGGTGCAATTTTCCGTCTCCCTGGAGGATATCCATATGAATATTGAGCATCTGCTGATTGAAGAAGTGGGCCCTGTGGGTGGAAAGTTGCATACCGGCCGTAGCCGTAATGATCAAGTGGCTCTCGATATGCACCTGTATGTGCGTGCCCGTACCGTAGAAATGATTCAAGGGCTGCTTCAGGTACGAAAAGCGTTGTGCAAACAGGCGGAAGCCCATGTGGATACGCTTTTGCCCGGCTATACCCATCTACAGCGGGCGCAGCCGGTCCGTTTGGCACATCAGCTGTTAGCGTATGTGGAGATGTTTGAGCGTGATACGGAACGATTCATCGACAGCTATAAACGGGTGAACACCATGCCACTTGGCGCTGGAGCGATCGCTGGTACTCCCTTTCCGATCGAGCGGGAACAAGTGGCGGCGGAGCTGGGCTTTGACCGTCTCTATGAAAACAGCATGGATGCGGTGAGCGATCGCGATTATCTGGTGGAGTTTTTAGCCAATGCTTCCCTGGTGATGGTTCATCTGTCGCGACTGTCGGAAGAGCTGATTCTCTGGTCCAGTGAGGAGTTCGGCTATGTGGAGCTGGATGACGCTTTCTGCACCGGGAGCAGCATGATGCCGCAAAAGAAAAACCCCGACGTTCCAGAGTTGATCCGGGGGAAGACAGGCCGGGTGATGGGCCACTGGGTGGCGTTGATGACGACGCTAAAAGCGTTGCCGTTAACCTATAACAAGGATATGCAGGAAGATAAAGAAGGCGTGTTTGACACCGTTGCTACCTTGATCGGGGCTTTAGCCTTAACCGCCCCCATGTTGGCGGGAATGACGGTCAAGGCAGAGCGGATGCGGCAACATGCGGAAGAGGGCTTTGCCGCCGCTACTGATGTCGCGGATTACTTGGCGGCAAAAGGGGTCCCCTTCCGTGAGGCCCATGCAGTCGTCGGTCGACTCGTTCTCCATTGCCTGCAGGAAGGGACAACGTTATCGGGACTTTCGTTGCAGGTGTATCGCGACTTTCACCCTTCCTTTTCCGCTGATATCTTTGAGAAAATCGGAGTGGAGGCTGTGGCCGACGCACGGGATGTCAGAGGCGGAACGGCTCGTAATCGCGTACTGGATGCGCTGGAACTAAAAAAGAAACAAATGGTTGAAACCAAAACCTGGCTAGACACCGTTTATTAATTTCGGATCCGGTGTTTATCAAGCCAACACGTTATAAACACTGGAACCCTGCCCGTCAAGTGGATGGCAGGGTTTTGTCCGTCTGTTTCAACAAGATTTATGCTCTCAACTCTGGGAAAATAACTGAAGCATGATATAATAGTTTAAGATTCTCAGTAATGATACCTAATTTTCCCTTCTAGTATGATCCAGCACAACGCAGCCTAGAGACTTTTGATTCTATGGGTGGTTACCCAATTGCATATGAGGGTGATAGCGTGATCGAAATGCATGATGTGTACAAAGTATACGGCAACGGGGTGAAAGCCCTCAACGGGATCGACGTCAAGATCGATCAGGGTGAGTTTGTCTATGTGGTCGGTCCGAGTGGCGCTGGAAAAAGTACTTTTATCAAGTTGATGTATCGGGAGGAAGAGCCGACCCATGGTGTGATCCTGATTAACGGGGTCAACATTAAACGGGTGCGAAATTGGAAGATTCCATACCTCCGCCGAAACATTGGCGTTGTATTCCAGGATTATAAATTGTTGCCCAATATGACGGCTTATGAAAATGTGGCATTTGCGATGGAAGCGGTGGAAGCTCCTCGCCGCAAAATTCGGCGCCGGGTGCAGGAAATGTTGGAGCTGGTCGGTCTTTACGACCGCATGAACGCTCTTCCCTCCCAACTTTCCGGGGGAGAGCAACAGCGGGTTTCCATTGCACGGGCGATGGTTAACAATCCCGGCTTTATCATTGCAGACGAGCCTACCGGTAACTTGGATCCTGAAAACTCCTGGGACATCATGTACTTGTTGGAGGAGATCAATGTCCGTGGAACCACAGTCGTGATGGCCACTCACAACAAAGAGATTGTGAATACCATGCGCAAACGCGTCATCGCTGTTGAACAAGGAATTATTGTCCGCGACGAGCAGCAGGGGGAATACGGATATGAAGATTGATACGATGTGGCGACACATTCGTGAAGCGTTTAAAAGCATCGCCCGCAACGGCTGGATGACATTTGCCGCCGTCAGCGCCGTTAGCGTTACGTTGTTGATTTTCGGCATTTTTCTCGTAGTCGCTTTTAATATCAACTTTATGGCCAACGAATTGGACAAGCAGGTATCGATTCGTGCCGCCCTCAGCGCCTCTGCCTCGGCTGATGATATCGATCAGTTGCAAGAGCAAATCAAGCAGGACTCAATGGTAAAAAGTGTTGAATTTGTATCGAAAGAAGAAGGACTTAAGGTGATGAAGGAGCAGTGGGGGGAGGATGAAAGCAAGTTTTTGGATGGGCTTGAAAAAGATAATCCGCTCCCGGATACGTTGGTAATCCACGCGGTTGATCCCCAGAAGACGGCGGAGTTGAAGGATAAAGTTATTCAATACAATTTAGTCGATGATGCGGATGCCGGTGAAGGTGTAACCGACCGCTTGTTGGATGTATCTGCCTTGGTCCGTAATGTGGTGCTTCTGTTTGGGGTGGGGATCGCTGTTTTGGCGGCTTTTCTGATCTCCAATACGATTAAGCTGACGATCTTTGCCCGCCGCCGCGAAATTGAGATTATGCGTCTCGTCGGTGCCAGCAACTGGTTTATTCGTTGGCCTTTCTTCTTTGAAGGAGGATTGATCGGGATTCTGGGGTCGATTGTCCCGGTGACGGTCACCTTGCTTGTATACCAAGGTTTTATCCAGATTTTAGATGCAGACAGCGCCTACGGGTTGATCCGACTGTCTCCGATGTGGCCACTTTCGATGTGGGTTGCCGGAATAACGACTGCGCTTGGGGCCGTGATTGGTGTGTGGGGAAGCTTAATCTCCATTCGACGATTCTTGAAAGTGTAATAAGCGTTATTTAATCATGACGGGAGGAGATGGCGTGAAACGAAAGTGGCTCGTTGGGCTCACGGCACTGTCGTTAGCGATGACCCTCCTTATGCCCGGTCCGGTATTTGCGGACGAGATCGACAAGAAGAAAGAAGACATCAAAGAGCGGGACAAGGAGATCCAACAGCTTGAAAAAGAAAAGGAAGAGAAAGAACAGGATCTTCAATCAGTACTGACCGACTTAGAGAAACGAAAAAAAGAGCTGACTCGATTAAATCAAGAAGTGTACGATACTGAGCAGCAGCTTAAACAGAAAGAGAAAGACCTGGAAGAAACAGAGAAACAATTGGAGGAACGACAACGGCAGTTTAAGCAGCGGGTTCGAACGATTTATCAACAGGGTGAAATGTTTTACCTGGAAGCCCTGATCCAATCACAAAGCGTCGATGAATTTGTGAGTAAGCTGGATTTTATCCGGCAGGTGGCAAAACAGGATCGCAATCTTATTGACGGCTATGAACAGGATCGTAAAACCTTAACCCAACAAAAAAAAGAGATAGAAGAGTTGTTGGCCGAACAAAAAGAGAAGAGCCGACAAGCACAAAGTCTTCACGACAATCTGACGGCGGAGTATAAAAAGTACGAAAAAGAGCTGAGCAAACTCGCAAAAGAACAGGAAAACCTGGAAGAGATCAATGAAAACGAACGGGAAAAAGTCCGCGAGCTGGTTCGTAAACGGCAACTGGAACGGCAGCGAAAAGAGCCTTCATCAGCCAAATACGACGGTGGCAAGTTTTTGTGGCCGGTTAAGGGAGCTCCTGTAACCTCAACCTACGGCATGCGTTACCACCCCGTTCGCAAGGAAAACCGGATGCATACTGGCATTGATTTGGCGGCTCCGATTGGAACGCCAATCCAGGCGGCGGCTGCAGGGAATGTGATTGAGGCACGCCCCGCACCGGGATATGGGTATATCATTGTTATTGATCACGGTGGTGGTTTATCCACCCTGTATGCCCATATGTATACCCAAGGGGTAAAAGTAAAAGTTGGCCAGCAAGTCTCCAAAGGCGATGTAATCGCTGAGGTGGGAAACAACGGCTGGTCGACTGGCCCCCATTTGCATTTGGAAGTGTTGAAAAACGGGAACCATACCAACCCGATGCCTTATTTTAAAGGGTAGGAGTAAACAGAAGGGGATTGTTATAACGGAGTGCCCTTGTCTGTGGATGGTTAGAGAGAGTAGGGAGGGGTGGTGGTCCGGCGAGCGACTCTGCCACGCATGGAGGAGCGGAGACGGATCACCACTCCGACCGTCCCACCGAGGTTAGAGGATTGGGGTACTTAGTTAAGAGAAATAGATTGGAAGTGGATGGGATGAAAAGGCGCATACTGACTGGTACCGTGGTTTTGTGCCTGAGCGTGAGCCTCTTTCCTTTGGGGAAGGCTCAAGCACAAACGGATGCGGAAAAAGCCCGTGATGAGTTGAAAGAGATTCAGGGAGAAAAAAAAGAGCTAAAAAGTGAGCTGGATGAAATCGCGGAAAAGCTGGACAATTATGAGGAAGAAATGGACAAGGTGGCACAAGAGATCGATAAAGCCAACCGCGAGATCGAAAAGTCCGAAGATCGCCTCAACGAGATCCAGAAGGAGTTGGACCAGAAAGATGCGTTTTTCCGCAAACGCATCCGCGATATGTACATTGCCGGGGAGATGGGCAATATGAACGCGCTGTTGGAATCCCGCTCTCTCGCTGAATTCTTGGCTCGTTTTGAGACGCTGCGCCTGCTGGTCAAGCAAGATTATCGCCTGGTGGATGAAGTAGCCAAGCAGAAAGAGTCGGAACTAAAGCAGAAACGGGAACTGGCGCAGTTGGGGAAAAAGAAGAAGAATAAGGTGGAAGAGGCGGAAAAAGCGTTTGACAAGCTGGTCGCCCTGCGCCAAAAAAATCGAACCCAACTCTCCCAGCTTGAATCAGAAGAGCAGATCAAGGAGTCAGAGGTACGAGAAATGAACTTGATCGCCGCTAAGAACGGCAATTTCAAGTATGAAGGCGGCTCTCTGAGCTGGCCCGGCGACAACCGGCAAATCACTTCTCCCTACGGATATCGTACTCATCCCGTCACAGGCGTATATAAACTTCACACTGGCCTCGACATTCGCGCCAAAATGGGTGATCCCATCTATGCCGCCGCCGATGGTGTAATATTGGAAAGCAAGCCGTCTTCGGGATATGGTTGGATCATTATGATCGATCATGGTAGTGGGTTGACCACCCTGTATGCCCATATGTACCCCAACCAGGTGAAGGTGAACAAAGGCGATTGGGTGGAGAGAGGAGAGCGGATTGCCAGTGTCGGCAGTTACGGCTACTCTACCGGTCCCCATAATCACTTTGAAGTCCGCAAAAACGGTCAGTTGCAAAATCCGATCAACTTCCTAAAATAATCAATCCCCGCCCGGGCGGCCATCGGAGGCAGCGCGGGTTTCTTTTTTTGAAAATGGGGAGAAGAGGACGCGTTCTTGTGTACAAGGGTGAAATTTGCTAGAGTGAAGCTGATAATATCTTTTTTATGCCTGTCATATACTGAAACAATTCCGGATCGTTTGAGAGAGGTCAAAGGGTGGTGTTTGGATGTACATGCGTGGACGTACAGTAGCCCTGCTGCTGGTGTGCGCCGTTCTTTTTAGCAGTCTAACTACGGCGGCGGTGATCGGTGATGGCGGGCTGCTTTCGCAGGTGACAGGCTCTGGCGGTCAAGAAACCCAAGGGCTTGATCGCAATATGGATAAGTTGAGAGAAGCATATGGATTGATCCAATCCCAATACATCGGCGAAGTGAAGGAACAGCAGCTCATTGACGGTGCCATCCGTGGGATGGTTGAGTCCCTGGACGATCCTTACTCCACTTATATGGATAAAAACATGGCCAAACAGTTTCACACTTCCCTTGAATCTTCTTTTCAGGGAATCGGAGCGGAAGTAACCATGAAAAATGGTCGGGTGACGATCGTTTCTCCATTTAAGGATTCACCGGCTGAAAAAGCGGGTTTGCGACCGGAAGATCAGATTCATAAAGTGAACGGGGAAAGCCTGGAAGGGATGGACCTAAACGAGGCTGTGGAGAAAATCAAAGGTCCAAAAGGTTCCGAGGCGAAGTTGGAAGTGGTACGCCCAGGACAGAGTGAAGTGGTTAAGGTGACGGTAATCAGAGACGAAATTCCGATTGAAACCGTTCGTTCTGAACTGATGGACGATAAAGTCGGACATATCGAGATATCCCAGTTTTCCGAGGATACCGCCGAAGAATTTACGAAACAGCTGAAGAAGTTGGAGGAAGACGGGATGAAAGGACTGATCATCGATGTCCGCGGTAATCCCGGCGGTTTATTGCCAGCTGTTCTGGAGATCGGAGAACAACTGATTCCCAATGAAAAAGTGATTATGATGACCGAAGATAAATCGGGTAATCGTGTCTCATACAAGTCGAAGCTAAAAGAGAAAAAAGAATATCCGATCGTGATTCTGACCGATAAAGGCTCCGCCAGCGCCTCAGAAATTTTAGCAGGCGCCTTGCAGGAAGCGGGTGGTTATCCGGTAGTCGGTCAAACCTCCTTCGGCAAGGGGACGGTCCAGACGGCCAAGGACTTTCAGGATGGTAGCAATATTAAGCTAACCATGGCAAAATGGTTAACTCCTGAAGGGAATTGGATCAACGAAAAAGGAATCAAACCGGATGTCGAGGTGGAGATGCCGGATTACTACCAAGCGACACCTCCACAATCGGACCAACCCTTGAAACGGGATATGTCAGATCCACAGGTACGCAATCTGCAATTATTGCTGGAAGGTCTCGGATTCCGTCCGGGTCGCACCGATGGATATTTTAACGAGCAGACGGAAACAGCGGTGAAAGCCTTCCAAAAGACCCACAAACTCTCGATGACGGGAGAGGTGGATGAAAAGACAGCACTCCAATTGCAGGATGCGTTTATTGAGATGATGCGGGATCCAGAAAACGATTTGCAATTGCGAGTGGGTGTAGAAACTGTTAAAAAAGAGATCAAGTAAATCAACGTGGGCCCGAATCCCCGATTCGGGCCTTTTTATATGTCGGAAGGGAAGGTCTTCCGTAATGTGGAATTTATCTGGGAGCGATGAAACAGGGGGTATACTCCATGGAAACCTTCTGGGGAGAATGGAAGGACGCTTGGATACAGATGTTGCTGCATCCATTGTGGTTGGGGGCCGTTTTTTTAGTTGCCTGGCAATTCGTTTGGAAAAGCTTACGGGAAAAGCGCACATTTAGTCGGCGACTTAGTCCACCCACCCCGCAATTTTTGATGAGTTTATTATGGGGCATCGTGGCAGGGGGACTGCTAACACCTGCCTTTTTGTGGTTTCCGTTGTCGATTCATTGGATTGAAGTGTTTTGGATGTGGGGGATGATTTTGATCTTAAGTTGTTTTCGGCTGCGGTTTGCCTGTTTGGCTTATAGTGCAGGCCTGCTTTCCCTGATCAGTCTTTCTTGGCGAACGATCGGAGAGCCTGCGACGTTGGGAACCGACAATGCGATTTGGAATGCGCTCTATTATTTATCTGTAGAGGATTGGATGATGGTCGTGGTGGGTCTCCATCTGTTGGAGTGGTTGTTGGTACGGGTGGACGGCCGCTCGGGAAGTACCCCTATCTATGTAAAAAAAGGAGAGGAAGTGTTGGGGGGGTATCGTTTGCAAAAAATCTGGCCGTTTCCCTTATTGGTCCCTTCACCGGCAGGTATTATCCCTCTACCGGTAGTAGCCGGGTTCTCCCGCATCAATTTGTCCCGCCATCCGGAACAACAAAAACGCCGTTCCTCCACACTTCTTTTGTTGTATGCCCTTATTTTGACGAACTTGATGATCCTCTCGTTGTGGTGGGAACCCTGTTGGTGGTTGACGGCGGTTTTTGCCGTTTTGGGCCATGAAGCCCTCTACTTGATGGGCCTACAGCGGGAAAAAAGACGAAAACTTCGCTATCAAGCGGTTGTAGATGGGGTAAAGATCTGGGTGGTGCTACCTGAAACTCCGGCCGCCTCCATGGGATTAAAACCGGGGGATACGTTGCTCCGGGTCAACAACCAAGTGACACGAAGCGAACCGGAGCTAAAGGCGGCCATCCGTCAGTCGGCGGCTTTTGCCAAATTGGAGCTAAAAGATGAACACGGTGAGATTAAATTGGCTCAAACTCCGGTTTACGAGGGTGCTCCTCCGTTGTTGGGGATTGTGCCGGCACCAGAAACCGATGCCGATGCCTTAGCCGATACCAACAACAAAAATCCCGCTATGCCACCGATACAAGCCAGATTGTGATTCATGCACGCTAAAGGACAATTCTCGCCTCGGTCACTTCGATCCCGGGTCTCGCTACCGCGCGGAACCCCCTTTTCCTGCTTTTAACCATTACGTGTGTTTATCAACAGTCTCGTGCCCCTTTGGGGCTTTTTTATTCCATATAATCCCTCCCTCTTCTTAGAACTAACGTTCCTATGTTAGGTGGTTAATGTGGTATAATGGAAAAGATGATGAATCCGAGGTGATGGGGATGACGACAAAACCGGTTTTTCGAATGGTGTCGGAATTTGAGCCGCGTGGCGATCAACCCGGTGCGATTAAAATGCTGACCGCTGGGGTGAAAACCGGGCAAAAGTACCAAACGCTGTTAGGGGCGACGGGAACAGGGAAAACCTTCACTATCGCACATACCATCGCCCGGGTGGGAAGACCCGCACTGGTGGTTGCTCCCAATAAAACATTAGCGGCGCAATTGTGTGGAGAGCTGAAGGAATTCTTCCCGGAACATGCCGTCGAGTATTTTGTCAGTTATTACGACTATTATCAACCGGAGGCCTATGTGCCGCAGACGGATACCTATATTGAAAAAGATGCATCCATCAACGATGAAATCGATAAACTGCGCCACTCTGCTACCAGTGCCCTGTTTGAGCGGGATGATGTGATTATCGTCGCCAGCGTCTCCTGCATCTATGGCTTGGGTTCTCCGGAGGAGTACCGCGAACAAGTCCTATCTTTGCGTGTTGGCATGGAGCGGGACCGTAATTCGGTCTTGCGCGATTTGGTGGATATCCAATATGAACGCAACGATATGAACTTTATCCGCGGTACCTTTCGCGTTCGTGGAGATGTGTTGGAGATTTTCCCCGCTTCCCACGGTGAACAGGCGGTGCGAGTGGAATTTTTTGGAGATGAAATTGACCGCATCCGCGAGATCGATGTACTTACCGGCGAAATTGTGGGCGATCGCGAGCATATCGCCATTTTTCCCGCTTCTCACTATGTGACGCGAGAAACAGTGCTGCAGCGGGCGTTAAAAGATATTGAAGACGAACTGGAGGAGCGGCTGAAATCACTTCATGAGGCGGGCAAGCTGTTGGAAGCGCAACGTCTGGAGCAACGGACCCGCTACGATATGGAGATGATGCGGGAAATGGGCTTCTGTTCCGGCATTGAAAACTACTCCCGTCACCTGGTTGGCAAAAAGGTGGGCGAGCCACCCTTTACGCTGTTGGACTATTTTCCCGATGATTTTCTGATGATCATCGATGAGTCCCATGTGACCGTTCCTCAGATCGGAGCGATGTACAAAGGAGACCGTGCCCGCAAAGAGATGTTGGTGGAGCACGGGTTTCGCTTGCCCTCGGCCAAGGACAACCGTCCGCTCAAATTTGAGGAGTTTGAACAGCGGATCAATCAACTGATTTTTGTCTCCGCCACTCCCGGCCCCTATGAACTGGAGCATGCGCCGAATGTGGTGGAGCAGATTATTCGTCCGACGGGGTTGATTGACCCCAAAGTCCATGTGAAGCCAATCAAGGGACAGATCGACGATTTGATCGGTCAGATCCATCAACGGCTAAAACGAGACGAACGGGTGTTGGTGACCACCCTTACCAAAAAGATGGCGGAGGATTTAACCGATTATCTGAAGGAAGCGGGTATTAAGGTGCAGTATCTGCACTCGGACATCAAGACGATTGAGCGGATGCAGATCTTGCGCAACCTGCGTTTGGGTGAGTTTGATGTATTGGTGGGAATCAACCTGCTGCGGGAAGGGTTGGACCTGCCTGAAGTTTCGCTGGTCGCCATTTTGGATGCTGATAAAGAAGGATTTTTGCGCGGAGAACGTTCCCTTATCCAGACGATCGGCCGTGCCGCCCGTAATGTGAATGGGGAAGTAATTATGTACGCCGACACGATGACGGACTCCATGAAAAAAGCGATCGAGGAAACCGAGCGGCGTCGGGACATTCAGATTGCCCACAACGAGAAACACGGCATCCAACCGGCAACGGTGAAAAAAGCGGTACGAAGTGTGATTGAAGCGACTAAGGTGGCGGAAGAAACGGAAGAGTATCAGGTTGCCCCCAATATGGCCAAAATGGGAAAGAAGGAACGGGCCAACATGGTTGCACGCCTGGAAAAAGAGATGAAGCAAGCGGCCAAAGACTTGCAGTTTGAGCGAGCGGCTGAACTGCGCGATATGATTATCGAACTAAAAGCGGAGGGAGCATAAACCGTGTCACAAGAACATATCGTGATTCGCGGTGCCCGTGTGCACAATTTAAAAGAAGTGGATGTTACTATTCCTCGCGACCGTTTTGTCGTGTTGACGGGATTGTCCGGTTCCGGCAAATCCTCCCTCGCTTTTGACACCATTTATGCTGAGGGACAGCGACGTTATGTTGAATCCCTCTCTGCCTATGCTCGCCAATTTTTGGGGCAGATGGACAAGCCGGATGTGGACGCGATCGAAGGCCTCTCACCGGCAATCTCCATCGACCAGAAAACGACTAGTCGCAATCCTCGCTCCACCGTTGGTACGGTGACGGAGATTTATGATTATCTGCGTCTTCTATTTGCACGGGTGGGACGTCCCACTTGTCCGGAGCACGGAATCGAGATTTCCTCCCAAACGGTACAGCAGATGACGGATCGGGTGTTGGAGCTGCCGGAGCGAACCCGCATCCAGGTGCTGGCCCCGATGGTGAGCGGACGGAAGGGAGAGCACGTTAAGCTGCTGGAAGAGATCCGTAAGCAAGGCTTTGTCCGTGTGCGGGTGGATGGAGAGATTCGGGATTTATCGGAGCAAATTGAACTGGAGAAAAATAAGAAGCATACGATTGAAGTGGTTGTCGATCGGATTGTGATGAAGCCGGGGATTGAGACGAGGTTGACGGACTCTCTGGAGACAGCCCTAGGGTTGGCAGGGGGGACTGTTTTGGTTGATGTGATGGATGGAGAGGAACTCTTATTTAGCCAAAACTTGGCTTGCCCGGAGTGCGGCTTCAGCTTGGATGATCTTTCGCCGCGCATGTTTTCCTTTAACAACCCTTTTGGCGCCTGTCCCACCTGCGACGGTTTAGGCAGCCGCATGGAATTAGACCCTGACTTGCTTATTCCCGATCCCGGAAAAACCTTGCTAGAAGGCGCGATTGAGCCGTGGGAGGGAAAAACCAGCGCTTATTATCCACAATTGTTAAAATCGGCTTGTCAATACTACGGCATCAAGATGGATGTTCCCTTTAAAAAGTTACCGAAAAAAGAGCGGGATATCATTATGAAGGGAACTCAAGACCGCATTCCCTTTCGCTATGAAAGCGATGGAGAGATGAAAGAAGTAAAGGTACGCTTTGAAGGGGTACTGCGAAACTTGGAGCGCCGCTTTCGTGAAACAGGATCGGATGCAGTGCGGGAGTTTATTGAAAACTATATGAGCCATAAAGCATGCCCCACCTGTGAAGGGACACGCTTGCGCAAGGAAAGCTTGAGCGTGCTTCTCGGCGGGCGCAATGTCGCTTATGTGACCAACCTTTCCGTCCAGGAGGCACGGGAATATATTCAGGGATTGCAACTGAGCGAAAAAGAGATGACCATTGGACGGCAGATTCTCAAGGAGATCGATAGCCGGCTCGGTTTTCTGATCAATGTGGGGCTCAACTATCTCACCCTCAACCGCGCTGCGGGAACGCTCTCCGGCGGAGAGGCGCAACGGATTCGGCTGGCGACCCAGATCGGATCTAAGCTGATGGGTGTTCTCTATATTTTGGATGAGCCCAGCATCGGTCTGCATCAACGGGACAATACCCGTCTGATTGAGACGTTGGAACAGATGCGTGACTTGGGCAATACCTTGATCGTGGTGGAACACGATGAGGATACCATGTTGGCTGCTGACCACATCATTGATGTGGGGCCGGGTGCCGGTTCCCATGGGGGACGCATTGTCGCTGAAGGTTCCCCCACTGCATTGATGGAAATGGAGCACTCCCTCACCGGACAGTATCTATCCGGCCGTAAATTTATCCCCCTGCCGGAGGAGAGAAGGCAACCCAACGGCAAGTGGGTAGAGGTTCGCGGCGCCAAGGAGAACAACCTAAAACAGGTGGATGTTAATATTCCCTTAGGCGCTTTCACTTGTGTTACCGGTGTTTCCGGTTCCGGCAAGAGCACGTTGATCAACGGGATTTTGCACAAGTCGCTGGCGCGGGAGCTGCATAAATCCAAAGTGGTTCCCGGTGCCCATGATGAGATTCGGGGATTGGATCATTTGGATAAGGTGATCGATATCGATCAGTCTCCCATCGGCCGCACCCCGCGCTCCAATCCGGCTACTTACACCAGTCTGTTTGATGATGTGCGGGATGTGTTTGCATCCACCCAAGAATCCAAGGTGCGCGGCTATAAAAAAGGGCGCTTCAGTTTTAACGTCAAAGGTGGCCGCTGTGAAGCCTGCCGTGGGGACGGCATTATCAAGATCGAGATGCACTTTCTACCCGATGTGTATGTCCCCTGCGAGGAATGTGAAGGAAAGCGGTATAATCGTGACACCCTGGATATAAAGTACAAAGGAAAAAACATCGCCGATGTATTGGAAATGCGGGTAGAGGAAGCCCTCGATTTCTTTAAAAATATTCCACGCATCAACCGCAAACTACAAACCTTGTACGATGTGGGTTTAGGTTATGTGAAGCTAGGCCAACCGGCTACCACCCTTTCCGGCGGTGAAGCGCAACGGGTAAAATTGGCATCGGAGCTGTACAAGCGTTCCAATGGACGCACCCTCTATATTTTGGATGAGCCCACCACCGGCCTTCATATCGACGATATCGCCCGTCTGTTGAAGGTACTCCAGCGCTTAGTGGAAAACGGGGATTCGGTCTTAGTGATTGAGCACAATCTGGATGTGATCAAAACAGCGGATTACCTGATCGATCTCGGCCCTGAAGGAGGGGACGCTGGCGGTCAAATTGTGGCTACTGGCACACCGGAAGAAGTGGCCAACGTGAGCGTTTCCCATACCGGTCGCTATCTAAAGCCGATCCTGGAACGGGATCGCGAACGGATGGAGCGCTATTACCGCGAGCTGGAGGAGAAGATTTCTGCTACGTCGTGAAGAGCAGAAACAAAGCTACCTTCTTGAGGCGGCTCAGATGGCTGACACACTAAAGGAGTGGTTATAAGCAGGGAGGAGTAGTTGTCGCGTATAACCTGATAAGTTCAACCTAACCATCGATGGAAAAAACCCATCGATGGAGTTTCATTTTATCTGTCGAGCGACTCTGGCCACACAAAGCGATCGAGGCGAGACTTGTGCTTTGAAGTGCATGGGGCTTCAGACGGATAACCAAGCCGACCGCCTGCAATCGGTTTGCAGTATCCTCTCCGCCTTTTTTAAGGCGGTTTTTTTGTTGGAAGAAGGAATGGGCCAAGGGGTGTTAGCAATACCATCTATGACACCTGTGTTATACTTTATTGTGAGGGTAGATCACGTGTGAACCGCACTCCACTGAAGTAGTAGGGTTCTTTAGTTGAAATGCGTTGAAAGGAGGGTGACACTTGAAAATTAGCCAATTGTCTAAAATCACCGGAGTTAGCCCTCGTTCCATCCGGCATTATGAGAAGAAAAAATTATTGACCGCTAAACGGCTGGATAATGGTTATCGTGAGTTCGATCAATCTGCGATTGATCGCATTAAAACCATCCAAATCTATCTCGGTCTCGGTCTTACCACCGATGAGATCGAACAGGTTTTAAATTGTAAGGAAACTTACCCTGAAATTGAAATCGATGAATATTGTGAGGAAATGATAGAGGTTTATGAAGAGAAATTGGATGAAATCAATACACAAATGAATACATTGGTTGTCGTACAAAAACGGTTGGAAAAGCGAGTGAAGCAAATGAAAGAAAAGAGGGAACGGTCGGGTTTAAAGAGATTGCCCTACGATGATGAAAAATCATAAGTAAAATATAAACCAGTGGGAGATTTTCGTCATCCTCACTGGTTGTTCCATGAAGCGTTAATATGGGTTTTTAACGTTCAGGGAGTCACTGATGACTAAAGATTCTGGTTCAATAAAGGACAGACTTTCTCAGCAGCGAAAAGGATATAAACCATTACGGGGACGGCTTTTGAAATACCTCGGTTAGGTACGAGAAGTCGTCGGTACCGTGGCCTGTGTCAATCGCCCGCTGGGCGACGGCTTTGGCGGCGTTCAAAACACTGGTGTCAATACCGTGGGCTTGGGCGGTTTGGATAATATGTTCCATCCCCGCAGCGGCTGAAATGAGATTGGATTTATCCCCTGGGTAGTGGCCGCTGTCGACCTGATGTGCAAACTCATCCATGATGTCGGGCAGGATGTCTACGATTCCCTTGGCAAATGGAGCGAGATCCTTTGCTTTGATGTTTTCCGTGCGGGCTAAGGTTAAAGCATGGATATAGCCGCTCATGGATGTCCAGAAGAGATCAAGCAGAGCGAGGTCATATGCCGCTGCTCGGCCAGGGTCTGTTCCAAGGTGGGTGGCCGAGCCCCCTGTACTCGCCAGTGTTGGTTGATAAGTTTCGTAGACGGTAGCTGAACCGCTATATAAAACAACAGCAGAAGGGGTTCCGATAGTTGTGGTCGGAGTCATAATCGCCCCGTCGAGGTAATCGACACCGCGCTCAGCCGACCATGTGGCCATTTCCCGTGCCCCCTCGGGTGAGCCGTTGGTCAGGTTTACTAACGTTCGCCCCTTTAAGGTATCACTGACGGGATCAAGGATGGTGTGTACGACGTCGTAGTCTAACACACAGATAATCACCAATCGGCTTGCTTCCACTGCATCGGTAACCGTTTCCGCTTGAACGGCTCCCTTGGCGACGAGGTCATCAGCTTTCCCCGCAGTCCGATTCCAGACGGTCGTCGGATGACCCTGATGCAGGAATGAACCGGCCAACGCTTGACCCATCGGACCTAAGCCGATAATTGTTACTGGTGTACGGTTATTTCCCTTCATGTTAGTCGCGTCTCTAACGGATTGGTTACTCATTTTATATCCTCCCTCATAATTTCCACTACAACAACAATGGTTAAAATATGGCTTTGGTCAAGTTCGATCCCTTATCAAGTCGGCTAGTCGCGAAAGGCCATCATTCCCGTAACCCTCGTCGACTCCTTGAATAAGAAGCGCCTTGTATGGGTGTAAGTAGGTCAACGTTGACGCCCTGCTCCTGGCTGGTCTCAATTAGATTGATGAATCCCACCTTATAATGCTCCTTTCTGCTCGGTTTAAATTTATTATAAAGATTAACACTAGTGTCAATGTCAAGAGGGAAACCTGTTACAACAATCGGGTTAATCAGGAGAGATCTGTCTGACTTAAAATATGGAACACACCGTCCATTACCCAGAAAGGCAGGAGTTTAGTGCATGATTGTCGAACATACAGAAAGAGGGTTAATTCGGGGGAGTAGCGGTTTGGCTGGATTGAAACCAGCTGACAGTGTACCGATGTATAAGTGACACCACACTAGGTACCTAGCTTATTACGCAGCGAAGGAGGAACAAGGTTGTTTGCCTATACTGTGGAAACCAATCAAAGTGTAGACAAAGCGATTCGTGCGTTGGAAGATAATCTGTATCGACGGAAGTTTGAGATTTTGTGGAAATTGGACATTCCGACGAAGTTGATGGAAGAAGGAATTGCCCTGGAACAGGATTTCCGCGTGCTTGAAGTTAGCAACCCTGATGTAGCCAAAAAAGTGCTGACCTGCAATCAGATGGGGGGATACTTTTTGCCCTTTCGCATTGCAGTCTATCGCGGTGCCGATACATTTAAAACCCATATCGGACTGATTCTCCCCACCACCTTGATGAAGTTAGTGGAGGATGAGGAGTTAAATGAGATCGCACAAAACGTAGAAACTACGCTGATCGAAGTAATAAACGCCGCAAAGTAGTTGCTCTCTACAACACAAAAAGCCCACTGTCCTTACAGCGGGCTTTTTGTGTGTTAAATTCAGACTTAAACGAATAGAGGTTTGATGAATAATATTGATTTATATTTCATTCATATTACTTAAATGTTACAATAATTACGGAAGTGTAAAGAGATTTTTAAAGGGGGAAAGCGTGGAATGGTTGAAAAAAAGAGAGAAAATTACACATTAAACGATGTCCGGGAGCAAACGTATAAAAGAAGGGATGCATGGTGGACGGTATGGTTGGTTGATCCGGTGGCTGCTCGGCTGGTCGTACCGCTGGCCAATCACACCCGAATCACTCCGAATCAGATCTCTGTGCTGGCGTTTCTATTTGGATTGTTTGCGGCGGGGTTCTTTTTGCAGGGGGATCCGATGTCGTTGGCGTGGGGAGCGCTCTTCTTTCATCTGAGTTTTGTCCTGGATTGCATGGATGGTAAAATCGCTCGACTCAAAGGGACGGGCAGCGTGTTTGGCATGTGGTTGGATTATATGCTGGATCGGTTCCGGGTGGTAATCTGTAGCGTTGCGCTGATGAGTGGTCAGTGGTTGGCAACGGAGCAAACGAGCTACCTCTTTTTGGCGCTCTTCATTATATTCCTCGACAGTCTGCGGTATATGGATGCGTTGCAACTGTATAAGTTGCGGCGAGAGATGAAGAAGAGAGTTCGTCGTGGACGTATGAAGGAAGAGCCGATTATAGAGGAAGAGGAAAATATACAAGGGGAGATGGCAGCGTCAGCGGAAGAGATCTCCTCTCCATCCGTCGATTTAAATCAAACCTTTAAACGACGATTCCAGTGGTATCTAAATATCCGCGATTGGTTGGAGCAACATCGCATTCGGCCCCATCTTTTTAGCGGGATTGAATTTCAAATGTTTATTTTTATCATTGGACCGTTAACAGGTTTAATCTTGGAGATGGTTGTGGTGAGCGCGGTGTTGTTGCTGACTTTTGAACTGGCCATTATCTACAAGCTGTGGCTTAGTACAAAAGATATGGATCGGGAGCTGACGGTGGAATAACGTTCATACATACCACTTTTCGTAGATAAATCAGCCCCCCTTAGGAGGCTTGATCATGATCCCACCAAACATAGTGGGATCTTCTTTGTGCATAGAAAAAAGAGGGAGAGGAGACCTTATTTTTTGAATTGGATCTGTGCCCACTTTACCATCAATCCGCATGATATGAATTCAAACAAGACCCTGTCTCTTTCATTTGAACAGGGTCTTGTTCCGATTGTTGGGCGGTTGTCACTTGTGTATAAGTCAGATCATCTGCAATAATAAAATGTGAAAAGGAGGAAGGACGATGGGATGGATTATTCGTCTGCTGTTAAATGCACTGGCTGTTCTGATCGCAGCTCAGGTTATTCCACAAATCGACGTATCCGGGTATGGAACGGCGGTGTTGGTGGCGATTGTGCTGGGGATTATCAATACGATTATCCGTCCGGTGTTGGTTTTTTTGACTTTACCCATCTCCGTCGTTACGTTGGGGCTTTTTATCTTTGTGCTAAACGCTGCTCTCTTTGCACTGACGGGGGTTTTAGTGCCCGGATTTGATGTGGAGGGTTTAGCCGGCGCTTTTCTCGGTTCCATCCTGGTCAGCATTATCTCCTGGTTGCTGAACGGCATTTGGAAAGGGCTACGCTCTTGACTACTCCCTGTGCGCAGCGGGGAATTCTTGGGTAATTTCTCATGTTTATAAACGGCTTTTCAAAAATGGTCGTTCTAGACAGCAAGTTGGTAGAGGTGCGGGAACCCGCGCCTCTTTTCTGTGGAGAATTGCGATTAATTGAAAATAATATACTTCCCTCTTTTACATTTACGAAAAGCACCGGCTGATTTCCCTACTTGTTTCCGAAACACCTTATTAAAATAGTTGTCATTGGAAAAACCGACTTTGACTGCGATTTCTTTTATCGGAAGATTGGTATGGAGCAATAGTTCAACCGCATGTTTAATCCGTGTTTGGGTAAGGAATTGCATTGGAGTCGTGTTTAAATGTTCATCGAATTGTTTGATTAAATAGTATTTAGAGCGAGAAGAAACGTTTGCGATATCATCCAGGGTAATCGTTTGATAAAAGTTTGCTTGGATAAAGGTGACAGCTTGGGCTATCGCGGTCGGAATCTCTTTTGTTTTTTCCAACTTATCGGCAAACCGATAAAGCTCCATCATAAACTCATACCCCTTGGCAGAAGCACGGTAGGCATCGGTTATTCGTCTTTCTCGCGTTTCTTGATACGTGGTTAATAACAGCTGAATCAACTTGGAGTCCGGAGGAACCTGAAAAACGGGTCCAACCATTTCATTAGAAAATTCCCAGCATTTTTCCGCTGGTGCTCCTTGCAAAGCGATAAAAACGAAATCCCACTTTTTACTGTGTGCAGGTAAATAATAGCGGTGCTCACTGGGGACTTTCACAATAAATGCTTTTCCGGGGTCGAGTTGATATACGCGTTTGCCCAGTTCTAGCATTCCAAATCCAGAGAGAGTGTATTGAAAGATAATTTTGTTGTCGTCTTCACGCTTTAACCCATCCCAATAATAGTCGGGGGACGTTCTCTTTTCCCGTCCGATGTCTTTGATGCTGACATGGTCTGATGAAAGTTGTTCTTGAAAATAGAAACCATAGCTTCCTTCATATTTCTCCAGTGTATCGAATAATTCGACTAGTCCATCCCCTTTGTGGTTATCTGTTCCGATTGAGTGCAATTTTTTACCCCCCAATCTCATTTTCTTACCGTTGTTACCAAGTAGTAAAGCGCTTACAATAAATATAACAAAAAGTTTAATGCATTGTGAGTAGCAATTATTTATAGTAAAAGGAGAGACAAGAATGACTAAGATCACCTTTATCGGTGCAGGCAGTTCCGTTTTCGCCAAAAACATTCTCGGTGACTGTATGTTTGTGCCTGCTTTGGAGGGAGCAGAGTATGCGTTGTATGATATCAATCCCAAACGGTTACGGGATTCGGAACAGATGTTAAACAATTTGAAACAAAATTATAAGAAAAATATAACAATAAAACCTTACTCTGATCGCAAAGAGGCATTAAAAGGTGCCAAATATGTGATCAATGCCATCCAGGTGGGCGGTTATAAACCAGGGACCGTAATCGATTTTGAGATTCCCAAAAAATATGGGCTTCGTCAGACGATTGGCGACACCGTCGGAATCGGTGGCATTTTTCGGACGCTGCGAACGATTCCGGTGATGTTTGACTTCGCGCGAGATATGGAGGAGGTATGTCCCGATGCCCTTCTTTTAAACTATACCAATCCGATGGCCAGTTTGACCGGGGGGATGTTGCGCTATACCGATGTGAAGACGGTCGGTTTGTGTCATAGTGTTCAGGTTTGTACGGAACATCTGCTGCAATCACTGGGAATGGATGCGGAAGGTGTTGAAGAAAAAATTGCAGGGATCAACCATATGGCGTGGTTGCTGGAAGTGAAACGGGACGGATTTGATCTGTATCCGGAAATTAAAAGACGGGCCAAAGAAAAACAAAAGAGCCCCCACCATGATAAGGTACGGTTTGAGTTGATGGACAAATTTGGTTATTATGTGACGGAATCTTCGGAGCATAACGCCGAGTATCATCCTTATTTTATAAAAAGCCGGTATCCTGAGCTGATCGAAAAATACAATATCCCCCTTGATGAGTACTTATACCGGTGTGAAAGCCAGATCAAGGATTGGGAATCAATGCGGGAAGAGCTGGTTCACAATCAACAATTAACCCATACCCGCTCCCATGAATATGGTTCCCGCATTATCGAAGCGATTGAAACGAATGTTCCGTTTAAATTTGGAGGGAATGTGTTAAATACAGGCGGGATGATCACCAACCTCTCGGAGAAAGCTTGCGTCGAAATTCCCTGTGTCGCTGACCGGAGCGGGATCACTTCCTGTTTTGTCGGAGAATTGCCGGAACAGCTGGCGGCGCTTAATCGTACCAACATCAATACGCAGCTGTTGACGATTGAAGCGGCTGTAACAGGGAAGAAAGAAGCGATTTACCAAGCAGCTATGCTTGATCCTCATACGAGTGCAGAATTGTCGTTAGATGATATCGTCGCCATGTGTGATGACCTGATTGAAGCCCACGGTGACTGGTTGCCACGCTTTGCATGACGGCATCGGCTTCACTTCCGGTGAAGACAACTCTTGAGAAGCGAGTGCACCCTCTCCGTTTACATTCCGGTGGTGCCCTTGCTTCCATCTTCTTGGGGGGGCTTCTGCACTGTTTTGGCTAATCGAGATGGATGCAATATAGTCATGTAAGTTTGCTCTCCCACCACAGACCAAAAATTTTGTGATTCAACGATTTTCTTCACGCACCCTTTTTTGAAATCGTTTTCAAAATAGAGGGGGATTAAACCACATCCCCCGGATCGACTAATCTTAAAGGAGGGAATGATGATGATCAACTGGGGTAAGAAATCGCTATTCCTGTTTGGTTTGGTGTTGTGCATGGTTTTGGTGCAAGCCTGTTCCGGAAGTGCCGATGGCAAAGAGCAGCTGACGATGTCCGCTTGGGGAAATCCGGCGGAACTAAAAGTATACCAACGAGCGATTGATGCTTACATGGAGAAAAATCCGGATGTATCCATTAAATTGGTTCCCATCCCCGTCGACGGCTATGAACAGAAACTGATTACACAGTTAACGGGTGGCGGTGGATCCGACCTCTTCTATGTTGGGGCTGAATATACGTCCCGTTTGGTGGAGGGTAACACGATTGAACCGTTGACGGATTTTCTAAATTCGGAGGAGAGTTATACCAAGCCTGATGATTACGCGGAGGGTCTATGGGGTGCTGCAAAAAAAGAGGATGAAATTTATGGTGTACCGGTAGACAGCAATCCGTTGGTTATGTATTACAATATCGACTTGTTTAAAGAGCTGGGCATTAAGACGCCTCAACAATACTACGATGAAGGTGAATGGAATTGGGACGCATTTAAAAAAGTGACGACGGAGCTGAAAAAGGGCGGTAAAAAAGGGTATGTGCAGGAAAAAACGTTGCATATGATTGAAAGCTGGATCTGGTCAAACGGTGGCTCCATTTATGATGAAGACGGGAACTTGGTGCTGGATAACGATAAAAAAGCGCAGGAAGCGATCGCCTTTATAGACAGCCTGATCCAAGATGGAAATGCAGTGTATGCCGGGGCGTTGCCGGAAGGGCAAGGGCTGGACGCGATGTTTTTGTCACAGCAAGTGGGAATGATTTCCGCAGGACATTGGTTAACACCGATGTTTGAGGAAGCGGGGGTAAACTATGATTATATTCCGTGGCCGACCAATACCGGCAACGAGAGAGAACCAGTGGTGATTCCAACCGCCTATCTGTCTGTAAATGCCAATACAGACAAAAAAGAAGAAGCGATGAAATTCCTCTCGTTCTACGTTTCAAAGGAAGGGCAGACTGCAAGGCTTTCCGGCGTCGGCAATGCGATCCCTTCCGTTTCGGGCATCGATGAGATTGTGGAAGATCAGCCAAAGCATGTTCATTATGTGACCGAAGCTAGGGAGACGGGCTATGCTCATGGAAGCCCCAAAAGTAAAAGTGCGTTGACACCCGGATTAGTGAATGATATGGAAGATTTGTTTGATGTGATGTTATTAGGGAAAGCCACTCCGGAAGAGACCGTGGAAAAAGTGGTCAAAACGATTGAGGAAAAGACCGACCAATAGCATATCAATAACCAGGTCTGTTGATGAGATGATGGAAGGGATTTTTGAAAGCGAAGTGACTTTGCTGTGCTACTTAACGGAAGGAACCGAGGGCTGGAAAAGCGGGTTACATGTTTGAGCGGCAGCGAGTTTTGCCCGCTCCCACCCTCGGGGGCTGAGCGGACAGTTTTAACTTCTTTGCAAACAGTAGGAACACGTGCGTTCAAAAATCCCTCCTCCCGCCTCGACAGGGTTGAAATGGTCTGAACGGACGATACCATCGGCATCGTCCGTTTGCCATCATCTTACACCACGGTATTTTCGAAGGAGTGGAAACGATGCATCACAAATACCGAAAATGGTGGGCTTATGCCTTTATCGCTCCAACCATGATCACATTGTTGATGTTCTGGCTGATTCCGCTGGGTTTTGCATTGATACTCAGTTTGATGCACTGGGACGGTTTTGGTGAAAAAACCTTTGTCGGCTTGGATAATTTTATCTATCTGTTTCAGGACCCCGTTTTTCAGAGAGCGGTTGTCAATACCGTCTACTATACCGTTTTAACGATTCCCACCAACATTATTATCGCGCTGTTATTGGCGTTAGCGTTAAACAAAATCCCTGGAAAAGACGTTTATCGCGTGTTTTATTTTATGCCGGTGGTGACAAGTGCGGTCTCCGTCGGGGTGATCTGGATATGGATTTTAAACGGTGATTTCGGCATTCTCAACTCCGTGCTCAGTACCGTTGGGATTGCAGGGCCCAATTGGTTGGCGGACGACCGCTGGGTGATTCCTGCCATCGCTATCGTGGGGGTATGGTGGGGGTTGGGTTTTAATGTCGTTATTTTTTTGGCCGGATTACAGGGGATATCTCGCTCCTATTATGAGGCGGCGGAGATGGACGGTGCGACTACGATGCAGAAGTTTTTCCACATCACGTTGCCGTTACTTTCCCCCACTACTTTCTTTGTGGCGGTAATGGCGGTCATCAGCTCTTTCCAAGTGTTTGACCAGGTTTTTGTGATGACCCAGGGAGGGCCTGGTAAAGCCAGCCATGTGGTCGTTCTCCATATGTATGAAATGGCTTTTCAAAAAGGGCAATTTGGCGTCAGTACGGCGACGGCAGTGGTTCTGTTTATGTCGATCTTACTCTTCACCATCATCCAATTTAAGTTGTCAAAAAGGTGGGTTCATTATGAAGGGTAGCAAAGCAGTTCAAGTGAAACCGACGCAGTTGCTGCTGCATATTGTCTTAAGTCTTGGTGCAGTGGTAATGGTCGCTCCATTCTTGTGGGCGATTAGCAGCTCGTTAAAAACGACGGCCCAAATTTACCAACTGCCTCCCGCTTGGATTCCCACTCCGGTTGAATGGCACAATTATATGCGCTCGTTGGAAGCGATGCCCTTTGATTTGGCCTATTTTAATAGCTTTTACATTACCGTGCTTGTGGTGCTTTCACAGGTGATCGGATGTTCGTTGGCCGCTTATGCCTTTGCCAAATTTCGGTTTCCTGGGGATAAGGTCTTATTTTTGCTGGTGATTTCGATGATGATGGTGCCGAAACAAGTGATTATCATCCCCCAATATTTGATGCTGCAGCAGTTTGGTTGGATTGATACCCATCTGCCGTTGATTATGCCGGAGCTGTTGTTTAATGCATTTGGGATTTTTCTGTTGCGCCAATTTATCATGGGAATCCCACGGGATTTAGAGGAAGCGGCGATTATCGATGGGGCCAATCCGTTGCGGGTATGGTGGAGCATTGTCTTACCGTTGATTCGTCCGGCGTTGGCGGCTTTCATCATTTTTGCCTTTAAAGATAAATGGAATCAGTTTTTGGAACCGTTGATCTATCTGGACACGCCCGATCTGTTTACAGTGCCGATGCTTCTCAATTCCTTCAAAGGGCTGTATACCGCCGACTGGGCCTTGATGATGGCGGGTGCGGTGATTTCGATTTTGCCGATCCTAATCGTTTATGTTATTCTGCAAAGGCAGATTATCGAGGGGATTACATTGACTGGAATTAAGGGATAGGGGAATCGATCAACCATCAACGCTTAGCTTCCGAGGTGTAAAGATGAACGAATGGCAACGGGTTCGTAGGAGATTGGAGCGGATGTTGGAAGTATCGGTGGATCGGGTTCCTGCCGATAACGCTGCGGTGGAGCGCTTGGAAACGACTTTTTTCCCGGTGCGCATGGAGGGGATGGATTGGCTGGTAGTGGTGGAAGCACCCCTTTCCGGACGGGAGCGCTCGCTTGTGCAAGCGTGGTTGGATGAGGTGTTGTCGGCAGAACGAGAAACGGCGTCTCCTTTTTCTGAGCGCCTCTCCCAGTGGTTGCGTCATCCGGAGGACTTTCTCCATCACCCGACACCAAAACCGGGGGAGTGGAGAAGTCGTGTTCCGTTTTTAATCATGGTAAAGAATGAACGCCAGATAGGCAGTGACGATGTGATCACCAGCTTTTTTGAGGGGGATCCATGGTTGCTGTCGTTACACAAGGGAGAACGACTCTTATTGGTACCGCCGGATTGGATGGAGGCTGACGATTCCGGGCGCGAATCGGCATGGGTGGAGACGGCCCAGGGATTGGCCGAGGCGCTGGCGACGGAAAGCGGCGAAGAAGTGAGAATCGCGGTACATGGGCTGGTGGAGACACCGCAGGACTTACCGGCTGTGTTGACCACTTTGCGGGAAACGCTCCGTATCGGCCAACGCTTTCATCCCGCTGGTACCGTTTTTGCGGAGTGGGAGCTTGCGCTGGAGCGATTGCTCCGTTCAGTTGAGATCGAGGGAGTACAACTGTTTCTCGATGCGATCTCTCCGCTGCCCTTTTGGCAAGATGAAGAGCTGCGACGAACGTTACTTGTCTTTCTAGAGCAAAATCTCAATGTGAGCGAGACGGCCCGACGCCTGTTCCTGCATCGCAACACCCTCATTTACCGTCTGGATCGGTTGAAGCAGGAGACCGGGTTGGATGTACGCCGGTTTGAAGATGCATTGCGGGTAAAGTTGGCGCTGTTGTTGACAGGCAGAGAACAATCTTAGGCAAGTTGCCCAAGGTGAGGCTTCCATTTTTGTTCTCTTTGGACATGGTGGGGTGCGAAGGGTGTGCGCTACAATAACCCTGAGAAAACATGAAAGGGGTTACATTCCGATGGCACAGGTGAAATTGAACCAAGTCTATAAACGGTATAGTGGCGATGTGACCGCCGTGACCGACTTTAATCTGGATATCAAAGACCAGGAGTTCTTGGTGTTGGTCGGTCCTTCCGGTTGCGGGAAATCGACGACGCTACGTATGATTGCCGGCTTGGAGGAGATCTCTGAGGGGGAGCTTTTTATCGGTGATCGCTTGGTTAACGATGTGGCACCCAAAGATCGGGATATCGCGATGGTGTTCCAAAGCTATGCCTTGTACCCCCATATGAATGTTTATCAAAATATGGCCTTTGGTCTGAAATTGCGCAAATTTAAAAAGGATGACATCGATAAACGCGTCAAGGAAGCAGCCAAAATATTGGATATTGAACATCTGTTGGACCGCAAGCCAAAAGCGCTCTCGGGCGGGCAGCGGCAGCGGGTGGCGCTAGGTCGGGCGATTGTGCGTGAACCGCAAGTCTTTCTGATGGACGAGCCCTTGTCCAACCTGGATGCCAAATTGCGGGTACAGATGCGTACGGAGATCAGCAAGTTGCACCAACGCCTGAAGACAACCGTGATCTATGTGACCCACGATCAGACCGAGGCGATGACTATGGGTGATCGCATTGTGGTGATGAAAGACGGTCTGATTCAACAGGCGGATACACCCACCCAAATTTATCATCATCCCGCCAATGTATTTGTGGCCGGGTTCATCGGTTCCCCAGCGATGAACTTTGTCGAGGGACAACTGGTGGAAGAGGGTGGCGATCTCATCTTTAAAAATGGTCTCAATATCAAAGTGCCGGAAGGCAAGGCCAAAATGTTGCGCGAAAAAGGGTACGTAGGTAAAGAAGTGATCTTCGGGATTCGACCGGAAGATATCCACGACGAACCGCTCTTTCTTGAATCTTCCCCAGACAGCTTGGTAAAGGCGAAGGTGGAAGTGGCTGAAAACATGGGAGCGGAGATGTATCTCTACCTTAGCGGGATCACGGATAAATGGGTGACAGCACGGGTGAACGCCCGTACGCAATTTGCCGCTGGCAATGAAGTCACCTTGGCCCTCGATATGAATAAATCCCATGTTTTTGACAAAGAGACAGAAGAAGCGATATATTGAGCAAAATGGGCGGCGGTGTGAACCAGCCGCCCTTGATTTGTTATGATAGAGGAAATGGGACAAAGGAGTCGGACACTATGGCGGCATCGGTCACAGTAAAGGAAATGGTGGAACGTTTAGGGCTAAAGGTATTAAGCGGGGAAGACGGGTTGAACCGCAGACTGACGACGAGTGATCTATATCGGCCGGGGTTGGAACTGGCGGGTTTTTTCACTTATTATCCCTCGGAGCGGTTGCAGATGTTGGGACGGTCGGAGCTGACGTTTCTCTCGGGACTGCCGGTACGGGAACGGACAGAGCGGTTGAAGTGGTTGTGTCACGAGGATACCCCTTGTTTTTGCGTCACCCGAGGGCAGGACGCGCCCAGTGAGCTGCATGAAGCGGTCCAAGAGAAAAACATCCCGATCTTAGGCACGTCCCATTCCACCACCCGTTTTTCCAGCAAAACGACGAACTGGCTGGAAAAAAAGCTGGCGCCCGCTACCACCATGCATGGGGTGTTTGTGGATATTTACGGTGTTGGGGTATTGATCGTGGGCTCAAGCGGTATCGGTAAAAGCGAAACCGCTTTGGAGCTGGTGAAGCGCGGCCATCGTTTAGTAGCGGATGATGCAGTGGAAATTCGTCAGTCGGATGAGGATTCCCTGGTGGGTCATGCCCCGGAACTGATCCGCTATCTGTTGGAAATTAGAGGGTTGGGCATTATCAATGTGATGACCTTATTCGGTGCTGGCGCAGTGCGGGAGTTTAAGAAGCTATCCATGGTGGTGCAGTTGGAAGCGTGGCAGGAAAATCGGCAATACGACCGCCTCGGTTTGGATGAAGAGCGTATGCGTATTATCGATACCGAAGTACCACTGTTGACAGTGCCGGTTCGACCTGGACGCAACTTGGCGGTGATTATTGAAGTGGCGGCGATGAATTTTCGATTGAAGAAAATGGGTTATCATGCCGCTCAATCCTTTGCCCAACAATTGAGCCGCAGTCTGGAAGAAGTGGATGAACTGGATTAAAGGCTTGATGCGTTTCAATTGCCTACCAACTAGGTTACAATAAAATATGTATTTGGAATTACGGGATATAGCAAAAGGAGGAGCCGTAGGCATGGGCTTTGCACAGGTGCTCGACCCTGTGGCAATTTCACTGGGTCCGCTTCAAATCCATTGGTATGGAATCATTATGGGGTCTGCGGTACTGATCGGACTGTGGCTTGCGATTCGGGAAGGGAAACGCCACGGTTTGGATTCGGAGTTGTTCCTAGATCTGATCATATGGGTGATCCCCGCGGCCATTATCGGTGCGCGGCTTTATTACGTGGCGTTTGAATGGGAGTACTATTCACAGAATCCCGCAGACATTTTCGCCATATGGAAAGGCGGCCTGGCGATTCACGGCGGCTTGATCGGGGCGTTGCTGGCTGGCGCGGTTTTTGTAAGGAAACGGGAAATCTCCTTTTTGCACATGGCGGATATTGTGGCACCCAGCATTATTATCGGGCAATGCATCGGCCGTTGGGGCAACTTTATGAACCAAGAAGCCCACGGCGGGGAAGTGACCCGTTCCTTTTTAGAAGGGTTGATGCTGCCAAACTGGATCATTGAACAGATGAACATCCAAGGCGTTTACTATCATCCCACTTTTCTTTATGAGTCCCTGTGGACATTGGTGGGTTTTGGCATGTTACTCCTGTTGCGTCGGTTTAACCCCCGTCGCGGCGAGGTTTTCTTTACCTATTTGATATGGTATTCCCTGGGGCGCTTTTTTATCGAGGGATTGCGTACCGACAGTCTCACCTTTGAGGGGCCGGCGTGGCTGGCTTCCTTCATCAACGGGCTGTGGTCGCCAATGCAGATCTTATTTGAACCGGGCTGGATGACGGACGGCAATATTCGTATCGCCCAACTGGTAAGCTTGCTGTTGGTGCTGTTGGGAATTGCATTGATCATCTTCCGCAGAGTGCGCGGCCAAGCCCATGAATCTTACTATCAAAAGAAGGAAAGCATCGAGGGATGAAGCGAATCAATTGGAAAAAAGGGTTAATCTCCGGGTGGAGCACCGCCTGGGAACTGGGGAAAATCATCTTTCCCGTCACCTTGGCAGTCAGTCTATTGCAACATACCCCAGTGATCGATGGATTGGTGCGGTTATTGACACCGGCAATGTCGTGGCTGGGTTTGCCGGGAGAGGCGGCCATTCCACTGGTGCTGGGAAATATGCTCAATCTGTATGCCGCCATCGGGGCAATTCTAACCTTGGATTTAACGGTGAAGCAAGTTTTTATTCTCGCTGTGATGCTCAGTTTCTCACACAATTTATTACTGGAGTCGGCGGTGTGTCGTCGGGTCGGGGTGAATGCGGGTTTGGTGGCAGGGGTACGAATCGGATTAGCCGTTATTACTGCCGTCATGATTCACTGGTTGTGGCAGGGTGGAGATAGCGCAGCCCACTACGGCTGGATCACTCCGCAAACGCAACCGGAAGGATGGCTGGAAATCACGGGGTTGGCCCTGCAAACAGCGATGACCGGTATCTTTCAACTAGCTTTAGTCGTCTTTCCGCTGATGATGGGGATTCAGATCCTAAAAGATTGGCACTGGTTGGATCGTTTTGCCGATTGGATGGTACCGATGATGCGTCCCCTCGGCATTGAACCGCGCGGCTCTATCATTATGGCGAGTGGTCTTTTATTCGGTCTGGCGATGGGGGCTGGCGTCATTATTGAACAGGCTCGGGAAAAAGGATTTAGCAAACGGGACATGACCCTGATGATCTTATTTTTGGCGGCCTGTCACGCAGTGGTGGAAGATACGTTAATTTTTGCTCCCTTGGGTATTGATGTATTGCCCCTGCTGTTGATCCGGTTGGGTGTGGCCATCCTGATGACCTTATGTATCGCTTGGTTTTGGCCTTCGCCCCAAAGCAATCCTGCGGTCAATCGACCTGCACAGGGGGAATCGCTTTGAAATATCGCACAATCTTATTTGACTTGGATGGCACCTTGTTAGATACGACTCCATTGATCGTCGCCTCATTTCTGCATACATTTGCAGAGTACGGCTCGCTTCCCTATGGCGAAAAAGAGGTGTTGGAAGCATTGGGGGAGCCGCTGCTTGAGCAGATGAAGCGATTTGGTGGCGAAGAGCGGGCAGAAGCGATGGTAAAAACCTATCGCCGTCACAATGTCGCTCATCATGACGATTATGTACAAGCGTTTCCCGGCGTTAATCACGTGCTGGAGCGCCTTCATCGCGAAGGATTTACCCTGGGTGTCGTCTCCAATAAACAGCGGGTCACCGTTGAGATGGGTTTACGCTTGTGCGGCTTGGAGCCTTTGATGGCGACGGTGGTGTGTCAAGGGGAAGCGGAGCGGGATAAACCGGCGCCGGATCCGCTTCGCTTGGCCATGAATCGTGTGGGAGCGGATGCTGCTGACACCTTGATGGTGGGAGACAGCCGCTTTGATCTATTGGCAGCTCATAATGCCGGGACGGCCAGCGCAGGGGTAGCATGGTCCGCCCATGGAGCGGAGTCACTATTGGCGTATAAGCCGGATTATCTGTTGCACAGCATGGAAGATTTGTACGGGATCATTGGTCTTACCGTTGTAGATGGAGAGGAGCGGCGATGAGAAAGACCGAGCGCCATGCGGTGAGTGGTAGTAACTCCCTGTGGCAGTTATACCGGATTGTTCCCTTTGCAACAGTGTTTAAAAATACCGTGGTCAATGAATTGGTACGATATGTGCCCGTTTTTCCCTGGAAAAACTGGATCTATCGACATTTGCTCAACATGCAGGTGGGTGACCGCACTGCGCTCGCCTTTAAAGTGACCGTCGACTTATTGCACCCGGAGCGGATTCGCATCGGCTCCGATACCATCATCGGTTATCACAGCACCATCCTCACCCATGAATATTTGGTGGATGAATACCGCCTCGGCGATGTGGTGATCGGCGATCGTGTTATGATCGGTGCCAATACCACTATTTTGCCGGGAGTAACCATCGGCGACGGCGCCGTCATCGGTGCGGGCTCCCTCGTGAACAAAGATATCCCTACCGGTATGTTGGCGGCGGGAAATCCCATCCGCTTGATTGGAAAACGGGAAGAGACCCCACCTCCACCGGATAACCCGATCCAACCGGAACAAGAATGATCGACGAAAATTAGCGTCAAGCCATTTGAAAACCCCTAGTAACGGCATCGGTGCCGTCTAGGGGTTTTGCGTGTTCACAATTCCGAGGCTGTTGGAAAACCCTGATAATGGAAGAGGGAGGATTTCCAGTTTGCGGACTTCCCTTCATCAATGAAAGGGAAAGAGGTGCGAAGATGGAATTCAGGACGCGGGATTGTTCACAATCCTGTTAAGAAGGGTGAATTTGCGAGTTGATGGGAAACGATACAATGAAAGTGGATTTTTTGTGTCAAAGTTTATAACAGTGAAACCCTGATGAATGCAATTATAATCGCTGTTCAAATCAAACGTGGCGGCGTTTCTGCAAAATGTTTCAACATCGAGAGTACAGGAGGAATAGGGAATGTGGTTAGCCCGGTCGGCGATTCGTCGCCCTGTCTTTACAACAGTTGCCGTTATTCTTATCTTGGTCATGGGGATCGTCTCCTTGGCCAATCTACAGATGGATCTATTACCGGACATTCAGCCTCCGGTAGGTGCAGTCGTCGCTTCATATCCCGGAGCGAACCCCGATGAAGTGCTGGAGAAAGTGACCAAACCGCTGGAACTGCAACTGGGTACACTGCAAGGATTAAATAATATTCAGAGCCAGACCCAAGAAGGAGTCGCTCTGATTTTGCTGGAGTTTAATTGGTCTCAGGATATCAACCAAATGCAAAACGATGTCTTAGCACGGATCAATCAGACTCCGTTACCCTCCGATGTAGATACACCCAACTTCTTGAAGTTTGATCCTTCCGCTTTTCCAATCATGCAGTTGTCGGTAATGGCGGAATCGCAAGAGGATGGACAATGGGCCGATGATGTGGATGAGATTACACAGGCCTTGTCCAAACTTCCCGGTGTTGCCAGCGCTGATCATACAGGGTTGTCGGAACAACAGGTCCAGGTGATCCTGCAAGGGAATGAGCTGCAAAAGTGGGATCTGTCCCAAGCCGATATCAAGGATCGAATCGAAGCTTCCAATCTGAGTCAACCTGGTGGGATCGCGGAAAAAGGAGACGAAGATTTAACCCTTCGGGTCACCTCGAAGCTGACCAATCTCAAGCAGTTAAAAGCGTTGACGATGGCGGTCAACCCACAAAACGGGGATAAAATTACCCTGGATGATGTGGCAGATGTTAAACTCACGGAAAAAGAACAAGAGGTTATCACCCGTACCAACCAAAAGCCAAGTGTCGGTATCAATGTATTTAAACAGGCCGGTGCCAACACCGCCTCTGTTTCCCATGAGGTAAAGGCGGAGTTGGATCGGTTGCAGGCGGATAAAAAGTTGCAGTTTGTCACCATCTTTGATCAGGGTGAATATGTAGATCGCTCCGTCACCAATGTGACAAACACCATGATCGGCGGGGGCGTCTTGGCGATGTTGGTTCTCTTTCTGTTTCTGCGCTCCTATCGCAGCCCCCTGATTATCGGAGTGGCTATTCCCGTGTCGGTGATCACCACCTTTGTCCTGATGTATTTCGCTGATTTTACCCTTAACATGATGACCCTTGGCGGTCTCGCTCTTGGGGTAGGAATGCTGGTGGATAATGCGATTGTGGTGATTGAAAATATCTACCGCCATCTGCAAAGGGGCGAAGATCCCCGCCAAGCGGCGGAAAAGGGAGCCGGTGAAGTGGCGTCGGCTATCACTGCCTCTACCTTGACCACCATTTTTGTGTTTGTGCCGATGGTGTTTGTTAGCGGGATTGTGGGACAGTTGTTCCGCGAGTTCGCTTTGACGGTCTCCTTTAGCCTACTGGCTTCGCTGCTGGTATCATTGACGATTATCCCTGTGATCGCCTCTCAAATCATGAAAAAGCCGCGCAAGGGCAAAAAGCCGCAGCGGCGATGGGGGCAGCGCGCTTTTCGGCGGACACTCCGCTTTGCCCTTGGTCATCGCTTCCTGGTAGTGTTAACCGCATTGGTGTTGCTTGGGGTAGGCGCGTACGGCATCAGCCAAGTAGGGACCGAATATCTGCCAGCTGCTGATGAGGGCGTTTTTATGATTGAAGCCAAGCTGCCGGCTGGAACCGGATTATCCAAAACCGATGAGGTGGCGGCAGCGATGGAGTCAATCCTGGAAAAGGAGAAGGATATTGCAGACTTCCAGCTTTCCTTGGGAACGGGGCAAAATGAAAACGCCATGTTTGGGGAGAGTGGGCGCAATATCGCTCAATTTTATGTCAATGCAGTGGATGCGGAGGAACGGAATCGCAGTACCCGCTCCATTATGAACGAACTGCGCCCTAAGTTGGCAGCGGTTGATCCCGATGTAGAAGTTGAATTACAGGAACAGTCCTCCTTTGAAGCAGCAGGGGCACCTAATACGCTGGAGTTCACCCTCAGCGGAAGCGCCGCTGAGCTGGAGGAGTGGGCGGATCGCGTTTCCGACTCTCTACGGCAAGTGGACGGGGTGCAGGAAGTGTCGGACTCACGCCAAGCGACACAACCCGAGTTACAAGTGGTTGTCGACCGGGAAAAAGCGGAGGAGCACGGATTGGCGCCGGCGCAAGTGATTGCGGCGGTATCAACTGCGACGCGGGGAGAGATCGTGACCGGGATGGATTTAAAGGATGGAGGCATCCATGATGTTTTTCTCCGTTATGAGAAATCCTTTCAAGAATCCCCAGAAAAGCTGGAAGACCTCCCAATCCCGGTGGGCGACGGAGACCATGTTAAACTGTCCGAAGTGGCGGATATCACGGTTGAACAAGGTCCCATCGTCATCAGCCGGGACGATCTACAGGACAGCATTCAGTATCAGGTGCAGTTTGACGGGACTGATCTAGGAACGGTGGAGCGGGATGTAAACGCTAAGCTGGATCAAATCAATCTGCCTCGCGATATGGATGTGCGCTTTACCGGAAGTGCCGAACTGTTTCAAGATGCGATCGATGACTTGATACTGGCGGCGGGATTGGCGGTTTTGTTTGTCTTTCTGGTGTTGTCGGCGCAGTTTGAATCCTTTAAATATCCCTTTGTTATCATCCTGACCCTGCCATTGATGGTGATTGGGGTGGCGTTGGCGCTTTACCTTACGCAAACCCCCGTCGGGGTGACAGCGATGATCGGTTTGATCGTGCTGGCGGGGATTGTGGTCAATAATGCGATTGTCTTGGTCGATTATATCAACCAACTAAAGCAACGGGGCATGGCCAGCTACGATGCGATTGTGGAAGCGGGCATCACCCGTCTGCGCCCCATTTTGATGACTGCCACTACCACTATCTTAGGTTTAATCCCCCTCTCCCTCGGTTTGGGAGAAGGGACGGAAATCCAGCAGCCGTTGGCGATCGCGGTGATCGGTGGTCTGGTTTCCAGTACTATACTCACACTAGTGGTGATCCCGGTCGTCTACTCATGGTTTGATCCGGAAACGCGTTGGTTGAAAAAGAAAAAGAGTGAAGCGACCGCGGAGTAATTACGGTCGCTGGATAACGACGGGATTGCGATCAGTGACGAAGGTGCGGATATGTATACTTTTCTGTGTGAGATTATGGATGGAAACAACTTTCGCTCTCCGTGATTGAATAACAATGCCTGCTTTCTTTAAGAAGGCAGGTGTTGTTCAATTCGTAAAATCATAGGGATCTAACAACGGATGAACTATCATTTTCCTTTTTGTGGTAAGAACAAAACCCTGACGCCTTTCGGCGCAGGGCTTTGTTTCGCTTGTTGATTATATCAAAATCCTCAATAGTTACACATCGACACCAACCGCTTCCGCGATCGAGGAGAAACCGTCTCTCTCCAATAATTGCAACAGCTCTTCATTAATGTGGCGGGCAATGCCAGGACCGCGATAAATCATACCGGTGTAGACTTGTACTAGGGTAGCCCCAGCACGAATTTTCTCATAAGCGTCGTTTCCGTCAAAGATGCCGCCGACGCCGATGATCGGGATGGAACCATTGCTGATTCGGTGTACGTGACGAATCATTTCCGTTGCGCGCTTTGCCAGTGGGCGGCCGCTTAAACCACCGCTCTCCCGGCGAAGCGCATGTTTGATTCCGTCCCGGCTTAAGGTGGTATTGGAGACGATCAGTCCGTCGATATCTCGCTTTTGCGCGATGGAGACTGCGCTTTCGATGGCTTCGTCCTCTAGGTCCGGTGCCAATTTCACCATCAGTGGCCGTATTTCTCCCGTCTCTTGTTGCAGTTGGCGTCGTTCTTCCATTATTTCTGCCAATAGATGGTCAAGGGAATCGGATTGTTGCAGATCGCGCAGACCTTTGGTATTGGGGGAACTGATATTGATGACAAAGTAATCCCCATACCGATAAAGGGTACGCAGACCTTTACGATAATCGGCAGGCGCTTCTTCCACCGGTGTGTCTTTGTTTTTTCCCAGGTTGATGCCGATCGGGATGTTGGGGCGCTTCAGCTGGGAGAAGGATTGAAGTGCTGCTTCTACGCCGTCGTTGTTGAAGCCCATTCGATTGATCACTGCTTCCTCCTGCGGTAACCGAAACAGGCGGGGGCGAGGATTGCCCGGCTGCGGGCGGGGTGTGAGCGTTCCCACTTCGACAAAGCCAAATCCCAAGGCAGCCAAAGCCGGGTAAACCGAAGCATGCTTATCAAAGCCGGCGGCCAACCCGACCGGAGTGGGAAAGCGAAGCCGGGAGCAGCTGACGCCCAGCCGCGGGTTTTCCATGTGGTATTTCCACTTGACTCCCCAAACTCCCCCAGGGATGGATTGCACCATTTTTAAGCCGCGGATGGCCCACTCATGGGCCGCTTCCGGATCCATCCGAAACAGCCATGGTTTTAACAAAGAATACACGTTATGATAAGTCCTTTCGCAGGTGTGTCTAATCCCGCTACACTAGGGAATCAGACAACATTCCTTAGTTGTCTCTCCGTAGAATACCACATTTTTTTTGAGGAGACACTGGGACAGGATGGAGGGAGAAGTTTAATCAATCTTATGCCAAAAATGCGATTAACAGACAAAACAGTCCCAAGACCAATATCTCCAAGCCCATGCTTTTGCTGCGAAGGGCTAAGACGCCTCCTACAATCGTCATTAGGATACCGGCAAAGGTAAAAAGCGATGCCATGGAGAGTCCTCCTTCTCATCGTGATGGAACGGCTTTTAGAGCCAGGGTCTTTTCTAATATTGTAGCTCTATTATTCCCTATAGACCTCTCTATGTTATGATTCGCAGGTTTATCGTCGATTCGTGTCCCCCTTCGCTGTATAATGAAACGAAGAATGGAGGGAACTGGCTTGAAATTGCCTTTTGCGACAACAAATGAGGGAAAGCTGCGGGAAGCCAGGCATGTGTTGACTCCGTTAGGGATTGACGTTGTCAGCCTTCCCCTTCAATTATTTGAACCGGACGTCGGAACGATTGAAGATGTCACCCGTGAAAAGTTGAAACAGGTAAAAGAGAGGGGAATCCAACGGGTGATGGTGGATGATGCCGGGATCTTCTTTGCGGCTTACTCTCATTTTCCAGGGATTTTGACGAAACGGGTTTTTGAACGCATCGGCTATAAAGGGATTTTTAAACTGTTACAAGGGGAGCGCCGCGATGCGTGGTTTGAAGGAGCGATTGCAATTTTATGGGATGGAGAGGTGAATACCTTTTCCGCACACACCTATGGTCGTTTATTGGAAGAATACCCTCCCGGTGTGACGCCGGAACCCGGTTTTCCCTTTAATCCTTTGTTCGTTCCCGTGGGGGAGAATCGCACCTTTGCGGAAATGTCCCCTTCAGAACGGGAACAATATTCATACCGTGCAAAGGTGCTAAAAGAAGCGGCACACTGGCTACAGGAGCGAAACGGGAGTAAAGTGGCGGATTGACGCTGTTTTGATATGGATGTTACACTACAAAGAACATCTTTATCGCATTAGCAAACTAAAGTGTTCTGGGAGTGGAGTCCGTTGGGAAAGCCGCGCGAATTTGAAAAACCGGTGGGTGTACGGGATTTTTTGCCGGAAGTGGCCCGCAAAAAGCAGTGGGTTGAACGACAGGTGGAAGAGCGGTTTACCGCGTGGGGTTATCGGGAAGTGATTACCCCCACCTTGGAGTATTTTGACACCGTCGGCGGCGCCAGTGCCATCGATGAGGATAAGCTGTTTAAGCTGTTGGACGGACAGGGAAAGACACTGGTTCTGCGCCCGGATCAAACCGCCCCCATCGCCCGAGTAGTGGCGTCGTTGATGCGGGAAGAGCCGCTGCCGCTGCGGCTGTTTTATCATGCCAACGTTTTTCGAGCGCAGGAACGGGAAGCGGGACGGAGTGCGGAGTTTTTCCAATCCGGTGTGGAGCTGGTGGGTGATCATTCGCCGGAAGCGGATGCGGAAGTGTTGGCTTTGGCGGTAGAGTCGCTGCAAGCTTGCCGTGTGGGTTCTATCCAGTTGGCGATCGGTCATATAGGATTATTGGATGCCTTGTTGATGGAGCAGCTTCAGGATCGAAAAACAGCGGATCAGCTGCGGGAATGTTTGAGTCGGCGCAACTTGGTGGAGTTTCGCCATCGTGTCAACGCCCTGGATTTGCCCGAGCGTGGAAGGGAATGGTTGTTGTCGATCCTGGAGCAGCGTGGGGGTGTGACAATCCTTCAGCGGTGGAAAGGGACGGACTGCTCCCGTGTACAGAAGGCGATCGCCCATTTGGAGGGGATTTGGGAGGCGTTATGCGATTGGGAGCTGGATCACTATATGGGGATCGATCTCAGCCTGGTGGGAAGCTTGGATTACTACTCCGGCATCTATTTTGAAGGATATGGAGCCGCCAGCTATTATCTATTGAGCGGTGGCCGTTATGATCGGTTGTTGGAGCGTTTTGACCGCCCGGCACCGGCCCGTGGATTCGCTTTAAAGACCGATCGGTTGATTATGGCGGGGACGGGGGAAGGGTCGGTAAAAGAAGCGATAACCCTGGTATATGATCCTGCTTCCCGTCGACGTGCCTATCGGGAAGCGACCCGTTTGCGGAGTGAAGGAAAAGCGGTCACCTTACGGATCGACGAAAATAATCCTGGTATAGCGGTGATACGGGGGGAGGAGGGGGAAAATGGCTGAACGGGAGCCACTGGTGGTGGCCATGCCTAAGGGACGCATTTTTGATGAGGCGCTTTTATTGTTAAAACAGGCGGGTTTGTCGGTAGGTACAGATCTATCCGCAGACTCCCGTAAATTGACGGTGGAAGTGCCGGAGGAAGCGCTCTCCTTTCTGATGGTTAAACCGATGGATGTTCCCACCTATGTGGAACACGGTGTGGCCGATTTGGGAGTGGTGGGCAAGGATGTGTTGCTGGAAGAGGAACGGGATGTTTATGAATTGCTGGATCTCGGCATCAGTCCCTGCCGCATCTCGGTAGCCGGTTCCCGTGATTGGAAGCAGGTATTTAACCCCAAAGTGGCCACCAAATACCCCCGGATCGCTGATCGTTATTTCCGTGAAAAAGGGCAACAGGTGGACGTCATCCACTTAAACGGTTCGGTGGAGTTAGCCCCGCTGATCGGGTTAACCGATCGCATCGTCGATATTGTCTCAACCGGGCGAACCCTAAAGGAGAACGGGCTGGTGGAGCTGGAGGAGATCACGCATGTCACCTCCCGCCTGATCGCCAATCGAGCCAGTTATCGCTTAAAAAGCAGTGCCGTCAATGAGATCGTTGAACGGTTGGCCCAAGTGGTGAAGGGGAAGGAGGGCTCATCATGATTTCGATCGTAAAAGCGGATGAACTGGATATCCGACGGCGGGAGGAAACCGGCTCGCCCGAGGAAGAGCGCATGGTGCGAGAGGTGATTCGCCATGTTCAACATAAAGGGGATACCGCGTTGGCAGCATATACCCGTCGCTTTGACAAAGTGGAAGTGACGGAAACGCTGGTCTCCGCTGTGGAAATGGAGGACGCGTATCAACAGGTGGAACCGGCTTTTATCAATGCGTTGCAAACCGCTGCCGCCAAGATTCGCGCTTATCATGAACGGCAAAAGCGAACATCTTGGATGGAAACGGAAACGGACGGGACTGTTTTGGGGCAACTGGTTCTCCCATTGGAACGGGTAGGGGTTTATGTGCCGGGGGGACGGGCCGCTTATCCCTCCACCGTGTTGATGACAGTGATTCCGGCGCAAGTGGCGGGAGTGGAAGAAGTGGTGATCACTACCCCGCCGCAAGCCGACGGCAAGATTGACGCTACCACCTTGGTGGCGGCACGAGAAGCAGGAGTGGAGCGCATTTTTAAGGTGGGCGGTGCCCAGGCGATTGCTGCTTTGGCATTTGGGACGGAAACGATCCCACGGGTGGATAAGATCTGCGGTCCCGGTAATCGCTATGTCACCTTGGCCAAACGCTTGGTTTACGGCCAAGTGGATATCGATATGATCGCGGGCCCTAGTGAGATTGTGGTAATCGCTGACGATAGCGCTGACGCGGCGTGGGTGGCGGCGGATCTGTTGTCCCAGGCTGAGCACGATCCCATGGCCTCCGCCGTTTTACTCACACCGTCACAAACCTTGGCCGCTGCCGTTACCCGCGAGCTGATCAGCCAATGTGAGCGGCTGCCGCGGAGGGAGATTGCGGCCCAATCACTACGTGAGCACGGGGCGATCGCGATTACCGTTGATGTAGCGGAAGCGGTGGCAACGGCAAATCGCTTAGCGCCGGAACACTTGCAGCTGATGGTGGAAGATCCTTGGAGTTGGGTGGGCCAAGTGAGACACGCCGGGGCCTTGTTTTTAGGTCACTGGAGTCCGGAAGCGTTGGGCGATTATGTGGCCGGTCCCAGCCATGTGCTGCCCACCAATGGAACGGCACGCTTTTCCTCTCCTTTGGGAGTGGATGATTTTACGAAAAAGACCAGCTTAATCGCCGCTAGTCGCGATATGATCCAACGGGATGGACAGACGGTGGTGACCCTGGCTGAGGCGGAAGGATTGAGCGCCCATGCCGCCTCAATCCGAGTACGGTTGGAGAAGGAGGACACCCATGGCTGAACGGAGTGCACGAGTGGAGCGGGAAACGAAAGAAACACAGATTCGCCTGTCGCTGGAGTGGGACGGTTCCGGCCAAACCCATCTTGATACCGGGGTTCCCTTTTTGGAACATATGCTGGATCTGTGGGCTAAACACGGCCTCTTCAATTTGGAGGTAGAGGCAAAGGGAGATTGGGAGATCGATGACCACCACACGGTGGAGGATATCGCCATCTGCTTAGGGCAGGCCATCCGGGAAGCCCTGGGAGAGAAAAAAGGAATCCGCCGTTATGGACAAGCGTGGGTGCCGATGGATGATGCCCTCGGTCAGGTGATCGTCGATCTGTCCAACCGTCCTCATATGGAGTTTCGGGCGGAGTTTCCGCAAGCAAAGGTAGGGAACTTCGACACAGAGTTGGTACATGAATTTTTCTGGAAGCTGGCCCTAGAAGCGCGCATCAATCTGCATGTGATCCTGCACTATGGTCGCAATACGCACCATATGATCGAATCCTTGTTTAAAGCCTTGGGCCGCGCACTGGATCAGGCGGGAGAAAAAGATCCCCGTGTGACCGGGGTGCCATCCTCCAAGGGGGTGTTATGATGATCGGTGTGATCGATTACGGAATGGGCAATTTATACAGCGTCAGTCGTGCGTTGGAACGTATGGGTCACTCTGCTCGCATCATCGCTGACCCGGAAGAGGTGCGGCAAGTAGACGGCTTAATTCTTCCGGGGGTGGGTGCGTTTGGCGATGCGATGCTGGAGTTAAAAAAAAGGGGCCTAGTGGAAGCGATCAGGGAAGCGAGCGCAGAAAAACCGTTATTGGGGATATGCCTGGGGATGCAGCTCTTATTTACTTCCAGTGATGAACACGGTTATCATCAGGGGCTCAATCTGTTTTCCGGCCATGTCAAACGGTTGGAAGGGGATATCAACATCCCCCATATGGGCTGGAACCAACTTCAATTTAACGGGCCACACCCGCTGTTAAAAGGAGTGGAGGAGGGGTACGCCTATTTCGTTCACTCCCACCGCGTTCTTCCTGACAATCGTGAGGATGTGTTGGCTGTTACCGATTATCATCAAAATGTGACGGCGATCGTGGGCAGGCATCAATTGTTTGGAATGCAGTTTCATCCGGAAAAGAGCGGCAAGGTGGGAATACGGCTATTGGATAACTTTGCACAGTTGTGCCGGGAAGGAGTGGGTTGCGCATGACTTTCACTCTTTACCCGGCGATTGATCTGCGTGGAGGCAACTGTGTACGACTGTTTCAAGGGGACTATGCCCGCGAAACGGTATATGACACCGATCCCGTCGCCGTTGTGCGCCGCTTTGTCGATCAAGGCGCGGAGTGGTTGCATGTGGTTGATCTCGATGCTGCCCGAACCGGTGTAGCAGCTAATCTGGAAGTGATCAAAAAAATGGCGGCTGCCGCCCCGTGTCCATTGCAAGTGGGTGGCGGCGTTCGTGATATGGAGCGTTTGAGGCAATTGTTAGATGCCGGTGTCCAACGGGTAGTAATCGGCTCCGCCGCTGTGGACAACCCTGCGTTTGTAAAAGAGGCGCTCGCTTCTTTCGGCGATCGCATCGCGGTCGGGTTGGATGCCCGGGACGGCATGGTGGCTACCCATGGTTGGCTGGATACCTCCAATGTCCCGGTGGAACGGCTGGCCAACGAAATGGCGGCACTGGGGGCGGAAACCTTCATTTTTACCGATATTGCCCGAGACGGTACCCTGAGCGGTCCCAATGTGGATGCCATCCGTTTTCTCGCCCAGGCGTGTGGCCGCCAAGTGATCGCCTCCGGTGGTGTCCGCTCCAGTGCCGATTTGACGGAGTTGGCCCGATATGCGAAAGACGGAGTTGCTGGAGCGATTGTGGGCAAAGCGCTGTATACCGGGGCCATCCGTTTAAAAGAGGCTCTACAGGCGGTGGAGAAGGAGGCGGGGGTATGATTTCCAAACGGATTATTCCTTGCCTGGATGTAAAGGACGGCCGTGTGGTAAAAGGCGTTTCCTTCGTTAATCTCAGGGATGCCGGTGACCCAGTGGAACTGGCCGCTCGGTACGATGAACAGGGAGCGGATGAGTTGGTGTTTCTGGACATATCCGCCTCTCATGAAGGGCGAAAAACAATGGTGGAAGTGGTCAAACAAGCTGCGGGAACATTGAGCATCCCCTTTACCGTCGGTGGAGGAATCAGCTCGGTCGACGATATGTTTCGCCTGTTACGGGCCGGTGCAGACAAAATCTCCATCAATACCGCCGCTCTGCTCAATCCCGACCTGATTGAGGAAGGAGCCCGCCGCTTCGGCAGCCAATGTATCGTCGTCGCCATCGATGCCCGCTTCGATCTCGATGGGGAGAGGTGGGAAGTGCTTAGCCACGGCGGCCGTAACCAGACAGGACGAGATGCGGTGGAATGGGCCCAGGAAGCCGTCGAGAGGGGGGCCGGGGAGATTTTGCTGACCAGCATGGATCAAGATGGGCAAAAGTCGGGCTTTGACCTCCACTTGACGCAGGCGGTGGCAGCAGAAGTACGGGTTCCGGTAATCGCTTCCGGCGGCGCAGGGGCTGTCGAGCACTTTGCGGAAGTATTCAGGGAGACCCCGGCCGCCGCTGCTTTAGCCGCATCCGTTTTCCATTATCGTGAGATCCCCTTGCCGCAGTTGAAGGCTTACTTAAAAGAGAAAGGGGTGCATGTCCGATGAGCCTTTCCTTTGATCCGGCTCAGGTACGGTTTGACGTCGACGGTTTGGTGCCTGCCATCGTCCAGGATGCGGTCAGCAAAGAAGTGCTCACATTGGCCTATATGAACAAAGCATCGCTAAACAAAACGCTAGAGACGGGAGAAACCTGGTTTTGGAGCCGCTCCCGCCAAGAGTTGTGGCATAAGGGGGCAACATCGGGCAACACCCAGCGTATCGTTTCCATCGCTTGCGATTGTGACGGGGATGCATTGGTAGTGCGGGTGATTCCCGCTGGCCCCGCCTGTCATACCGGCGCTTATTCCTGTTTTAAACCGGCGCAAACCGATAGCGGTGATCGCTTCGCCATCTTAAATACCCTGGAAGCGGTGATTGCACAGCGAGAAACGGAGCGACCCACCGATTCGTATACCACATCCCTGTTTACTGGTGGAGTGGACCGCATCCTGAAAAAAGTGGGTGAAGAAGCGACAGAAGTGGTAATCGCAGCAAAAAACCGTTCTGCGGACGAGCTGCGTTGGGAAAGTGCCGATCTTCTGTTTCACTGGTTGGTGCTACTACGGGAGCAGGGCTTGTCTCTGGATGAGATTCTGCAGGAATTGGCACAGAGACATGGTCCGAAGGGGTAACTTAAACGGATGAAATAAACTTTCTACCTCCTTTTTGGGGGTGTTTTTTGTGTATTTGACATCTGTTTACCTCAAGCGGACAATAGAAAAACGACAGATGAGATACATCAACATTCGTAGTAGGTATGTAATTTGTAGTAAATATGATATACTTTTTGCGACATGCGCCAATGGGGAACTACCCCGATAGGGTGGGATAAGATGAAACGAATGCAAGCGGATAATCGAAAACAGGAACAAGGACATAAAGTGATCCGTCTGCGTATGGATGCGGGCTTCTTCTTTGAACGGGCAGTCCGCTCCCTGGATCGACATCGCTATGACAAGGCGCTGAAGTATTTTCGATTAGCGGCGGAAAAAGAACCGGATAATCCAGTCAACCAGTGCAATTTGGCGGGAATATTATCGGAGATGGGACGTTTTGAGGAGTCCAACGAAGTGTTGGAGCGAATATTGCAAGAGGTAGACTCCCATCTACACGAATGCTACTTCTACATGGCCAACAACTATGCCAATATGGATGATTTTGAGAAGGCGGAAGAGCACTGCCTGCGCTATTTGGAAGAAGAGCCTGAAGGGGAATTCAGCCAAGAAGCGGAGGAAATGTTGGAGATGTTGGCTTTTGAATTGGGAAGACAACCGCGACGCCCACGAGTGCAACCGCGGAACCGCCTGCTGCGAAAGCATGAGGAAGCGCGGGAGTGTATGGAGGCCGGTCACTTTTTACGGGCGACCCGCATCCTGGAGAAACTGGTAGAGGAAGCGCCTGATTTTTTGGCGGCGATGAATAACCTGGCATTGTCCTATTATTATACTGGTGAACTGGATCGTGCAATGAAAACCATCCACCAGGTACTGCAAAAGGACTCCCACAATCTCCACGCTTTGTGTAATCTGGCTGTTCTGAGTCAATATCAAGGGCAGGTGGAACAGCGGGATCGTTTGGTGGGCATGTTGAAAAAATGGGCTCCGTTCCATTTGGAGCAAATGATGAAATTGGCGACCACCATGGGTGTTCTCGGTGAACATCAAGAAGCGTATCGTCTGTTTAGGCATCTGTTGAAACTGGATCCCGCGCCGGACTCCAGCTTATATCACTATGTTGCCGTTGCCGCCTTTAACATCGGCGAATGGAGCTTCGCCCGAAAATACTGGCGCGTAGCCCGTGAGCTCGACCCGAAATCGGAGGTGCCTCGCTTCTACCTCAACCAATTGGTGGAGGCGGAAAGCTCTCTTCAGCGCCTGCCGTCGATCAGTTATCATTATCAACTGCCCTTTGAGGAACAGTTGTTGCAATTGGATCAACAACAACGGCGGTCCATTCCGGAGCAGATCAAGCAAAATCCTCTGATTCGCTCATCCTTCTTTTGGGCATTAAATCACGGGGATCGCGAAACAAAATTACAAGTGCTACAAGTATTTGAATGGATTCGCGATGGTGAAGTGGAAGAGGTTTTGCGCGGCTTCTTGCTGAAGGAAAATGAAGATGATGACCTGAAGCGTATCGCCTTATATATCCTTCGTGAAATCGGCATAAAGGAGCCGTGCCGTGCTCGCTTGGATGGCCGAGAAGTGATGATTCAGCCCTACCAGCTGGCACAGGAATTGCCGCACTGGCTCCAGGCGTGGCGACAGGTACTGGATCGTTGTCTGGGAAGAATGGCCGGGGAGTATGATCAGACACAGATGAATGACGCCGAGATCATTTGGGCTGAATTCTTGCGCCAAAACCAACCCAACCTACCTGTGATTCGCAAAGTGGAGGGATGGGTTGCCGCCTTGGAATATGTGGTAGCCAAGCTACACGGTCTTCCGCTCACCTACCAAGGGGTCGCCCGCAAGTACGATGTTTCCTCTTCCACCGTCGGACGAAACGTACGCATGTTGGAAGAGGTTTGCAAGGTGTATCGTAACAACACACACTAGGGCAGATTTATTATCATATAACCTCAGCCCCTCAATTGAGGGGCTTGTGGTTAAAGATGGGCCCGGCAATGGTTTTGGAACGATTTTGTCAGAATTGTGAGATGACAAAATCCATCCCCCGTTTGACGCGCCATTCATCTCGCCACTTGTAAAAGTGGGAGACTTCTGGCGCGAATTAGTTAAAAAAAATCCGGTTCTCTTTTTAGGTGGTCTGCTGTAGACTGATACTATGGGCAGTGTTCGCCACCTGAGCAATTTTGTTGATGTACCACGGACAATCCATGTTGAGGATTGTTGATTATATGAATGATGGAAGGAATTTTTGAAAGCGAAGTGCCTTTGCTGTGCCGTTCAGCGGAAGCGCCGAAGCCGGAAAAAGCGTTGCTTTGCAGAACAAGAATCGCGATGGTTACTTCGTTCCCAAGTCTCGCATGGCAACCGGTTTGTACCCCTTCCATCCAACAGCTTGGGCTAGGTGTGCGGCATGCCAAACAATGCAAAGGGATGTTTGGAATATGTCACAATCGATTTCACAACTGTTCTCCATGGAAATCGCCTCCTTGGTGATCCCAGGGGATCAAGTCGTGACGGTGAATCCGGATTGGTCCTTGGAGCGTGCGTTGATTGTATTGACACGACGTGGTTACGCCTCCGTTCCGGTGATTGATGACGCCGGACGGGTCGAGGGTGTGATCAGTAAAACGAACATTTTGGATTTAATGCTGAAAAAAGAAGATTTTCAGCTTGGAAAACTGTCAGAGCGCTCTGTCAGAGATGCGATGAATCAAAATCATTCCGGTATTTTGGCAAACTCCGTCTTTTCCTTTGCCTATGAAGTGTTGATCGACCGCCCCTACATTCCGATTATCGATGAGGATAACCGATTTGTAGGGATTTTAACGCGCAAGGTGATGATGGAAAAAGTGATTGAGCTTTTCCAACAGGAGTTTATTGAGATCATGGTTGAGCGATCATGATTGTTGTAAGCCCATGTCGCCCGACAGGGGCTTTTTCTTTAAGGTGTTTCTATGGGTGGTAAAACGGAATGAAAGCGCTGTGATTAGCGGTTTCTGGTATAATACAGGTAAGACTCCTTGAGCTTGATGGTGTCGGGTTTTCCGTCAGGATTTTTACGGTCTTGTGTTTCATCTGGTATTTTATGTGAAAATCCAGTGTAGATGTTCGGTTCTTCCGTTCCGTCGCTTGACCCTGCTACAGGGGTCGGGTATAGTCGAAACGATGAAATGCAGAAAGGGAACGTTTTTATGGACAAATGTTATATTGGCATCGATCTCGGCGGCACTAGTATGAAGCTGGGGATTGTAGATGAAAACGGGAAACTGCTCGATAAGCTGGAAAAACCAACGCGGGGTGAGGAAGGCGCCGAAACCGGTTTGGCCCGCATGGCTGAGCATGCGCGGGAACTGGCGGAAATGAGCGGGCAACCCTGGTCTCGTGTGGCGGGATTGGGAATTGGGTTGCCTGGCTTTTTGGACATTGAGCGCGGTGAGATTATTCGTTTAACCAATATTCCCTGGGAACGGGTTCCCGTCCGTACTGTTTTGGAAGCGAAATTGGGGGTTCCGGTGGTTATTGACAATGATGCCAATGTGGCTGCGCTGGGTGAAGCCTGGAGCGGGGCGGGAACCGGGATCGGTGACATTGTCTGTATCACATTGGGAACCGGTGTCGGCGGTGGAGTTATCGTCGATGGTCGCCTGGTTCACGGGGTATCCGGGATGGCCGGTGAGATTGGCCACATCTGTATGGAAGAGAACGGTGCACTGTGTGGCTGTGGAAAACGGGGCTGTGTGGAGACGATCGCTTCGGCCACTGGTATGATGCGCCTGGTGAAGGAAGGATTGGCTGCGGGTCGGCAGTCGCTCCTCCACCAGCCGGCCCAGCAGGGCGAGCTAAACACACGGACGCTTTTTGCCGCAGCTGAACAACAGGATGTGTTGGCGTTGGAGGTAATCGATCGGGCCACCGATGCACTGGGACGGTTGATGGCGATTCTGTCCGTGGTGAATAACCCAGCCGCTTTTATTGTGGGTGGCGGTGTCTCGCGGGCGGGTGAGCGACTGTTTACACCATTGCGCCAATCCTATGCCCAGCATGCGCTGGCTGCCGCTGCCCGCGGCGTACAAATTTTACCCGCGCAACTGGGCAACGATGCGGGAATGATCGGTGCAGCCGCTCTAACAGTCAGACGGGAGCATTAACGACCACGGTAGTGATGGAAAGTGGGTGAGCGAATTGGCTGCAGAAAAAGAATGTCAGATTGAATTAGTCGTTATAACAGGCATGTCGGGAGCGGGTAAAAGTGTCGCGATGCAGAGTCTGGAGGACATGGGCTTTTTCTGTATTGACAATCTGCCGCCTGTGCTCCTGTCTAAGCTGACCGACCTATTGGAACAGTCCGGGGGGAAAGTGAGCCGGGTTGCTCTGGTGATCGATTTAAGAGGTCGGGAATTTTTCTCATCTTTGGTGGAATCCTTGGATACATTGGAAAAACGTCATGGTATCCATTATCAGATCTTGTTCTTGGATGCTGAGGATCAAGTGCTGGTACGTCGTTACAAGGAAACGCGGCGACGTCACCCCCTTTCCCCGGATGGAACGCCCCTTGACGGGATTCGAGCGGAGAGAAAGCTGCTCGATGAGATGAAAGGGAGAGCACACCAGATTATCGATACGAGTAACTTAAAGCCGGGGCAATTAAAAGAGAGGATTGTCGCCCGGTTTAACCAGACGGAATCGGATCGACTTGCTATCACCTTTTTATCGTTTGGCTTCAAGTACGGTGTTCCCATCGATGCTGATCTTATCTTTGATGTCCGCTTTCTGCCAAATCCGCATTATGTAGATTCGTTAAGACCGTTGACGGGTCGGGATACTGATGTATACGATTATGTGATGAAATGGGAGGAAACCAAGCGGTTTCTCCAACATCTGACGGAGATGCTCTCTTTCCTCTTTCCCCACTATCACCGGGAAGGCAAGACTAGTTTAGTGGTTGGCATCGGTTGTACCGGTGGTCAACATCGTTCCGTCGCAATTGCTGAAACCCTCAACCGGACTTTCCACGAGCAGGAAAAAGTGCGTGTGGCGCACCGGGACATCGAGAAGAACGGTTGAACCGAGAGGTGTCGGTTATGGAAAAAAGAGAACCGACTGACGGTCCGAATCCTCGGATCGTCGTCATAGGGGGAGGCACTGGCCTAGCTGTGATGTTGCGGGGGTTAAAGCGATTGCCTGTCTCCATCACGGCGATTGTGACCGTTGCCGACGATGGGGGTAGCTCCGGCAGACTTCGCACCGATATGGGAATGCCGCCTCCAGGCGATATCCGCAATGTATTGGTCGCTTTGGCCGATACGGAACCCATGTTGGAAAAAGTATTGCAATACCGTTTTCGAAACGGGAACGGATTAGCTGGACACAATTTAGGGAATTTGTTTCTGGCGGCGATGCAGGATATTACAGGAGATTTTACCCATGCTATTCAAGAGGCAAGCCGGGTGTTGGCGGTGCGGGGGCGTGTTCTTCCCTCGACGGATCAAGAAGTGACGTTAGGGGCGGAGATGACGGACGGGACGTGTGTGCAAGGGGAATCCCGCATTCCACTTGCCGGTAAGCAGATCCGGCGCGTCTTTTTGGAACCGGAAGATGTACGTCCCATACCGGAGGCATTGGTGGCCATCCAAGAAGCGGATGTCGTCGTCATCGGTCCCGGTAGCCTGTACACCAGCATTTTACCCAATCTGTTGGTGCAGGGATTGGCTGAGGCTATTCGGGAGTCACAAGCGAAAACCGTCTATATCTGCAATGTGATGACGCAACCAGGAGAAACGGACGGATATACGGCTTTTGATCATTTGGAGGCGATTCATCGCCATATAGGGGATCGCCTAATCGATACCATTATCCTAAACAATGAAACCCCGCCTGCCGCCATTCTGCGACAATACGCAGAAGAAGGGGCTGCGATGGTGCAACCGGATATCGAGCGTCTGCAAGCCGTCGGTTGCCGTGTCTGGGCAGAAAACCTGCTTCAATATCACGGGGTGATTCGGCATAACGCCAATCGACTCAGCAAGTTGATCCTGGAACTGACGCGTTAAACAACCAGGCTGGCCGGGACAGCGAATGAGGAAGGGATGTCACATGTCCTTTGCTTCCACTACCAAACAAGAATTAACCCGTATTGAGACGGAGCCGTGTTGCCAACGGGCCGAATTGTCGGCATTGGTTCGCATGAACGGTTCGATTCAATTGGGGAACGGAGACTTTCGCTTAGACGTCGCGACCGAAAACAACGCGATCGCCCGTCGTACCTACAGCCTGGTCAAACAATTATATGGCCTGCAACCGGAAGTCTTGGTCCGCAAAAAAGTGAGGCTAAAAAAGAATAATACTTATGTGGTGCGGATTGTGGTGGATGCCGACCGGATTTTACAAGACTTATCCATTTTAGAAAAAGGGATGAAACGGGTCGACGGGATTCATCCTTCGCTCCTGGAAAAAGAATGCTGCCGTCGTTCCTACTTGCGCGGTGCTTTTCTAGCCAGCGGCTCCGTCAATAATCCCGATAGTGCATCTTATCACTTGGAGATTGTCTCTACTTATCAAGATCATAGCCAGGCGCTGTGCGACTTGATGAACCGCTACCACCTCCATGCCAAATGGCTCGAGCGTAAAAAGGGATTTGTCGTCTATCTGAAAGAGGGAGACAAAATCGGCGAATTCCTCAATATTATCGGAGCCCATCAATCGCTGTTTCAGTTCGAAGACGTGCGCATTATGAAGGATATGCGCAATTCGGTTAATCGTCTGGTCAATTGTGAAACCGCCAATTTAAATAAAACGATCCAGGCGGCGATGCGGCAAGTGGAAAATATCCGCTTGATTGAGCGGGAAATCGGATTGGAGCAATTGCCGAACCGGTTACGGGAAGTGGCGGAAGCGCGACTGCGGTATCCCGATGTTTCCCTGACAGAGCTGGGGCAGCTTCTTCCAACCAAAAAAGTGGGAAAGTCGGCTATTAACCACCGGCTGCGCAAACTGGATGAGATGGCGTCCAAGCTGAAAGCCAACACATGTTAACACACTTGGCTTGTCCAAGTTTCCATAAAAATTAATATTATGATCTGGAGGGATCGATATGGCAGAAAAACAGGTGACGGTCAATTTGAAAGCGGGTTTGCATGCGCGCCCCGCTGCTTTGTTTGTGCAGGAAGCCAATAAATTCTCCGCAGAAGTTTTTGTTAGCAAAGAGAATAAAAAAGTGAATGCCAAAAGCATTATGGGAATCATGAGTTTGGCCGTTGCCAAAGGAACAGAAATCGTCATCTCCGCTGAAGGCGATGATGCGGCCAATGCGGTAGAAGCCTTGGCGGCGATCGTTTCCAAAGAAGAAGTATAAATGAGCAAAAACCGTGTCCATAAGGGCGCGGTTTTTTTAGTTAAGAGGCATTGTCCTCTCCTTTTTTTCTTTAGTGCAAACGTTTAAAATAGGGGAGAGTTTGGGTTCAACAATCAATAGAGGAGAGTGTCAATTGGATATCAGAGTGGGTGATTTGCCGGGAATCGGCAAAAAAGTCTCTTTTATCACTGCCGAGGATCAAAAAATCGTGCTTGTGATTCATCACACCGGTAAGCGTGAACTGTATTTCTTTGCGGATTTGGATGAAGAAGATCCAGAGTTCACCATGGACTTAACGGGAGAAGAGACACGCCAATTGGGCGCCCAACTGTTGGGAGCTGCTTACCAGACGGTGGATATGGATCGGATGAAACTGTTCCGCAAAAAAATGGTGCTGGAATGGGTGACACTGTCGCCGGTGTCTCCCTTTAGTGGGAAAACAATTGCCGAGGGGCAAATTCGCAAACGGACAGGTGTAACGATCTTAGGCATCATCCGCGGAGAGGATACCATTGTCAGCCCACCAGCAGATACCGAGCTTCGTGCCGGAGATACGCTGATGGTGGCGGGTGCCAACGAACAAGTGGTTTCCTTTGAGGCTTTCTGCCGCGGAGAGGAGGAATAACTCCTTGCAATTGGACATGCCTTTTATATTGGGAGCGGGATTGATTTTATGCGCCTTGTTTATCCTGGGCTATGTAGGGTCAAAGCTGAGGCTTCCCGGGATCGTACTCTATCTGCTGTTGGGTATTGCACTGGCCGGTATGCTTGCAGGGAATAAAGAGTTGGCGCTGGCCGGTGAGATTGGTATTATTCTTCTCTTTTTTGTTTTAGGGATGGAATTCCCGATGCAGCGATTGGCCAATATTGCGATCAAAGTATGGCCAGCGGGATTATTGGATCTTTTCCTAAACTGTGGTATTACGATTGTGATCGTCTATCTGATGGGCATGGATTTGATCTCGTCGCTGCTTCTTGGCGGTGTCGTCTATGCCACCAGTTCCTCCATCACCGCTAAACTGTTGGAGGGAATGAAGCGGTTTGCCAACGATGATTCGGAGTTTATGTTGGCGCTGCTGATTTTTGAAGATATTGTCGCTCCCATTTTAATCGTCATCTTGGTAGGGATGATGACAACCGGCGGTTTGAGCGGTGGTGATTTTGGATATTTATTCCTTAAGGTGGGCTTGTTGTTTGTAGTGGCGATTCTACTGGGGCGGTTTTTGTTTTCCCGTTTGGGAGGCTTTGTGGAACGGTATATCGGCCAAGATTTCTTCATCTTGTTGATGGTGGGGATCTCCTTGGCTTATGGCGGTCTGGCCTTGTATTTGGACCTGTCCGAAGTACTCGGGGCATTTTTGGCGGGAATCATGTTGGCGGAAACACGCAAAACAGAGGAATTGGAGCATATGATGATTCCAATCCGGGATTTGTTTTTACCGCTATTCTTCGTGTATTTTGGATCAAAGCTGGATATTTTTGAAGGCATTCCAATGGTAGGGCTGTTAGTGGTGCTGTTGTTGTGGTCCATTATCGGCAAAATCTTAACAGGGGTGATCGGGGGAAAGCTATATGGCTTAACCACCCGTCAATCGGTACGCGCAGGTCTCTCTTTTACCCAACGGGGTGAGTTTTCGATTATTATCGCCGCCTTGGCTACTGGTTCGCTGCAACTGTTTAGCGGGATGTTTATTCTGTTTTCTGCTGTGGTAGGGATGGTGCTGTTTCTGACTGCTCCACGCATTACCAAGGCTTTATTTGGCAAAAAGAAAAAAATGGCCCGAACTTGACGGATATCAAGCAGACTCCAGTATCCACCCATCACGAGGTGGATACTGGTTTTAAAACATGGACGAGAGCAAACTGTGGGAGAAAGGAGGAATCATCATGCTGACGAGAAAACAGTTGTGGATAGTGCTTTTATTGGTTATGGTAGTACTCCCCGGCTGTAGTTTTTCTGAGTTAATCCTTCCCGAGATCGATTGGGAAGAGACGGAGAAAAGCATGGAAGAATATCTGCACGATAAATACAATCAAGAGTTTGAAGTGACGGAACTAAAGCGAGGGTGTACGGGATTTGGTGCCAGCTGTTCCAAGCGTGTGGATGCCGTCGCTTTTGCCAAAGAGGAACCTACCGTTACATTTGAGGTTTCCTACGACGTTGAGACCAAAGAATGTGAAGACAATTACCGTCCTTAATGTCGCAGATTAAGGGATCTTTCTGTGAGTGTGATGGCCGCTTCCTGCCGTTGAAATGGCCGTATATATGCGGAAAAGACAGGCCTAGTAAGGCCTGTCTGGGTGGATGGGCGTAAATTTTTCGGTAGAAATTTGAGTGTTTACGTGTCTTAATGATTGAATCAAGGGTTTGAAGCGGCATGACGCCCGCCGATCTCTCCTCTCCCTTTCCCGAAAATGGATGTGATTAGGACAGGTCTTGGCGAGGGCTACGAAATCCTAAGAGCGCACAGCCCACCAACATGAGATGACCGCCCCATGCAAACCAGCTCAGAGAGCTGATGGATGTTTCCGGCATTGGGCCACCTTGTTGAACGGTGGTGCCACTCATCATATTGCTTAGGATTCCCGATTCTTCCAATTCAGAATCTTCGTCTCCCGGCGCTGTATCCTTTGATCCAGTTGAGTGGGATTCCGTCGTATCAACCTCTACGGCATCCGTCTCATCCAGATTACCGCCACCAAGCCCGCAGTCTTTCAATACAACCGGTTCACTCGCATCATCAGCCGCGTTCGCTTTAAATTCAAAGCAAGTATTCAGGTCAACGGGTGTCTTACCGTCTTTACCGTAAAAAACGGCAATAACCTGATAGTTGCGACCTTCCACCAAGTCATCGTACTGGGTGGTGAACTGATCGAGGCTTGTCCCTTCCGGGGAAGCTTGTTCATCACTTCCGTTCAGGGTGACGACCCAATTGCCTGTCGGTTGCTCTGCTTGGGGCAGGGTTACTTCGATGATGTGTTTACCGTCTTGCGTGGAATAAGTACCTTCAAGGGAAAGGGAATCAGAATCTGAAGTTTCGGCGAAGGCGATCGGGCTTGCCGCAAAAGTCAGCAGGCAGATGAGAGCGGTCCAAACGGCAGTTCTCAATGAAATGATCCTCCTCCGCTCGCCCATCATACCCGTTAACAGCGTATCATAATCGGGGCAATCTGACAATGTGAGTTGAGGATGAAATATCAGCAGTGGAAGAGGATTGGCGTCGGTAATTGGCGAATAAACTATAGCTTCCTGGAGCAAAGGGGCGGCAGCTCCGTATGAAGAGAATATCGGGTACCATCAAAGGAGAGAGTAGCGTGGAAAACAATATGCCCAAGGAGCGCAGCGCCCTTCCCTGGCTGATTGGTTGCGGCGGATTTGTCCTATTGTTGTGTGTCGTTTCCGTTGTGCTGTTTGTGATGTACTTTTCCGTTATCACGGATTCATTTAGCCAATCATTTCAGGATTTTGATGCGATGGTGGATGAGGATTGGGGCGGCGACTGGGGGGTGTTGGCTCCCAATGAGATGAGCGATGACGCGTTGGCCTTTGTCGAAGACGAAGGATTGGTACAGGATGGGGAGACGCTTTTAGCTTATTACGATAAATATGAGGATCGATCAGAAGTGGCGGTGTTGACCGAACAAGCTCTTCGTTACCAGCGACAGGGGCGCATAACGGACGTTCCCCTGGAAAAAGTGAATAAAATCAAACACCACGAGCGGGAAGATTGGGGTGAAATCGTCGATGTGATTTTGATCCAGTATGACGGCGGTCAGCAGATGAAGGTGGAGATTCTGGAGTCCGAGGGCGGTGTCACGTTTCATAAAATGTTGACGGATGCCTGGAAAGAAGCGAAAGGGCAAAAGTAGAGTTTGATCACTCCTTTATTTTTATTAAAAAAGCCCTTCATTTATGAAGGGCTAGACTAGCTTGTATGTGAGTGCAGTAGATACACTTTTCTTTTGTAGTCAAAAAGTTGTTCCTAACTCACTTTCCTTGATGGAGCACGATATTGTCGATTAAACCGTAATCCTTCGCTTGTTCCGCGGTCATAAAATGGTCGCGATCCGTGTCCTGTTGAATTTTTTTCAGCGGCTGACCAGTCTGGTCCGACAGCAGTTGGTTTAAACGGTCCCGCATACGCAGAATTCGTTTGGCACTGATTTCGATGTCGGTCGCTTGTCCCTGTGCTCCACCTAAGGGTTGATGGATCATAACTTCGCTGTTGGGCAAGGCTAGCCGTTTTCCCTTTGTGCCGGAAGAGAGGAGAAAGGCACCCATGGAAGCGGCCATTCCGATGCAGATCGTCTGGATGTCACACTTGACGTGTTGCATCGTATCATAGATGGCGAATCCGGCTGAGATGGAACCGCCGGGAGAGTTGATATACAGCTGAATGTCTTTATTGGGGTCTTCCGTTTGCAAAAATAGAAGTTGAGCGACGATGGTGTTGGCAACGACATCATTGATCTCACTGCCGAGGAAAATAATACGATCTTTTAACAAACGGGAATAGATGTCATAGGAACGTTCACCGCGATTGGTCTGTTCAACCACATAGGGAATTAAATTCATTTTTGGCTCCTCCTCGATCAGGTGGACTCTTCATTATCCAATTCCATCATAACCCAAATGGTCAGCAAAGGTCAAGATAGGTCAGGATGAATAGCAAATAAAAAACATGACAACCAGTTGGCTGTCATGTTTTCCTTGGTGCGCCTACCAGGATTCGAACCTGGGCACCTGGTTCCGGAGACCAGTGCTCTATCCCCTGAGCTATAGGCGCTTGTTGTGTATCTGGAGACAAAGACTAGTATATCGAATTTCACCGTGAAATGCAAGGATGTTTTTGGCGCAATCCCTGGAAAAAATGACAACCATCAGCTATATTGTGTACGTTACAAGATACCCCACTCGGATATGGGTTTATGCTAAAATAAAAAAGGAGGGCGCTCGTATCATGCACCGAATGGACTCCTACTTAAACTGTTTAGCCTGTTCAAGATTCCTTGTCTATTTCTTCCCTTCCAACTTAATCCCTAATCATCTCCCAAAAAGAAAAAGCGGTTTGAGGCTGCTGACAAACTGAAGGGAAGACGAAAATCGGGACCCGGGTCCACTTTGTCATCCATCTGATTTTATGGCTGATATCGGCGGCATCAAATGGAACCGACGACACATATAATGGATCACGCGGAGGTGACGGAACAATGGCATTATCGATGGGCTTTGGCTTAATTCAAGACCAGCGGATGAAACTAGCAATGACACCAGAGTTACGTCAGGCAATCCAAGTGTTGCAGTATTCCGCCACCGAATTGGTTCAATTTTTACAGGAACAAGCCTTGGAAAATCCCGTTTTGGAAGTGGAGGGAGGCGGTGGAGAGGAGATACTAGCTTGGACCGATTATTGGCGAAGTGGAACGGTCTCCAGAGCACCTATTCGGCGGGATGATGAGGATCGTCAATGGGAAGCCCCGGCGAGAGAGGAAACACTGGCGGAAGGTTTGGAAAGTCAGCTCCGGCTCATGAACGTAGATCAACAAACGGAGCGTATTGTTTCCTATTTGATCGGCAATTTGGATGAACACGGTTATTTGGGGTTGGATGCCGTACAAATATGTAAGCGCTTTAATGTCGGGATTGACCAGTTTCAAGCCTGTTTAGGCGTGTTGCAATCGATGGATCCTGCCGGTGTGGGAGCGCGGTCGCTGTCGGAATGTCTACGCCTACAATTGCTTCGAAAACCGGACCCTGATCCCATTGCTTTAACCATAACGGAGAATCATTTACAGGATATTGCTGCCGGTAGGCACCGACAGGTGGCGAAAGTAATCGGATGTGATCTGGTGTCGGTTCAACAAGCCGCCGATTGCATTAAAACTTTGGATCCCCGTCCCGGACTCGCCTTTGGAGGCGTTGATTCCCATTATATCCGGCCGGATGTGATTGTAGAGGCTGTAAACGGTTCGTATCGGGTGACGGTAAATGAAGGGGGCATGCCCCGCCTAGGTATCAATACGCATTATGAACATTTTTTGCGGCGACAGGATGAAGAAGCGCAGCAAGCTTTACCTTATATCAAGCGTCAGTGGCAAGCGGCTTTATGGTTGGTAAAAAGCGTGGAGCAACGACGGCAAACCCTGCGTCGGGTGGCGCAAACGATTGTGGATGAGCAACAGGAATTTTTTAATCACGGGATTTCCCGCCTAAAGCCGCTCACATTGAGACAAATCGCCGATTTCCTCGGTTTGCACGAATCGACGGTAAGTCGAGCGACTCAGCAGAAATATATGCAAACCCCCCGCGGCTTACTCCCTTTTCGTTATTTTTTTCCATCAGGGGTATCTACGGCACAAGGGACGAATGTTTCCGCTCAAAGTGTTAAAGATAACATTGCACGTATGATTGAGAGGGAACGGAAAATACAACCTTTTTCCGATCAACAGATCGCCGATGTGCTTCAAGGCGAAGGTGTGCGCATTTCACGGCGAACGGTGGCAAAGTACAGAGAAGAGTTGGGGTTTCCCTCCTCCCAAGTCCGCCGTCGCTATTCCGATTAGAGTAAAAGAAGATATCAGAGGCTGCTGACAAACTGAAGGGAAGACAAAAATCGAGCCTTGAGCCCACTTTGTCGTCAATCTGATATCTGCTTCTTGTCAAACAGAATTTGATTCGCTACAATCAAGGTGGAAGTGAGCTTCCTCTTTTTTTGGTCTGTATGGGACGTATTTTGCTACATGGGACATTTTTAGTCCCGGGGGATAACATGAAAAAGATATTAGAGATGCAAAGTCAACTCCTTCCCGATCTGCTGGATACGATGCGCAATCGTTATGAGATTTTGCGCCATCTTCAGTTGATGCAACCGGTCGGACGACGCAGTCTCGCTTCTGCCTTGGGCTATACGGAACGGATTTTGCGAAGTGAAGTAGAGTTCTTGCAAGAACAGGGGCTGATCCGCATTGAATCGGTAGGGATGCAACTAACCGCTACCGGTATGGATTTGGTTGTGGAGATGGAGCCTCTGATTAAAGATCTGTTCGGTTTAACGGAGCTGGAAAAGCAGCTGTGTTCCCATCTGGGGTTAAAGCGAGTGGTGATTGTACCCGGTGATGCAGATCGATCCGATTGGGTGAAACAGGAGATGGGTCGCGCTGGAGCCCGCCTGTTAAAGCAGCTGGCCCGTCCGAAGCAGGTGATTGCGGTTGCCGGTGGAACGACGGTAGCGGCGGTGGCGAATATGATCACGGCTTCGCCTGGATTGAAAGAGACGACGTTTGTTCCGGCCCGTGGTGGTTTGGGTGAGGCGGTGGAACTGGAGGCAAACTACATCGCTTCCCTGATGGCGCAAAAATCAGGCGGGCAATACCGCTTAATGCATGTCCCGGACCAGTTGAGTGATGATGCTTATGAGACATTGGTACGGGAACCGCACATCCAAGAAGTGCTGGAATTAGTGCGATCCGCTCGTATCGTGGTACACGGTATCGGGGATGCGAGGGCGATGGCCACCCGCCGCAAATCGACACCCTCCCTGTTGCAACAGTTGGAACGAGAGGGTGCCGTCGGAGAAGCATTTGGATACTATTTCAACCGACAAGGGAAAATTGTATACCGTGGGCGTAGTATCGGTCTCCATGTCAGCGATTTGGACCGAGTGGAGTATACAGTGGCTGTAGCTGGCGGCAGCAGCAAAGCGGAAGCGGTCGCTGCGATCTGTCCGGTCGTGGGCAGGGATACGCTTATCACCGATGAGGCGGCTGCCCGCGCCATCTTAGCACATTGAAATTGGTAAAACCCGATCCCGCGAGGGACGGTTTTGATCAACTTAGAATTTGGAGGGATAAGAATGGCAACGAAGATTGGCATTAACGGTTTTGGACGAATTGGTCGTGCAGTTTTTCGGATTGCACTAAACAACCCCGATGTAGAAGTGGTGGCGATCAACGACTTAACGGACGCCAACACCTTGGCACATCTGTTGAAATACGATTCGATCCATGGCAAATTGGATGCTTCCGTCGAGGTGACGGCAAACGGCTTGATCGTGGACGGCCGTGAAGTAAAAGTACTGGCTGAACGGGACCCAGCCCAATTGCCCTGGGGTGAACTGGGGGTAGAAGTAGTAGTGGAGTCAACCGGGCGCTTCACCAAGAAAGAAGATGCGGATAAACATCGCCAAGCCGGTGCCAAAAAAGTGATCATCTCCGCACCCGCTAGCAATGAAGATCTGACGGTGGTAATGGGGGTCAACCACGACAAATACGATCCGGCTTCTCATCATGTCATTTCCAACGCATCCTGCACCACCAACTGTCTCGCTCCCGTCGTCAAAGTGCTACATGAGAAGTTTGGCGTCCGTCGCGGTTTGATGACAACGGTTCACTCCTATACCAACGATCAGCAACTGCTGGATCTGCCTCATAAAGATCTGCGCCGGGCTCGTGCTGCGGCTGAATCAATCATTCCCACTACGACCGGAGCCGCCAAGGCTGTTTCCAAAGTGTTGCCGGAACTGAGTGGGAAGCTGAACGGCTTCTCGATGCGCGTTCCTACTTCCAACGTGTCCGTGGTCGATTTTGTAGCTGAGTTGGATCAAGAAGTAACTGTGGATGAAATTAATGACGCGCTGCGCCAGGCGGCAGAAGGCAGCCACAAAGGTGTGATGGGCTTCTCCGATGAGCCGCTGGTGTCCAAGGATTATAACGGAGATAGCCACAGCTCGATCGTGGATGGCCTTTCCACCATGATTCAAGATGGCAACATGGTAAAAGTGATCTCCTGGTATGACAACGAGTGGGGCTTCTCCAACCGCGTTGTCGACCTCATCGGTCACATTGCCAAGAAGGGTCTCTAAGTCTAGAATATAGAGGAAGGTGAGAGGGGAGGACACTCTCCTCTTTCTCATGCCGAGGAGGGACGAAGACCGATGAACAAACAGTCGATCCGAGATGTGGATGTGAAGGCGAGACGTGTATTTTGCCGTGTCGACTTCAACGTTCCCCTAACAGACGGGCGCATCACTGACGATAACCGGATTCGGGCGGCGCTGCCCACCATTCGGGATTTGTCGCAGCGAGGCGCTAAAGTGATCTTGGCTAGCCACTTAGGCCGCCCCAAGGGGCAAGTGGTGGAAGAGTTGCGATTGGCTCCGGTGGCAGAGCGGCTGTCGCAATTGTTGGGACAACCGGTACGACAAGCGACGGAAGCAGTGGGAGAAGCGGTGGAAGAGCAGGTGGCACATTTGCAGGAAGGGGATGTGCTTCTGTTGGAAAACGTCCGCTTTTATCCCGGTGAAGAAGGGAACGACCCCGGCTTGGCTCAGGCGTTTGCCCAGCTTGCCGATTTGTATGTCAATGACGCCTTTGGCGCCGCTCACCGGGCTCATGCTTCCACTGCAGGCATCGCTCAATATGTTCCTGCGGTAGCAGGCTTTCTGATGGAGAAGGAACTTTCCACATTGGGACGTGCGTTGGAAAATCCGGAGCGCCCCTTTACGGCGATTATCGGTGGAGCCAAGGTGAAAGATAAGATTGGCGTTATCGAAAATTTGCTGGATAAGGTGGATAACCTTTTAATCGGTGGCGGCTTATCCTATACTTTCCTCAAAGCAAAAGGGTTGGAGATCGGGCAATCCTTGCTGGAGCCGGACAAAATAGAACTGGCGCAAACCTTTATGCAAAAGGCGGAGGAAAAAGGCGTGCAACTGCTGCTCCCTGAAGATGTCGTCGTAACGGCTGAATTTTCCCCCGATGCCCGGGCGGAGACGGTTTCAGTAGATGCCATCCCGGCTGAATTGCAGGGGTTGGATATTGGACCACAAACTCGGAAACGCTTTGCCCAAGTGATCGCCGACTCAAAGCTGGTCATCTGGAACGGTCCCTTAGGTGTGTTTGAATTTGATCGCTTTGCCGAAGGCACCTTTGCCATCGCCCAGGCAATCGCTGATTCCGACGCTCTTTCCATCATCGGGGGAGGAGATTCGGCGGCAGCCATCGCCAAAGCGGGATTGGCAGAGCAGGTGGATCATATTTCAACCGGTGGCGGTGCCTCATTGGAATTGATGGAAGGAAAAACACTCCCCGGCGTTGCTGCTTTAAACGATAAATGAGATTGAAAAACAGTGGGTGATTGCATGCGTACACCAGTAATTGCAGGTAACTGGAAAATGTATAAAACGATTGCGGAAGCACTGGATTATGTGGAAGGGTTTCGTGCCAAAGAGGCAGACGGAGTGGAAACTGTTTTGTGTGGACCGTATTTGACGCTACCGGCTTTAGTGGAGGCGGCTAAAGATTCCGCCGTCGGCATCGGAGCGCAAAATATGCATTGGGAAAAAGAAGGGGCCTTTACCGGCGAAATAAGCCCCGCTATGCTGCAGGAAGCGGGTATTCCTTATGTCATCGTCGGCCATTCCGAGCGGCGGGCGCTCTTCGGCGAAACGGATGAAGCGGTACGAAATAAGGTGAAAGCCGCTTTGACCCATGATCTGATCCCGATTCTGTGCGTAGGGGAGACGATCGAGGAACGGGAAGCGGAACGGACGCAAGAAGTGGTACGAACTCAAGTGGTTGAAGCGGTACGAGGACTTTCCTCCACGAAGATGACACGGGTGATCGTCGCCTATGAACCAGTATGGGCGATTGGGACCGGCCGTTCCGCCACCGCAGATGATGCCCAAAATGTGATTGCCTTTGTCCGGCGCACCTTGGCGGATCAGTTTGATCAGCAGGTGGCCAATCAGGTACGCATTCTCTATGGCGGCAGTGTAAAACCGGCCAATATCGATGCGTTACTTGAGAAAGACGATATTGACGGTGCCTTGGTCGGGGGGGCTAGTCTCGATCCGGAATCCTTCAGTCAACTGGTGGATGCCGCTGTTCGGCGGGGGAATGGGCGATGAGCCGTAAAAAACCGGTCGCTCTGATCATTTTGGACGGTTTTGCCTTACGGGAAGAAACCCAAGGAAATGCTGTCACTCAAGCCCATAAGCCTCGTTTTGACCAATTGTGGGAACGATATCCCCATACTATCCTCCAAGCCTCCGGTGAAGCGGTGGGATTGCCGGAAGGACAGATGGGCAACTCCGAAGTGGGTCATCTCAATATCGGTTCCGGGCGGATTGTGTATCAGGATCTCACCCGGGTGAGCAAGGCGATCACGGAAGGAGCCTTTTTCCAGAACGAAACCTTCCTTGGTGCGATTCAGCATGTGAAAGAGAGGGGCAGCACCCTTCACCTGTACGGATTGCTGTCGGATGGAGGGGTGCACAGCCATATCGATCATCTTTTTGCCCTCTTAGAGCTAGCGGCCAAAGAGGGGGTGGAGGATGTCTGTGTTCACGCCTTCTTAGATGGACGGGATGTTTCGCCGGATTCCGGTGTTGGCTATATCCAACAGCTGACGGAAAAGATGAACGAGATCGGTATCGGCAGAATCGCCACTGTCCAGGGACGCTATTATGCGATGGATCGGGATCAACGCTGGGAGCGGACAGAAAAGGCGTATCGCGCCATGGTTTACAGTGAAGGGCCCCGTTATCGCGACCCGGTAGAAGCGGTACAAGAATCCTATGAAAAAAGCGTCTACGATGAATTTGTAATGCCTACGGTGATTGTCGATGAGAAGGACGCTCCCGTCGGTTCAATCAAAAGCGGGGACGCTGTGATCTTCTATAACTTTCGCCCGGATCGGGCCATCCAAATCTCATTGGCCTTTACCAATGACGATTTTCGTGGATTTGACCGTGGCGAGCGACGGCCCCAGGATCTCTACTATGTGTGCCTGACCAAGTTTAGTGAATCGGTGGATGGGTATGTCGCTTATAAACCGACCAATTTAGACAATACCTACGGTGAAGTGATCGCCCAAAATGGACTAAAACAGCTTCGCATCGCCGAGACGGAGAAATATCCCCATGTTACCTTCTTCTTCAACGGTGGTCGGGAAAAGCCTTTTCCCGGGGAAGAGCGCATCTTGATCCCCTCTCCCAAGGTGGCTACCTATGATTTAAAGCCGGAAATGAGCGCCTATGAAGTAACCGATGCACTGGTGCAACAGATTGAGGCAGGAACCTTCGATACAATCGTCTTAAACTTTGCCAACCCGGATATGGTCGGCCACTCCGGCTTATTGGAACCCACCATCCGGGCGGTGGAAACGGTGGATGATTGTTTGGGCAGAGTCGTGGACGCCATCGAAGCACAGGGCGGTACAGCCGTCATTATCGCCGATCATGGTAATGCTGATAAGGTCCGTGACGAGAACGACCGTCCCTTTACCGCACATACCACCTACCCGGTTCCTTGCATCGTCACCGACCCCACAATCCATTTGCGGGAAGGCGGCATTTTGGCAGATGTGGCTCCCACGTTGCTCACACTCTTAGGGTTGGAACAACCTGCTGACATGAGCGGTCGTTCATTGATACAAAAGTAACACCATCCAAGGGAGGAAATAAAAATGACCATCATCCAAGACGTTTTTGCGCGGGAAGTGTTGGACTCTCGAGGCAATCCCACCGTTGAAGTGGAAGTGATCCTGCTATCCGGTGCTATAGGCCGGGCGATCGTCCCTTCCGGTGCATCCACTGGTGCGCATGAAGCGGTGGAGCTGCGGGATGAGGACAAAGAGCGTTATCTGGGTAAAGGCGTATTAAAAGCGGTTCAAAATGTAAATGAAGCGATCGCCCCTCAGTTGGAGGGAATGGACGCATTGGACCAAGTGGGGATTGATCAGACTCTGATCGAGCTAGATGGAACCCCGAATAAAGGAAACTTAGGCGCCAACGCCATTTTAGGCGTTTCCATGGCTGTTGCCCGGGCGGCGGCAGAAGCCCTCAATATTCCTTTGTACACCTACTTGGGCGGAGTTAACTCCAAAACATTGCCCGTTCCCATGATGAACATCCTCAACGGCGGGGAGCATGCCGATAACAACGTCGACATCCAGGAATTTATGGTGATGCCGGTAGGCGCTTCCGATTTTCGTGAAGGGCTGCGGATGGGAACGGAAGTATTCCACAGCTTAAAAGCGGTGCTAAAAGAAAAAGGCTTATCCACCTCCGTCGGTGATGAAGGCGGCTTCGCTCCGGATCTCTCCTCCAACGAAGAAGCGCTATCCACCATTGTGACGGCGATTGAGCGGGCCGGATACAAACCGGGCGAGGATATTAAACTGGCCTTAGATGTCGCCGCAACAGAACTGTATCGTGATGGTTCCTACCGTTTGGAAGGGGAAGGCGTCACCAAATCATCTGCGGAAATGGTTTCGTATTATGAAGAATTGGTGCAGAAATACCCCATTATCTCGATTGAGGATGGGTTGTCGGAAGATGATTGGGACGGCTGGAAGCTGTTGACGGAGCGCTTGGGTGACCATGTGCAGCTGGTGGGAGACGATCTGTTTGTCACCAATACCGCTCGTCTCTCCGATGGGATCAGCAAAGGAGTCGGTAACTCCATTCTCGTCAAAGTGAATCAGATCGGAACCTTGACCGAAACCTTCGATGCAGTGGAAATGGCGAAAAAAGCGGGTTACACCGCTGTGATTTCCCATCGTTCCGGCGAAACGGAAGATACCACCATCGCTGATATCGCTGTTGCCACCGGCGCTGGCCAAATCAAGACCGGAGCCCCCTCCCGTACGGATCGCGTCGCCAAATACAATCAATTGTTGCGTATCGAGGAAGAGCTGGGTCAATCAGCTCAATACCCCGGTGTAAAAACCTTCTACAACTTGCAGGGATAAGCGATAGCAGCCGGACCGCCGATTTTGGTCGGTTTGAGGCTTTTCATAAACCCATTTTGGGGAGGCGGAGGTCGAAGTTTCGTTTCCGTTTCCCTTCGGGTGGTCCTCCCGCGGATGTAGAGATTTCCGCTTCGTGTCCTCCGGTCCCGATCAGCAGCCAAAGAAAAAAGCATGTGGCCGCAAACGGTCGAGACCTTCGGACACTCCGCTGGATTGTCGGACCCAATGTCGTTTCAATGGAAACCGACCCACCTTTCAAATGTATGGGTTTTGTCACCATTCTGCCGCCGGCTTTCGTCGGCGGTTTTTATCCTTTAAGCGACATATCCACTTTTTTCTTGATCATGAAGATGAGTTATGGTAGAGTAACATTTGTGAAATTGTCATCTTGCACCCTTTAACATAAAATCTAAAACGGCCCTACTAATTAAAGTTACCCTTATCCTTGATGGAGGTGATTGCTGTTATGCAAATCGCCGTAGATATTATGCTTGCGATTGTGAGTTTGGGACTGATCGTTGTCGTATTGTTACAAACGGGTCGCAGTGCCGGTTTGTCCGGAGCGATCGGCGGTGGTGCCGAGCAATTGATGGGCAAAACGAAGGCCCGTGGCATTGACGCCCTGCTAAACAAGATCACCGTTGCATTGGCCGTTTTGTTTATGATTCTCACGCTTTGGGCCGGTTATTTTATCTGATTGATCCTATAACCATGATGGAAAATGCATATCGGATACCGATATCCTCCGTGTTTCGTGGCGATGGAGCCGTGGATACACGGACGTACCTTTGCAAACACAAAGAACAGCGGGGGAAGCCCGGCTGTTTTTTTATGTGTTTCAAGATCATGAAAGGGGCACGAAGATGAAGGGGTATTTGTTGTTACATGGGTTTGCCGGTTCCCCGGATGACTTTGGAGAATTGCCGCTTCAGATGAAGGCCGAAGGCGGTTGGGTACGGTGTCCGGTATTGGCGGGACATCAAGGGGGCAGGAAACCAATGCGTGATGCGACCTGGGAAAATTGGGTAGGCAGCGCTGAAAGCCACTTATCGGAGTTAAACCGAATCAGTTCCGATATTACTGTGATCGGTTTTTCGATGGGAGCGTTGATTGCAGCGATGCTGTCTGAGCGGCATGACTGCATTAAACGTTTGGTCTTAATTTCTCCCCTTGTCTTTCCTAACCCGCCGGAGTTGATTTCCGGGGTGGCGGGTGCGGTAAAAAGGCGCATGAGGACAAATGCATCTTCCGGCTCCCATTTGCGTGAATATTTACGCCGCTTCTCTCAGGCTCCGGTCCGTTCGATCAATGAGATTCACCAACTCTTGCGTGTAGCCAAACCGGTTTATAGCCGCATCAACAAACCGACTTTGCTGATCCAAGGGGGGAAAGATGATATTGCTCACCCCAAAGGAGCGCAAGAAATATACAATCAGATTGCATCCCAGGAGAAAAAGTTGGTGATTCTCCATCAATCTCGTCACATCATCTGTACGGGGCCAGAACAGGAGCGGGTTTTTCAGGAAATAACCGCATTCTTATCATTTATGGAACCAAAGGAGTAGCAAATCTTCCTCATTCAGTCCATTTTGGATCGACATTTCGGTGGTTTGTTTTCAAACCCCTCTGTGATAACCTTAAGGCAATCCATTTACCGTTGGGTGATTACCGGCATAAGCTTTCGTACACACTGAAAGTAGCGTCCCTTTTGTTTATGGGATTGCCGATATTGGAGGCCAAGCATCATGAAGATTCAGCGCCGTTCCCCCGAACCTTTTTTTTATCCGGGCAGCACCACGGGGATTTTATTGATCCACGGTTTTACCGGCACGCCATCGGAGTTACGTCCATTGGGGGAGGCCTTGAGACAACAGGGGTATACGGTACATGCGCCGCTGTTGCCGGGGCACGGTACAACGCCAGAAGAACTGGCAAACACGACTTGGCCCGATTGGTGGAATGCGGTGCGGGATGCGTATCAGCGATTACGGGCAGAAGGATGTGAGCGAGTGGTGGCAGTGGGACTTTCTATGGGTGGAATATTGGCGCTCAACCTAGCTCGGGAGGAAAAATTGGACGGAGTGACGTCGCTGAGCGCTCCCATCTGGCTCCAGGATAAGCGCGCCTCATTTGCCGGTACTGTGCGCTGGGTGATGCCCTATCACAAGCGTGGCGGAGAAAAGCCGCCCCATATTGAACAACATATCGTCCCTTATGATCGCACCCCTTTGAAAAGCATTGCCAACTTGATTCAGCTAATCCGTTATATGCGCAAGCGATTGCATGAAGTGAAAGTGCCTGCTTTGATCGTGCAGGGGAAGCAAGATGAAACCGTGATCCCTCGCAGCGCTTCTTTCATTTATGAGACGATTGCCTCTGCGGACAAGGAAATCCATTGGTATGAGAAGTCTAGCCATATCATCACCCTTGACAAGGAGCGGGAGCGGTTATTTCAGGATATCCATAACTTTGTTAGCCGGGTGATTGCAACGGGTAAGAGGGGTGTTTCTAAAGAAGGAAAGGAGTTTACCTGTGATTGACGAGAAAGAACTGATTGATTTTATGCTGAAAAAAGCGTATAAACCATTGACAGTGGAGGAGTTGCTACAAACCTTCCAATTGGAATGGTCCTCTGAGCAGGATGTGTTTAAAGCGCTTCTGCGCCGCTTGGAGGAAGAGGGGAAGGTCGTTAAAACACGTACCGACCGCTATGGCGTTCCGGAGCGGCTCAACCTAGTGCGGGGGCGGTTGCAGGGCAATGCCAAAGGGTTTGGTTTTGTCATCCCTGATGTGGGTATGCCCTATGATTTTGATGTCTTTATCCATGGCAATGATATGAATGGCGCCATGGATTCGGATACGGTTCTGGCCCGCATTCATCATCATAAAAAGGATGGGCGCCGTCCGGAAGGGGAAGTGGTGCGTATCGTAAAACGGGGTCGCACCCAAGTTGTTGGCACCTATACCGATTCTAAGCATTACGGATTTGTGGTAGCCGATGATAAGCGCCTACCCAATGATATCTTTATCCCCAAAGAGGCAAAGGGTGAAGCGGAAGAAGGGGATAAAGTAGTGGTGGAGATCGTCCAATATCCCCAAGATCGCAAAAGTGCAGAAGGAAAAGTGCTGGAGGTTTTGGGCCACAAAGACGATCCCGGAGTGGATATCCTGTCCGTGATTCGTAAATACCATCTGCCTGAGTCGTTTCCTTCGGATGTGTTGGCGGAAGCGGAAGCGGTGCCGGACGCCATCACCGAAGAGGAGATCAAAAATCGGCGCGATCTGCGCCAGCGGCGTATGGTTACCATCGATGGGGAAGATGCCAAAGATCTGGATGACGCCGTCTCGGTGGAGCGATTGGAAAACGGCAATGTTCGCCTTGGGGTTCATATTGCCGATGTCAGTTATTATGTTAAAGCAGGCAGTGTCCTTGACCGGGAAGCGTATGAGCGGGGCACTAGTGTCTACCTGGTGGATCGTGTCATTCCCATGTTGCCGCAACGTCTCTCCAACGGCATCTGTAGCCTTAATCCTCACGTGGACCGGCTTACCCTCACCTGCGATATGGAGATGGACGGAAAAGGAAATGTGGTGCGGCATGACATTTATCCCAGCGTAATCCGTACCGATGAGCGAATGACCTACAGCGATGTAAAAAAGATCCTGCTGGATGAGGATCAAGCCTTGATTGAACGCTACCAACCTTTGGTGGAGGATTTCCGCTTGATGGGTGAGTTGTCGGAGATTTTACGGCAACGCCGTTTCCACCGTGGCGCGATCGATTTTGATTTTGCCGAGGCTAAAATTATCGTCGATGAGCATGGTAAGCCGATTGATATTGTTAAACGGCCTCGCACCGTCGCCGAGATGTTGATCGAAGAGTTTATGCTGGCTGCCAATGAAACCGTCTCCGAACATTTTTACAAGGCGAAACTTCCCTTTTTATATCGGATCCATGAACATCCCGATCCCGATAAGCTACAAACCTTTTTTGAGTTTATCACCCTGTTTGGCTATACGGCCAAAGGGAGTGCAAGGGATATTAAACCCCGAGTCCTCCAGCGTTTGCTGGAAAAAGTAAAGGGAAAACCGGAAGAGACGGTGATCAGCACCGTGATGTTGCGTTCGATGCAACAGGCGCGCTATTCCCCTGATTGCCTTGGGCACTTTGGCTTAGCTGCTCCGTTTTATTCCCATTTTACTTCTCCGATCCGTCGCTATCCCGATTTGGTTATTCATCGCATCATTCGGGAAACCTTTGAGAAAGGGGAAGAAATGCCCCATGACCGCAAATCGGAGTGGAACGAGTGGCTGCCCGATGCGGCCAAACATTCCTCGGAACGGGAACGGTTGGCCATCGATGCAGAGCGGGAAACCAATGATCTCAAAAAAGCGGAGTTTATGCAGGACAAAGTAGGGGAAACCTTTGCGGGGATTATCAGCAGTGTGACCTCCTTCGGCATGTTTGTCGAGTTGGATAACACCGTCGAGGGTATGGTACATGTCAGCTATATGACCGACGATTATTATCATTTTGATGAAGCTACCTATTCCATGTCCGGTGAGCGTACCGGGAAGCGATACAGTATCGGTGACGAGGTCACAATTAAGATTACAGGCGTTCACCTGGATGAACGTAAAGTTGATTTTGAACTGGTGGAAGAGGATGGTGCAAAAAAACCGGTCCGAAGCCGCCGCCGTCGTAAAGCCGTTTCCGCGAAGGCAAATGAGGCGAAGAGCGAAAAGGCACCTGTGCGCCGAAAAGCGAAAGCGACCGACGGCAAAGAAGGAAAGTCCAAACGGAAGCCAAGAAAAAGGCGCAATAAAAGGAAGTAAAAATATAATTGACCTCATCCCCCGTTTGTTGGTATAGTAAAAGGTGCTTATCTTTCAACAAACGGGGGTGAGCCGATGTCCGGCAAAAAAGGTGTCAAAGTGATGGCACGCAATAAAAAAGCCCTGCATGAGTACCATGTCGAGGATACATTTGAGGCCGGCATCGTGCTCACAGGGACGGAGATTAAATCGATCCGGCAAGGACGGGTCAATTTAAAAGATAGCTACGCCCAGATTAACAAAGGGGAAGTGTTTCTGCTCAATATGCATATCAGCCCCTTTGAGCAAGGGAACCGCTTTAATCACGATCCCACCCGTACGCGCAAGCTGCTTCTACACAAACGGGAGATTTCCAAGCTGATCGGCTTAACCCAACAAAAAGGTTATACCTTGGTGCCCTTGGATCTCCATCTGAAAAACGGCTTTGCCAAGATTCAACTGGCGCTGGCCAAAGGGAAAAAGCTGCATGACAAGCGGCAGGCCGTCGCCAAACGGGATGCAGACCGGGAAATCCGCCGCCAACTAAAAGAACGGATGCGTGGTTGATAGGAATGTTTCTTCATCTAACTTTACTTTACTTAGGCCACGAGGGATAGCTGAATTTGCCTGCTATAGGATTTTGCTTAGCCGGTGAAAACGGGTACACTCCGCATGAGAGCTTGACGTATGAAGCCACTAACCCCTGGTGAACGATTCTGTGGGAAGGCGGGCTTAGGCAGAAGTTGTAGGGTTTAGCTCTACCACAACGCACTTTAGCCACCGCTGTCCCACTGGCCTTGGCTATGACTGTCGTCTCGTGGCATAGTAACAAAATTTCCTGTTTACTTCTCGTTCCCATTTTGGTATAATAATTTTCGTTGACGCTTATAATATCTTGTCAATCCTGGGGGCGTTTTGGGATTCGACGGAGACAGTTCGAGCGTTAGTAGCGAGCCGTGGGGCTGCGTCCTTCGTTAAAAACGCGGATTGCCTAAATGTAACTGGCAAACAAGAAAACTACGCTCTGGCTGCTTAATAAAGCTGGCCAGGATCCGGCTCTCCATCGCCCGTGTGGCGGGTTTGGGTCTCAACTATTAGCGGGCTAGCCGATCGACCTGCCGTCGACCGTGAGGCGAACTTTAGATGGCTAGTTCTCCGGAACGCCTGTCACCGGGCAGTCCGATGAACGAATTCTCAATACGGTGACTGCGCTCGGAGAATCTGGCGTGGCGATGTCTTCGGACAGCGGTTCGACTCCGCTCGCCTCCACCAAACAAAAACATACCCGCGCTGATGTAGCTCAGTTGGCAGACCGAATGTCATAAAAGAAGTATGTAATGCTTTACGCTGGTGTAGCTCAGGGGTAGAGCAACGCACTCGTAATGCGTAGGTCGGGGGTTCAATTCCCTTCACCAGCACCATTTACGTATAAAGAAGAACGGAGATTCCTCTGTTCTTCTTTATTTATATTCGATATTGACTTCAATATCCGGTCGTTGTCTGGGGCTGTCTTTGTAGGCGTTTAACGTCATTTCCCGAATGATTTCTTGTACCATTGTTTTTTGTTCCCCAACGCTTAGCGATCTGTATATGCTTTGGAACTCCGTAAGCATTCTGTTAAGTTCCTCTCGATATTGAATGTCTTCATCACCGGGTATTACGATTTCATTTAATGTTGCTTTGATATTCCGTTCGTCTAGAGCCATTTCTTGCGTACGTTCAACATAATCCTCTTTTGATATCAGATCATCTACATACATCATTTGGAATTTGCGTTTTCTTGTCTGTATTTTCTCCAATTCTTTCTTCAATTCTTTAACCCGGTTCACCATCTTTTCTTTTTCTTCAGTGTTCTCGATCTGTCTTTCAACCTCATCAATATCCTTTTTGTCATATTTCCCCCTACATCAAAATGACTCACTACTTTCTTGAAAAGATACCCTGGTGGACGTGAAATATGAGGTGGGGGAGAAGCCGGAAGGTTTGGTCGTTTAAATCCTTCTTCTAAAGATGATTGAGGTGATTTTGGGGGTACATTTTTTCTCATTGCAAGCATTGTCTGGATTATATTAGGATATTACACAATTCGGAGTGTGTGGAAGAAAGATTGGGGTTCCTTAAAGGCGTTAGGGTGGGTTCATTTGTTTTTTCAGCCCATATTTGTTATTGTGACGGTCTTATCTTTTAATAATTATTTGCTCGTCACCCATGATGAAATCGTAAGTTCCGATTTTTTGCAGTGGAGTTCAAGCAGTGTTTCCCTGGATCAGGTAGAAAAGGTAACGCTTGAGTTTCGGCCGCGTCATAAAGGGGACGATTATAAGTATTACACGTTGCATTTCAACGATGGTAGCTCCAAAGAGATTTGGTATAACGCTATTATCGAGGATGAGGCCCTGGAAACGGTGGATCGGTTGATCCGAGAGCGTGGGATTTCAAGGGAAGTGTTAAGTGCCCCTACCAATCTGCACGAGCGCTCCGCGTTGGAGCAGAAAATGTACTCGCAGTGAGATTCCATTCGATGGATCACCGAAGCAAATAAGGGAAAAATGGCGGGTATCCTTTTCCAGTCGAGGATCGTCCAATTCATCGGGGTAGTTTTCGCCACCTAAACATAGGGATCCAGCTCCCTTCAAATTGAAGCAGAGCTGACTTAGATGGAACCCATCAACTTGGCATAGATGGCGATATACGGTTGGCCAATCCGATTGTAGAATGATTTCGCTTCTGGTTCGTATAAAGAAAGTATCCAATCACAGTCATAGCGGTTTATTTGACTCACTCCTCCGCTGTCATCTCGTATGCACTGAACACACCTGCCCTTTAGGGGTAATGATGGCGTCGTTTATCAGCAGTGCAACTTTCTTGGAGGGTTGAGTTTCGATGCATCTGAGCAAGGGTTCAAAAACATCCATAGTTCATCCCTTAAAGGGGAGCCTTTTGGTTCGCAGGTACATAATCTTCCGCTAACAGGCCAAAAGCCAAATGGTCTTCCCACTTGCCGTTAATGTAGGCATCTTTGCGGCAGTGTCCTTCTTTCTGGAAGCCCAGTTTTTCAATTACCCGTATTGAGCCGATGTTTTTCGGCATAATCCTGGCCTCGATCCGATGTAACTGTAATTCCTCAAAAGCGACTTTTACCGCTAACCGGACGGCCTCGGTTGTATAGCCTTTGCCGTTCTGAGCTTGATCCAAGTAATAACCGAGACTGCAACTCTGTAGGCTACCGCGAGCAACTCCCGCCAGTATCACTTTGCCAATCAACTGCTCCGTCTCTTTCAGAAAAACGCCAAATATATATTTTTGATCTTGTTCCGATTGCTGTTGTGCATCGACGATTATTTTACGTTGATGTTCGATGGTGTAATACGATTCATCAACGGTATACAGGTAATGCTTAAAAAAGTCTCTATTTCGTAATTCCAGCTCAAGCAGTTCTGCTGAATCGGATTCATTTAAATAACGAAGAACAATATTTTCTCCTTCTATTCTCATCAAGTGCCACCCTTTATCTTGGAATTGTGGAACAATTACGATGTTAGCGTGATGGAAATGGGTTGATGGTGAAGAAAACTAGGCTAATTTTAGCACTTAGTTTAGTTTCAAGCAAGAAGTGACATTTCTTCTCAACTAGGGGTACCCAAGGCTTGTTCAGTGGTGAAGCCAGCTCTCCAATTATGAACTCCTTATTGTTGGGGTATAACCATTTGACGTCATCGATTTTTAAAGAATAGCGAGCCAAAGAAGCGAGCGATTTTCCGTCCAATACGATTTGCAAGGCGGAAATAGGAGTAAAAGGTGGAATCGATGTAGATCAATTATAGTAAGATTTGAAATCAAGGGGCAGATAGGATAAACTATCAGCAACTCAAACGGAATGGAGGTAACCGATCATCATGAAAATGGCCGTGTTCTTGACAGTGATTCAGTGAAATCAAGCTGAATACGTCGATACAAAATGAGGGTTTGGTTGGAAAATCGGTGTCTAGCCCGGTTTATTTCCGTATACCTTCGTTTATGTATCCATCTGTCATGAACAATTAAACGGTCAATCGGTTGCTTCTAAAAATTAAGGTATTTGGGGTTGTGGCGACAAGTTTGTCATCAACCGCAACAATGTGTAGCCTTGATTTTTGATAAAAAAACCGTGGATGGACGTTGTTCATTTGCGGTTTTTTTGTGTTTTCAACCGGTTTTCCGATATGAATCGGAGGAAACCAGGATGAATTACACCTATATGGCTACTGTTCTCCCAGGGTTGGAGGAAGTGTTAGTGGATGAGATAAAGATTAAGCTCCCCGATGTGCAGCGATTAACCACAACCCGAGGTAAAGTCTTTTTTGAGTCTCCATTGCCGTGGGAGTTCCATTTGCAATTAAGGACGGTCGATAATCTGTACCAACTTATCGGCCGGTTTTTCGTCGGATCCCATAAACGTCATTTACCGCAATTGGAAAAGCAAATCGCAGCTTTTGATCTCTCATTTGTCAAATCGATCGGACGACCGGAAGATGGATACGTTGTCAATGCCAGTCGCAAAGGGAAGCAGACATATAGTCGGTTTGAGGCAGCGGAAGCCGCTATGCAGGGGATTGCCAAGCGTTATCCCGGATGGGTCAGAGGAACCGCCCAAAATCATGCGCTGGAATTTCGGCTGGATCTTGATGGGGAAGAAGCAGTATTTTCCCTCCGGTTGACGAATTCAACCTTTCGCTTTCGTGGCAGCAACCGTTTCTTCTCCCAGGCCGCTCTTCGCCCTACGATCGCCCATGCCCTCGTCTGGTGCTCGTCACCGGAGGATAGGGACGTTTTTGTTGACCCCTGCTGTGGATCCGGTACAATCCTGTACGAACGACTCGCTTACCCCTTTGTTCAAATGAGGGGAGGGGATCTTTCCGATGATGCGATTCAATCCGCCAAGGCGAATCTAAAAGCGTCATCCCATTCGGTTGTGCAGAGATGGGATGCCAGACAATTGCCGTTGGACAGCGGTTCTGTGGATAAGTTTGTGAGCAATTTGCCCTTTGGTCGCCAAATCGGAAGCCGTGCGCAATTGGGGAACCTGTATGGTCAATTGGTTCAAGAAATGGCCAGGGTGCTAAAGCCCGGCGGAAGAGCGATTCTGTTGGTGGAAGACGGATCATCGCTCGTCCGGGCTGCGGATCGATGTTCCATCCATTGCTGTGAGTTGATGCAGTTAAGTTTAAAAGGGTTAAGGCCGACGATATATCAACTAAACAAATAATAAAAAAGCCATTCCACCAGCGGCGGAATGGCTTTTTTGGCGCGGGGATTAATCCCTGACTTTGTGTTCCATCCATACATTAGGTTCAATATGGATGCCTTCATTTTGCGCAAGATCGATTTCAACCGGTGTCAGGGCTCCGGGGACGACATAGGTGCCGTCGCTCAAAAATTTCATCCCTGTCCACTCTTCCCACTGCTGAATCGTTCCACGGACTACGGCTGCCTGCGGCATGATTTTTAAGATTTTTGCCTGTAACCGCTCATGAACCCGCATCCATGGGTCGTACAGCAAACCGTCATCGCGTCGCCACTGGATGTAATCCTCTATCGCTACAAGCGGATACCGTTCCTTATGATTGGGGCGGACCGGGACGATCAGAGAAGAAAGCCCTTGTTGAAGGGCAATGTTGCGCATTGCCAGCAAGACATCGCGACTAATCCCTCTTCCCTGATGTTCATCCACAACCAGACCTGCGGTGGCACATAGTACATTGGGCGTTTCCCGCTCGCCGGTGTCCAAAATCCGTTCAAAACTGTCGGGTAGATCATCGATGCTACCATTCCAGGCTAATGGTACGGTGACACCGCCGCCCACCATTTCTTCCCCTTCAAATAGTGCAAATTGACATTCCGGATATCGTTCCATGATGGGATCCCAATTTTGGCTGATATCCCGATCCCCTTCAAATAAAAATCGGGGAAAGGAGATCCGTGACAATTGATTGATCGCTGCAAGCAACTCAGGTTTTTCCGCAGCCGTATAAACCGTAAAGCGAAGCGATGGTTCAGGCATTGGCCACACCCTCTTCCGTTTGCTTTTTTGAAAGCTTTTGCACGCTTTTACCCACTAAGAAATGGAGGAGCGCCGCTACCAAGAATGCATCGAGCCCGGGTGCACCGGTTATGGTAAACAGTTCGAAGCCTCCTTCAACGGTTGGCATGGTAACCAACCCAACGATGGCAGCTGCGATCCAAGAAAACATCGATGTCCAGTAGATGGGGGCCACTTGTTTATTTTGGATAAAGGCGAATAAAAAGCGCGTCCGATTGAGCAGGAAAAATTCCACTAAGTAGATGGCAGCGACAGGTGCAAACACCACCGCCAAAATTCCGACAAACTGTACTAAGGAATCGACGAACTTCAGGTAGGTTAACAGGGTCCCGAATAATCCGATCCCTAACGTGAGCATAAACTTAGGCACGGAGCGGAAGATATTGGACATCGATAACCCACCGGAGTATAGTAGGTTATCGTTGGTCGTCCATTGGGCCAGGATTAGGATTACAGCGGCCCAAGCTCCCCAGCCGACGCCGATCATCACTTGAATCACATCATCGGATCCGGTAATCCGCGCCATGATCACAGCAGCGCTCATCATCATGCTGTTACCGATGAGAAGGCCGAAGAAGCCGGAAAGGAAAGCCGCTTTTTTTGATTTGGCCCAGCGAGCGATATCGGGCGAGACGACACAAATACCGATCCAACTTCCCACCACGAGGGAAATGGCGGAACCCATCGTAATCACCATACCGCTTTCCGGTCCGATGAACAGCCATTGGTCGGAGGAGTGTGCCGCGATTTTCCCGATGAGTCCACTGAGGAGAAATAGCATCAAGGGAACCGCGACCGAACTGAGTCGTTCAATCACAAAGTAGCCAAAAGTGGCTGTCAGGGTCATCAACAAGGCTCCGATCACCGCCAACCAGTGACCGGAAAACTCTACACCAAACACTGCTTGCAATATGTATTGTGCAGAATCACCGAACAGCCCCGCTTCGATTCCAAAGAACCCCAATAACATAATAAATAGTGCAATTGAGAGGATGCGTGATCCGATCTCTCCAAAAACAAAGCGGGAAATCATGGCGGTAGACAAACCGGTGGATCCTCCGATGTACGACAGGAGTCCTCCGATGATCCCCATAATGAGATTGGCAACCCAAATGGAGATTAAGGCGTCTTTTACGGCCATGCCAGAAGCTAAATAGACACCTAAGGATGCCCCTACCAGATCCGTTCCATAGCCGATCCAGACCAATGCAATCAGGATCCATCCTCTTCGGTCAACCAAAGGAACCGGTTGACGGGGAAAGTCGTCTTTCACAAAAAAACCCGTATTTAAATCTCTCAAATTCCCTCACCACACCTATGAAATAGAATAAAGAATAAAGTAAATATACCTTATTTAAAAGAGATTTGTAAGCGTCTATCGATAGGAATGATGTAAAGTCTGCTGGAATAAGTCAAAAGAAAATGTTTATATTACCTTGCCGGAGACGATGCAGGAAAAACCGGCACCACGGTCCGCTTTTTTGAAAGAGCTCCGCCTAAAGGTGTTGAAAGTGGAATGAGAGGCTATAATTGAAGGCGGATGCGATCCAATAGCCGGGAGAGGTGTTCATGAAGCGAGAGCAAATGTTGGGCGGTTTATATGGTTTGTTGATCGGTGATGCCGTTGGCGTTCCCTATGAATTTCATCCGGCTGCACAACTACCCGCTCTTGAAGAGCTGGAGATGATTCCACCGCAAGATTTTGCACGGTCACACGCTGCCGTTCCACCGGGGACATGGTCGGATGATGGCGCACAAGCACTATGTCTGCTTGAATCTCTGGTGGAGTGTGGTCACTTGGATCTGGCCGATTTTGCCGAACGGATGTGGGGTTGGTATGATCGTGGGTTGTGGGCGGTTGATGGGGTTGTTTTTGATGTGGGGGTGCAAACAGCGGCAGCATTACGGGCTTTTCACTCTGGGGCTTCACCGCAGCAAGCGGGAAACATTACGCCAGAAGGAAAAGGAAACGGTGCGCTGATGCGTGTTCTGCCGTTAGCGCTGTGGCATCGCGGAACCGATGAAGCCCTTGTACGGGACGCCCATACACAATCTTTGGTAACCCATGCCCACCTGACCAATCAGGTGGTGTGTGCGCTCTATTGTTTATGGGCCCGTGAAGTGGCAGCGGGAACGGAGATGGAGGAGGCGTATTCTCAAGCAGTGAATAAGCTGCGAAACATCTACGGTGAGGGCACAGAAGAGCGCCATGAGCTGGAGTGGAGGATTCGCCCCGAGGATGCGCCGAGCAGCAACGGCGGGGGATATGTAGTGGAGACGCTGCGAAGTGTCCGAATTGCAACGAAAGAACCCAATTATGAAAAAGTGATAAAAAAAGCGATCTCCTTAGGAAATGATACGGATACCAATGCTGCCATTGCTGGCGGATTATATGGAATCAAAGTAGGTTTATCCGGTATTCCTCAACGCTGGATGGAAGGCTTACGGGGAAAAGAAATGGTGGAAGACTTGGTACAGAGATGGCTGCACAACATGTGAGCACTACGATTGCAGCCTGGATTCAGAGGGGATGACCAAAACCGATTTCTCTCTTGAGGTATCCATTCCTGCGTAATCCGGCGCAACGTTTGTTGACACCTACAACTTACCCCGCGAATTGGACTGGAAACAATCACATTTCAGGCTGTATACCTTCGAAAAATAGGGCCTTCAGACGATAACTTCCTTCAGTAGAGAAAAACCATCCTGGCAGTTGGCAGGATGGTTATTTTTGTGTGTGCGGCCAGATTTGGCGATAAGCTTATCGTGTGATCAAGTCCATATTTGTCATTGAACCGGTCTGTGTTGGGGGACACTTGGGCTGATTACACCCTTTGTTGCTGCCGGATGAAAGCCAGCCTGGGTATGTCGCTGTACCCATTGCTGGGTACCCCCTTGCGGGTAGACTGTCGCTTGGGGCTGTGGTTGAAATTGCCGCTGTACTCCGACTGGTGGTTGTGGTTGTTGGTGTGAAAATTGCGTGGTACGCGTGATTTCCTGGCTGACTTGGGTACACATTTGCGAAATTTGACGCAGCTTTTGTGCGTTGGCTTGTTCCAATTGGGCCATTTGTTCCGCCATGGATCGAATTTGTTGTAAATCCGTTTGAATGCGCTGCTGATACAAAAATAACGCCTCCTTTCAAATGGTTTCATTTACTACTTTGTTTGTTTGGGGGGAATCCATACATGGCAAAAATATCCCGAGGGTAAGAAAGGAAAGGCTTAATTCTGAGTTAACATACGGGAATAATACGGCTAAAGTGGGGTTAATTATCGATTAGAACGAATCGCTTTAAGGAGATGATACCATGTCGCGATCGTTAGCAGTGAAAGCGGGCCCGCAACAGTATATCCATGAATCGGGGGTTCTACAGTATTTGCCACATCTTTTGCGGGAGGGAAATTTGAAAAGACTGTTTATCATCCATGGAGAAAAATCATTGCAAGCGTCTAATGTATATTTTCCCCCTCTGGATGATTGTACCCTCCGTTATGTGAAATATAATGGGGAGTGCACTCTGGGTGAAATCGAGCGTCTGGCATCACTGGCGGAGGAGTTTGATGCGGATGCTTTAATCGCCATCGGAGGCGGAAAAGTGATCGATTTAACCAAGGCTGCTGGAATTAAATTATACTGCAGCTAAAAAATGTCGAGACATTTTGTTGGCTCATGCGGAACAAGCGGTTTATGATGCGCACATTGGTACGCGGTCATCCGCTTTTATAAAAGTGACGGACGCCAACATCTTCGTTGCCGGGTTAGTGGGAGGGTTTGGCGGTCATTTAGGCAAAAGCGTCGGGGCCCATTCTTTCTTTAATGCAGCCACGAGTGTACCGGAGATACACTCCGTTTTACACGGAAGTCAAGTGGCTTACGGCATCTTGGTGCAGCTTGGGCAGAAGACAGAGGAGATCGAGAAGCTACTTCCGTTTTATCAATCGATTGGCTTGCCTTCCTCATTGGCTGACCTTCATTTAGATAAAGCGAGAGAGGAGACACTGACACAAATCGCGGAAAGAATGGCGCAGCCATGCCGATCTCAACGGCGCCATTAATATAGCGAAGGCTATTTCGGGTTTAGCAGCCTAGCGTACTGGTAACAGGTACGCCGCCCATGCGGGTACATTTCTAACTGCATGGGACGGGGTGATGACACACCCCTAAACTTGAGCGTTGTCTAAAACGGAAACGGACTGCGGACGCTAACGACTCAAGAATCCCACGCTTTCAAGCGTGTGGAGTGTTAAATTGCAGGTTGATGTCCCTTCCTGTACAATCGGATTAAGTTAGTCGGAGGGCGGATAACATAGAAAAATGCCGTCGGCTTTAGACGGTATTTTTGCTTCCATTAGCAAAAGGGGATTCATGGCAGATTAGAGTTTGAATTTATGGACTTTAATAAGAGTGGTTGATATCAGATGATAAGATATATCGTTGTGGAAGAGGATTTTGAAAGTGTGGCCAATAGGAGGGAGCCCATTTGAAATACGCTGTTTACCAAATGGATATTGTCGCAGGCAATCCAGAGAAAAACCGGAAAAAGGTGAAGACGTGGTTGGAGACGGTGGTGACAACGGAAAAGCCGGATATTGTCGTTCTGCCGGAAATGTGGACAACCGCTTATACCTTATCACAGTTGGAGGAAGTGGCGGATTGTGACGGGGAGCTGACTGTCAGTTTTTTACAACAAATAGCAAAGGATTACTGCATCCATATCATCGGAGGATCAGTGGCAAATCAAAAAGAGGGCGGCTTCTATAACAGCGCGCTGGTCATTGACCAGAATGGAACACTTGTCTATCAATACGATAAAATCCATCTCGTCCCCATGCTGGATGAACCGCGCTATTTAACCGGCGGCAAACAGAAAGCCGAGGTATTTGAATTAAACGGGGTCAAGATGGGGTTGATCATCTGTTATGATCTGCGTTTTCCGGAGTTGGCACGAAAACTGGCACTTGAGGGAGCCCAAGTTCTTCATGTTGTCGCCGAATGGCCTTCGGCTCGAAAAAACCACTGGAAAACGCTACAGCTTGCGAGAGCGATTGAAAATCAGCTATTTGTCGTCTCCAGCAATCGGATCGGTCATTACGATGGTGTCGATTTTGCGGGAACTTCGATGATTATCGATCCATGGGGAAATGTGATCAAAACAGGTAGTGAGGACCGAGAAGAAACATTAGTAGCCGAGATCCCTTTGGAGCAGGTTGCACAGATTAGAAAGGATGTGCCGGTGTTTGCAAGCCGGGTGCCTGAGCTTTATTAAGGATGATCGTTTATGTTTGAGACGAAAGCGAAAGTTCTCACCGTTACGGCGATCGTCTTTTAATCCCGTCTAAAGTAAGAGGGGGACTTTTGTCTTCGAACCGATGAGAAAAGGTGACGGAGGTGAAGAAATGCGTTTAAACCAAGATTTATCGGGGGAGTCAGGGCTAAAAGCACAGCGAAGGTTATTGTGGGGAGCCATCTTTCTGATGGCGACCTCTTCCATCGGTCCCGCTTTTCTCACACAGACGGCGGTCTTTACTGAACAGTTTGCAGCCAATTTCGCCTTTGCTATCTTAGCATCTGTGATTATTGACATTGGGGCTCAATTAAACATCTGGCGCATCCTTTCCGTATCGGGAAAACGAGGGCAGGATGTGGCCAATCTGGTATTACCCGGTCTGGGGTCAGTGATTGCGGTATTGATCGTCTTTGGCGGCTTAGCGTTTAATATTGGCAATGTCGCCGGAGCAGGACTGGGACTTAATGTTCTGTTTGGCATTTCTCCGGTAGTGGGTGCGTTTCTTACAGGTGTTTTGGCAATTATCGTGTTTAGTTTAAAAGATGCGGGTAAAGCGATGGATATTGTGGCCCAGTCCCTTGGAGTCATCATGCTGATCATGGTGGGTTATGTGATGGTTACCACTTCTCCGCCAATGGGCGAAGTAGTGGTAAAAGCGGTTGTACCCGATGATTATGCCGTTTTACTGTTGCCGGTCGTCACCCTTGTCGGCGGAACGGTAGGTGGTTATATCACCTTTGCCGGTGGACATCGTTTAATCGATGCTGGAATTACAGGAAAAAAACATCTCCCCTTTGTTAGTAGAGCGGCCAACCTGGGGATTTTAACCACAGGGGTGATGCGCACCTTTTTGTTTTTGGCCGTATTGGGTGTGGTTGCAGCAGGCAATCCACTCGACCCGGAAAATCCGCCAGCCTCCGTCTTCCAAATCGCACTGGGAGAGGTGGGGTATAAGCTTTTTGGTGTCGTCCTGTTCGCAGCGGCCTTAACATCAGTAATCGGCAGCGCCTATACCAGTGTTTCCTTTTTGCGCTCCTTTCATCGCTCGATTGAAAAATACAATAAATGGATCATTATCGCCTTTATCTTGTTTTCCACGATTGTGTTTGCCATTGTGGGTAAGCCGGTGACGGTCTTAATCGTCGCAGGCGCGTTAAATGGCTTGATTTTACCCTTAACACTAGGGTCAATCCTATTGGCTTCCCGCAACCGTAAAATTGTAGGGGATTACCATCACCCTACCTGGATGATTCTGTTTGGTGTGGTGGCTGTGATCGTTACTCTGATCGCCGGTTGGCTGTCTCTACAAGGACTAGCAGATCTATGGACGCGTTAGATGAAGCAGCGGATAGACCCTCATCGTTGCAAAAAGAAAGATGCGAAGACAAAAATCAAGTCCCGAACTACCTTGCGATCAATCAGAACAGGAAAATACCTGTTCTTTTTTATGGTGATAAATGGGTTATGGAAGAGTGAACAATAGTCTTAGTCTTGGTCTTAGTCTTGCGATATATCATACGGTATGCTACCATACATGTATGGCAGTTGGAGGTGTAAGAGATGAACCAAACCGTAAACACACCGGCAAAGTCGGCAAAAGAGGCCACCTATCAGCGATTGCTTGACGATATTTTAAAATTGGAATATAAGCCTGGCGAAAAAATCTCCGAAAAAGAGATATCGGAAAAGTACGAAGTAAGTCGTACGCCGGTGCGGGAAGCGTTTCAGCAATTGGCGAAAGAAGGGTTGCTCCAAATCTATCCGCAAAAAGGCACGGTTGTCTCCATGATTGATTTGGAATTGGTGGAGGAGGCGCGCTTTCTGCGGGAGCAGATGGAAATCGCCGTATTAAAGTTGGCGTGTAAACAATTTCCACAGGAGAAGCTGGCTGAATTAGAGATGAATATCAAGATTCAGAAGCTGTATTTGGAAGAAAGAGATTTTGAGAAAATATTTGAGTTGGACGAAGCCTTCCATCGAACGATCTTTGACGGTTGCGGCAAGCTTCGAATCTGGCAATGGATACAGCAGATAAATATTCATTTTAATCGCATTCGCGTGTTGCGGTTAGCTGCCAATGTTCATTGGAACGATATTTACAAACAACATTGCGAGATTTTAGAGGCAATCCAACAACAAAAAGTGGATCAGGCTGAAAAGCTGATACGAACACATTTAACTCAAGTATTGTTTGATAAGGAAGAACTGCGAACAAAATATCCGCATTACTTTAAAGGGTGATTCGTCAATATTTGCAAGTAGGGTTGATATCCATTCGCCTACCGATGATAGCGCTTACGAATATTCCTGCCTCATAGTTGATAAATGGGTCAATTTTTTGTAAGCGCTTGCAGATGAAAAGAGGGATAAAACATGAATCAACACAGGATGCTTGCGATCACAATGGTAGTTGCCTTGGTCTTCGTCTTGGCCGCCTGTTCCAACGCGGCGATAAAACCGGAAGAAGATGGGGAGATCAAATGGAAATTTGCTCATATCTCCGCGGATAACCATATTTGGCATCAGACGGCAATTCAATTTTCAAAATTAGTTGAAGAGAAGACAAATGGGGAAATTGAAATCTCGATTTATCCTAGTAGTCAGCTGGGCGGAGAAGTGGACACAATTAACAGCATTAAAACCGGAGCTGTCGACCTGACCATCTCAGGAGAATCGATGCAAAATTGGGCTCCAAAGGCGGCTTTGCTGGCGGTGCCATATGCCTTTCGCGACCGGGAGCATATGCAAAAAGTGATTGCCGGAGAGATCGGCAGAGAGATCGAAGCGGATATTCAGAAGCAAGTAGGATTAACTCCGCTTTTTTATATGGAACGGTCTCCACGAAACCTTACCTCAAACCAGCCGATACAAACCCCTGCGGATCTAAAGGGGTTTAAGATGCGCATTCCCAATGTGCCGCTGTTTATGGATACATGGGAGGCGGCGGGTGCAAAGCCGGTGGTGATGAATTTTAATGAGGTGTTTACGGGGTTACAGCAACAGGTGATCCAAGGGCAGGAAAACCCTTCTGATTTAATCGCCAGCGGCGGTCTGTATGAAGTGCAACGCTATGTCAATCGAACCGAACATGTTTACTCCTGGATCTATGTGTTGATAGGAAATGAACAATTTGCATCGTTGACCGCTGAACAACAAACGGCAGTGAAAGAAGCGGCAGAGGAAGCACAAGCATATGGACAGCAATTGTTTGAGGAAGACCGGGAGCGAGTGGAAGCCCAGTTGCAAGAAGAAGGAATGATCCTTAACGATGACGTTGATCGAGAGGCATTTCAGGAGCGGATGATACCAGCGATAAAAGAGAGTTTATCCGATGAACAGTATCAGCTTTATCAGCGGATATTGGAGGTGAAATAACATGAAGGCTGTCAAGGTGTTGGATCGTACCTTAGAGACGATTACCGCCGTCCTGTTTATCGCATTGATCGCTGTGATTTGTATTCAAATACTCAGCCGCTATTTCCCGTATACGGCGGTGTGGACAGAGGAGTTGTCACGGTATCTGTTTATTTATGCGGTTGTGTTTGCCGCTCCGCTCGGGATTCGCAAAGGTGAATTTATCAAGGTGGAAGTGCTGTTCAATCGGTTGCCTGCCAAAAGAAGAGCGGTTTATGAAGGCGTCATCTATTCCGTGATCACCTTGCTGTGCGGGGTGATATTGGTCCAAAGCTTTTCCTTTTACCAGCTGGGAATCGGATTTTCTTCCTCTACCCTCCATGTTGAGATGTCTACTTTTTATGCCAGTATGGTGATTCTATTTCTTTTCTTGGTGGTGTACGGGGGATTGTATGTGGTTGATCTTTTGAAAGGGGGTGGGGAATGATGCTCGCGCTGCTCTTATTTCTAACCTTTCTCGGTTTGATCTTTCTCGGCGTTCCCATCGCCTTCAGCTTAGGGATATCCTGCCTGGTTTACCTGCTGGCAGCGGATATTCCCTTAGCCATTATGCCGCAAAAAATGTTTGAAGGAATCAATTCCTTTGTACTGGTCTCCATTCCGGGGTTTATCCTTGCGGGAAACTTAATGAATGCCGGTGGAATTACGGATCGTATCATTCAATTTACCCAGAACCTCATCGGCCATATCCGAGGTGGATTGGGATTGGCAAATGTAGGATCTTCTATGGGGTTTGCCGGTATCTCTGGAACTGCCCTCGCTGATACCGCCAGTATTGGCTCAATCATGATCCCTGCGATGAAAAAGGAGGGTTATGATGCCCCCTTCGCGGCGGCGGTAACCTCCTCCTCATCGACGATCGGTCCAATCATCCCTCCTTCTCTGCCTATGATCATTGTCGGCACGCTCGGAGGGCTCTCGATCGGGGATCTGTTTCTGGCAGGGGCCGTTCCCGGTGTTCTTCTCGGGATCGGGTTAATGGTAGTAGCCTATCTGATTGCGGTTAAGAAGGGATATCCCAAAGGGGAGCGGCAGAGCCTGAAAACCATCGGCAAATCGTTTATGGGTGCTTTTTGGGCGCTACTAATGACAGTGCTTATCCTATTTGGCATCTTGGGTGGCTATTTTACGCCGACAGAAGCGTCGATCATCGCGGTGTTGTATGCTTTGCTCATCGGCATCGTGGTGTATCGGGAGCTTCCTTTTCGAGCGGTGCCTTCCATTCTCGTCAATACCATGATCGGAACGGCTAGTATTATGGTACTTGTCGGCTTTGCCAATCTGTTCGGTTGGATTCTCGTAAGCGAACATATCCCTCAATTGATGACAGATGCCATTTTGGCTTTATCCGATAACCCGATTATTATCATCTTGCTGATCAACCTGCTGCTATTATTCGTAGGGATGTTTATGGAGACGATCGCCGCTCTAGTGATTCTGTTTCCGGTGTTGCTTCCGGTGGCGACCAGCATTGGGATGGAGCCGGTTCATTTTGGTGTAATGATGGTGTTAAACCTGATGATTGGCTTATCCACTCCGCCGGTTGGGGTTTGCCTTTATGTCGCTTCCGGTATCGGGAAAGTATCGATCGGAGAGACGGCTAAAGCGTTGCTACCCTTTCTCGCCGTCAGCCTTATCGTTCTGCTCTTGGTAAGCTATATTCCAGAGATTACGCTCTTTTTGCCCCAATTATTTGATTGAGAAAGGAGATACCGATATGAAAGCGGTTCAAATCAGCCAACCGGGTTCGATTGCGATCATGGAACGGGAAATGCCTCGACTGCAACACGGACGCCACGTTCGCATCAAAGTGAGGGCGGTGGGGATTTGCGGTTCCGATATGCATATTTATCACGGGAGCAATCCCCTTGCCACCTATCCGCGGGTGATCGGCCATGAAGTAGCCGGGGAAATTGAGGCGGTGGGGGAGGAAGTCACCCGTTTCGCGGCGGGAGATCCTGTCGTGCTGGAGCCGATTCACACTTGTGGTGATTGTTACGCTTGTAAGAACGGGCGCGCAAATGTATGCGAAAAATTGGAGGTGTACGGGGTTCATCGCGACGGCGGTTTGCAGGAATATATCGTGGTGGAGGAAAATCGGGTCCATCGCGTCAATTCGCAGTTGGACTGGGTGGAGGCGGTACTGGTTGAACCGTTTACCATCGGGGCTCAGGCAAACTGGCGTGGCGATGTTCGCGCGGGAGATGTTGTCTTTATCATGGGAGCGGGGCCGACGGGTTTAAGCTGTTTAGCGGTTGCCAAAATGAAAGGGGCCACTTGTATCGTTTCCGACTTAAGCGCGGAACGGCTCGCTTTTGCTCAACATTGGGGTGCCGATCATACCATCCAGGCAACCGACTCCGACATCAAAGCGGAAATACGGCAAATCACCGCCAATCTTGGAGCCAATGTGGTTATCGATGCGGTGGGTACACCTCATACTTTTGCCGATGCGATCGATGTCGTATCGGTTGCAGGGAGAGTGGTCTGTTTGGGATTCCATTCCCAACCGTCGTCCATTTCCCAGCTATCCATCACCAAAAAAGAGGTGACCGTGGCGGGAAGCCGCCTGCAATCCAACCAATTTCCACAAGTGATCGATTGGTTTAACCAGGGGAAGATCAAAGCAAAAGAGATGGTGACCCATGTGTTTCCCTTTGATCAGGTTCAAGAAGCGATGGCGTTGATTGAGGAACATCCGGAGCAAGTGCGGAAAGTTGTTTTGCGGGTGAATGAATGATATCGGGACCCGACCCACTTTGTCATTCACATCATAAATAGGGGGACATACATGTGAGGATGGTATTTCGCTGGTTTGGAGAAGGAAACGATACGGTGACATTGGAACAAATTAAGCAGATTCCCGGCACGGAAGGAATCGTGTGGGCGTTGCATGATGTTCCTGTCGGGGAAGCATGGCCGCTTGAACGAATTAAAGAAGTGAAAGAACAGGCGGATCGTTATGGCTTGCATATCGATGTGGTAGAAAGTGTCAATGTACATGAGGATATTAAGCTGGGACTGCCGATGCGAGAGCAGTACATTGAAAACTACAAAACAACGATTGAGCGACTCGCTCGTGTTGGTGTGAAAGTGATTTGTTACAACTTTATGCCGGTGTTTGATTGGACCCGTACCGATCTGCATAAAGAGCTGGAAGACGGGTCGACCGCTCTCTTTTATGAAAAAGCGAAAATTGAAGCGATCGACCCCATCGAGCTGGTGGAGCAAATCGCCCGTCACTCTACCCTGACCATGCCGGGGTGGGAGCCGGAGCGGTTGGCTCATCTGAAAGCATTGTTTCACGCTTATCAAGGGGTGACAGAGGAAGACTTGTGGGAAAACTTATCCTATTTTTTACAAGCGATTATTCCCGTCGCTGAGGCCAATGGGATTAAAATGGCAATTCATCCCGATGATCCGCCATGGTCGGTATTTGGCTTGCCCCGCATTGTGACCAATCGGGAGAATATCCGGCGTCTGTTGAATTTGGTGGACAGCCCCTACCATGGGATTACGCTGTGTAGCGGATCCCTTGGAGCAAATCCTGCCAATCATATTCCTGAGATGGTACGGGAGTTTTGCGATCGTATTCCCTTTGCCCATATTCGCAACGTCAAAATCTACGAAAACGGCGATTTTGTTGAAACCTCTCATCGTGCCCAAGACGGTTCCATCGATATCGTCGATGTGGTCAAAGCGTACCATGAAAATGATTTTAACGGCTATGTGCGACCGGATCACGGCAGACATATCTGGAATGAGGAATGCCGCCCAGGATACGGCCTCTATGATCGTGCCTTGGGAATTATGTACTTATGGGGAATTTGGGATGCGTGTAATCGAGAGAAAGGAGAAAAACGGTCATGATCTATAAAAATTCGAATTTACAAGGGAAAGTAGCCGTGATCACGGGTGGGAGCGGAGTACTGTGCGGTGCGATGGCGGTTGAACTCGGCAGACAAGGAGTGAAAGTGGCTATCTTAAACCGCACCTTGGAAAAAGGAGAGGCTGTCACAGCCCAAATCAAAGATGAGGGCGGTGAAGCGATCGCCGTTTCATGCGATGTATTGAGTGAAGAAAGCGTGAAAAAAGCAGAAGCGACGGTAACCGATCATTTTGGAGCGTGTGATATTTTGATCAACGGTGCCGGAGGGAATCATCCCGGAGGAACCACCACCAATGAAACGTTACAGGTGGAAGACCTACAGAATGAAGAGATACGGACGTTATATCAGTTAAATAAAGAGCAATTCGGATTTGTATTTGATTTAAATCTGTTGGGTACGTTTCTCGTAACCCAAGCTTTTAGCAAAGGGATGATTAACAAAAAAGGAGCCGTCATCATCAATATCTCTTCGATGAGCGCTCCTAGTCCCATGACAAAAGTACCGGCATACAGCGCCGCCAAGGCGGCTGTTGAAAACTTTACGCAGTGGTTGGCCGTCTATTTGGCGAATGTGGGCATTCGCGTCAACGCGATTGCGCCGGGCTTTTTTATGACCGAGCAAAACAGGAATCTGTTGACCCGTCCAGACGGAAGTTTGACGGAACGTTCTCATAAAATCTTAGCCCATACACCGATGCGAAGATTTGGGAAAGCGGACGATTTGCTAGGAACGGTGTTATGGTTGGCGGACGAGGAATTGTCCGGTTTTGTAACGGGGATCACCATTCCCGTTGATGGTGGGTTTATGGCGTATTCCGGCGTATGAACCTCCCTCGCCTGTGCAAACGCGAAGAGGCGGAGTTTTCTTGCCATCAGAAGTGCAGAAACAATCATATCGACTTATATGGCTTCCTTTCCTGCAAAAAAGATCGATAAGTTTGCTCAAAGCATCCCCAAAGAGAATAGCGAGCAAAGCGTCATTCCTGTCGCCACTTTAGAAGTGGAAGACTTTCGACGCGAAAAGGTTAAATATGGATAGAGAAGTAGGAAGTATTTAATAAACCCGACCGCGATTTAACCGTAAACGCGGTCGGGTTTTCTATTTTAGGGGGATCCTTACACGAAAAAGCTTAAAATCAATGCTACGCTAAATCCGACAAGGGCGATAATGGTTTCCATCACAGTCCAGGAGCGCAGTGTATCCCGCTCGCTCAGACCGAAGAAGCGACTAACCATCCAGAAGCCGGAATCGTTGACATGGGAGGCGATAGTGGCGCCGGCTGCGATGGCGATCACAACCAGGGCCAAATGAGGGCCGGAGACACCCAATGCTTCAATAATCGGAGTCATTAAGCCCGCAGCGGTGATCATGGCTACTGTAGCGGAACCCTGCGCTACCCGAATAACACTGGCGATTAAAAAGGCGAGCATGACTGGGGGAAGTCCCGTGCCTTGCATATAAGAACCCAACATTTCCCCGATGCCACTGTCGATCAGCACCTGTTTAAAAACACCGCCGGCACCGGTAATCAGGATGATGATCCCCGCCGGCTCCAACGCTTTGGTGGCGATGGATTGCACATCCTCCTTGGTGTAGCCCCGCAATCGCCCCAACGTGTAGAAGGCGAGCAGCGTCACCAGCAACAGAGCGGCAAAGGGGTGTCCGATAAAGGTGAGCACAGTGCGGATGGGATCGCCTTCCGGCAACAGCACACCAGAGAGGGTGTTACCCAGAATTAAGACCAGCGGAAGAAGGATCAGGGTGATAATCAGGCGGAAGCTGGGCAACTCCCTGCTGGTGTCGACTTCATCCAGATTCGCGCGGATATACTCCGGTTCCACCGCATGGATTTTTTTGGCGATATATCTGCCGAACAAAGGACCAGCCAAGATGGTGGCGGGGATGCCGGCGATAAAACCGAACAGGATCACCCAACCGAGATCGGCGCCGACGATTTCGGAGACCGCGATGGGGCCGGGCGTCGGCGGAATAAAGCTGTGAGTGACGGCTAGTCCAGCCAACAGTGGGATACCGTAGTAGAGCAGCGATCGACCCGTTTTCTTACCGAGACTGTAAATGATGGGAATCAGAATCACCAGGGCGACATCGAGGAAGACAGGAATGGAGATGGCAAAGCCGGTTAAAGCGAGCGCCCACTGTGCTCGATTTTCCCCAAAGCGTGCAATCAGTGTTTGTGCCAGCCGCTCCGCTCCACCGGAGACTTCCAGCATACGGCCAAACATCGCTCCCAACCCGATGACGACCGCCACAAAGCCGAGAGTACCGCCCATCCCGCTCTCAATCGATTCGATGATATCGCTGACGGGCATGCCGGCGAGGAGGCCGAGGACAAAACTGGAAAAGAGCAGGGCGACAAACGCTTGCCACTTTGACCGCATTACCAGGAACAACACAAGCAAGATACTGATTAGTGTACTAAAAATTAACCATGAAGATGACATGATATCTCCCCTTCGCGGGTTGTATGGATTTCTATATCAAGTAAAATCCCAAATAATCGTGTATTTTACACGCTTCAACTGTGGAAAAACCCATCGCAGAATGAGGGAGAACTCCACAGATCGGTTCAGTGGCGAAGCCACTTTGATGAATTGGGGTGGTCGTACAAGTCTGGCTTGGCCAATGCCGGGTTACTCGTGACCTATTGTTACAACGGAGGTGCGAGGGCTGATTCTTTTGGCTGAGTATACCACCGCTTGCAATCGCTTTCAATCCGCTTTTTTATATTTATAAGCGTTGTAGAATGTGTTGTTGACATTGTTGCAGCATGGGGAGAAAACGGTGCAAGACATTGTCATCCATGCGGTAACGGGGGGCGCTAACGCTGATCGCCCCATAGGTGTGTCCGTGTTTGCTCAGAGGGACAGCGATACAGCGGACTTCCTCTTCATGCTCTCCGTCATCGATGGCGTACCCACGCTTTTGAATGGCCTCCACTTCCCGTCGCAGCGCCGACGGAGAGCTGAGGGTGTTTGCTGTAACAGGGAGAAGCTCCACCGATTGCAGATAGCGGGAAAGCGCTTCCGGAGAAAAACAGGAGAGAAGGGCTTTGCCGATGCCGGTACAGTAAAGAGGGGCTGTTTTGCCGATACGCGAGTACATGCGCACCGTTCGGCGGCTTTCTAATTTATTTACATAGACGACCTGGTCCTTATCCAGTACACCCAGGTGGACCGTTTCACCCGTTTCTTCGTTTAGCTCTGCCAAAAAAGGGGCCGAGGCTTGGACAATATCCATCTGGGACAGAGAGTGGTGCGCCATTTTAATCAAGGCGAACCCTAAACGAAAACGCGCATCCTGTTCCGTTTTTTCGACGTAGCCCACATGGGAAAGGGTTTGCAGCAGCTTGTGGACAGTCGATTTACCGATTTCCGTTTTACGGGCAATCTCACTAACCCCAAGAGGAACGTCACTTTCCGAGAGGCATTGCAGGATGGTGGCGGCTTTTAAAAGCGATGTGCCGTATGACGGTTTGGACTTGGGATGGTTGGGTTTGATCATTGGTTACCTCCGTCAATTTGGATTCAATGTTATGAAAGCGCTACCCCCTTTTCAACAGAGGAGTTATACGGTACAGTACAATTATAGCAAATAAGAAACGATGGTTCCAAATAGGAAACGAGATGGAAGGAGAAAGCATGATGGCGGTTATTACCTTTGGGGAAAGCATGGTATTAATGGATCCGGAACGCTCTGGGCGATTGGAAAATGTTTCGCGCTTTGAAAAACGAATTGCAGGGGCGGAGTCCAATGTCTCCATCGCCTTGTCCCGTCTGGGACATCGGGTTTCGTGGATTAGCCGTCTAGGAAAGGACCCCTTTGGCCTTGGCATTTATCGCGGGTTGCGTGGAGAAGGGGTAGATGTGAGCGGGGTGATCTTTGATGAAACCCGCCCGACGGGCCTTTACTTTAAAGAACGAAAGGCCCACGGTGCAACAGGGGTGTACTATTACCGTGCCGGTTCCGCCGCCAGCGCTCTCACAACCGCGGATCTCAATGGGGAGACGTGGCAGGGAGCCCAGATCCTATTTGTGACCGGAATTACACCAGCACTGTCTGAGAGCTGCCGTGAGGCGGTGTTTGCTGCGGTCGATACCGCCCGACAACAAGGGATGACCGTTGTGTTCGATCCCAACTATCGCGGTAAATTATGGGGGGGAAAAGAAGCCCGCTCCGTTATGCGACAGATTGCAGCCAAAGCGGATGTGGTGCTCCCCGGCGTTGGGGAGGGAGTCCTGATGACCGGTAGCGAGGAACCGGCTGCGATCGCTTTCGCGCTGCGCTCGCTCGGGGCAAAGCAGGTAGTGGTAAAATTGGGGCCGGAAGGCGCTTGGTACGCTACTTCTGAGGATGAAGGGAAGGTACAGGGCTTCTCCGTGCAACAGGTGGATGAAGTGGGCGCCGGAGATGCCTTTGCCGCCGGCTATCTATCGGGAATGCTGGACGGATTGACCGTTGCGGAATCCGTCAAAAGGGCGTGTGCGATGGGTGCTTTGGCTGTGACCGGCACAGGGGATTACGAAAATCTGCCGGATCGGGAGGAGCTGGAGCGGTTTATTTCAGGAGCGAGCGAGGAGACGCGTCGCTGAGCCACCAATGAGGATGGAGGGAAACATCGATGAAGATTACACAGATTGAGTTGCTGCCTGTTCAGCCACGCTGGTTGTTCTTGAAAGTGTCTACCGATGAGGGGATTGTCGGTTGGGGTGAGCCGGTGGTGGAGGGGCGTGCCGCTACTGTAGCTGCTGCGGTAAAGGAGCTGGAGCCTTATTTGATCGGAAGTGATCCTTCTCGGATCGAAGATATGTGGCAGGTATTATACCGTGGAGGGTTTTATCGCGGAGGACCGATTATGATGAGTGCCATCGCCGGAATCGATCAAGCTTTATGGGATATCAAAGGCAAACGGTACGGCCTGCCGGTGTTTGAGTTTTTGGGCGGAGCGGCGCGGGAGCGGGTTCAGGTTTATTCTTGGATCGGAGGCGATCGCCCTTCCGATGTAGGGCAAGCGGCAGCAGAGAAAAAAGGGCAAGGTTTTAAAGCGATTAAAATGAACGCTTCCGAGGAGATGCATTATATCGATTCCTTTGCCAAGGTGGAGGCGATTATTGAACGGGTTGCAGCGGTAAGGGAGGCGACCGGATCCGATTTTGGCATCGCCGTCGATTTTCATGGACGGATTCATCGGGCGATGGCCAAAGTGGTGGCTAAAGAATTGGAGCCGTATCATCTGATGTTTATCGAGGAACCGGTGTTACCTGAAAATAATGAGGCTTTGCGGGAAGTGGCCCGCTATACCTCGACGCCGATTGCAACCGGTGAGCGCATGTTTTCGCGGTGGGAGTTTAAGCGATTGTTGGCGGATGGATACGTGGACATCATTCAACCGGACCTTTCCCACGCCGGCGGGATCAGTGAAGTGAAAAAGATTGCCACCATGGCGGAAGCATATGATGTGGCGGTGGCTCCTCATTGCCCGTTAGGGCCGATCGCACTGGCTTCCAGTCTACAGGTGGACGCCTGCACACCGAATGTCTTTATACAGGAACAGAGCTTAGGCATCCATTACAACCGCGGAAGCGATCTGTTGGACTATCTGGAAGATCCGACGGTTTTCCACTATCACGATGGCTTTGTCGCCATCCCTGAGAAACCGGGTCTCGGGATTGAAGTGAATGAAGCGGTGGTGCGGGAAGCAGCCCGTACAGGCCATAACTGGAAAAATTCAATATGGCGAAACCATGATGGGACCGTAGCTGAATGGTAAGCCAAATCGGACTCCAAAAAAATCTGAGCGTCTGCATTTTGCAGATGCTCAGATTTTATATCTGAGGGGAATTCACAAGCTCAATCGGTTACTCAACCATTGTATTCAAATACTTCAAATGTCATGTGATACTTCAGACCATCGCGGGGCTTTTCAAACTTGAGGTAGTAATTCCCACTGGGAACATTCCAGTAGGCGATATCACCATCCCAACGAATTGCGATCGAATTGCCCATCTTTATATTTGACTCGGCTTCATAAAGGCTGACGACAATATAGTCATAGTTGGGAGTCCCATTGCGAAACTCACCCCACATATCCAATTGCAGATTTCCGTTTTTTTCGTTATAAAAGAAGGGTTTTGACTGAACGCTAGATTCAAATGTCGCTTTGCCTTCGTAGTATAATCCCTCTTCTGTAGCTGCCTCACTGGTGGGTACACCAAAGGAGAAAAACGATAGCACCATCATACAAACCAAACCGAAAGCAAACCATTTTCTTCTCATTCTAACACCCCTTTGTGAACTTCTAGGTAAAGCATAACTTCACTTTGGGGTAGAAAAAAGCGAAAACTCAAATAGAAAATGTCTGCTATTTTGATACTATATGCATGACAAATCATTCAATGGTTTAGCGACCGTTTGTACCATTTTTGAAGCGGAAAGGGAAAAGCAGATGAAACGTCTCCAAGCATGGGCAAAACAGTTGAAAAGGGAACTGTACGCGCTTTATTTTGCTTATCGTCATCCGCGTACACCGTGGTATGCCAAACTCTTAACCGCTCTCGTCGTCGCCTATGCCTTTAGTCCAATCGATCTCATTCCCGATTTTATCCCGATTCTCGGCTATCTGGACGATCTTGTTCTCCTCCCCCTCGGCATTGCTCTCGCCTTGCGTATGATCCCTGCCGATGTTCTTCAGCAGAGCAGACAACAGGCGGAGAAGATGGAATCCAGGCCAAAAAACTGGGTTACCGCCGCTTTGATATTATTGGTCTGGTTAGGGGTGTTGCTGTGTATAGCTTTTCTGTTACTAGGCCATATTTAGCGCCATTTAGCGATTAAATTCACGGAGGTATGGATTACCTTTTGTGCGACTCTGGCCACGCGAAGCGACCAAGGCGAGATTTGTATTGGTAAGTGCATGGAGCGAAGGCGGAAATCTCAGCCCGGCCGTCAGCTGGTCACTCAATAATTCCGTTGCCGATGATCTGAACCTGGACGGAAGGGTGGAAACGGACTTTACGGTAATCGGTTGACCAATTCACTTTTTTCCAGACATCGGGATGATGTGCGATCAGTTGACGACCGACCCCAAAACCGTCAAAACCGGCCTCTTGCATTTGTTTGACCACCTTGTGTGCTTGTTTGGTTAGCGCTTTTGACAGTTTCTTCTCCAATTTGGCCCGTTCCCGATTGCTGAATAGACGATCCGGTGCATATTCAACAATAGCAACATTTAACTGCAAGTTGAGATCAACATCGATTTGATGATCAGACTGCACTTTTACATCCATTTTATTTTTCGCATTCTTTACATCGATTGAGATGTACTTTTCGGTATGGGGATTTCTTTTGGGGTTCACCTTTTCCGTAAACCGCGTTGTCTTTCCTCTCTCCCCCTTTAACAGGAGATACAGCGTGACATCGCTTCCAATCATGGGCTTGGTAAAGTGGCGTTCGTGAAACATGGCCATCCCAAGCACCTTCACTTTGCCGCCGTCGGTCTTCGTCAGATAAGGGAGGGCAAAATCTTGACCTGGATCTAGTATGAGTGGCCATATCGTCTGCGGTGTCACACGGGGTACTTTTGTTAAATTTTCCATACTCTCGATCAACTTTTCCAGATATTCCGCTACCATGGTTTCCTCCACTTGCTTCAATCGTAAAACCTCAGTCGCTTTCCCTTTTACCACTACTACCTTGTTATCTACCGGATTTTTGGGATCGCGAAAAATTACGTCAAGCAAAGGGTAAAGATCCCGTTTTACCAGCTCCTCACCATATAGGCTTATCCGCTGTTTATAGGAACGGTAATTGCCTCCGATTTGTGTATCTAAGTGATCTCGATTTTGACGCGGGGTGTTTGCCATGGAAGACCAAACTTCATTTCGCGGCAGGGGATTCTGCCCTGGTTTCGTTTCACGAAAGGCGATGGTAGCAACCAATTTACCATCGGGAGTGATATCATAAGCAAATCCATAGACCAATTTGGCTTCCTTGAGCAGATCCTGATCCCAACAACCTGGTAGTAAAAGCAGAAGCAAACAGGCGGCGATCGAGAAGAACAGCCTTTTCATCACAGGGACGCCTCCTTTCTTTTAAACAGGATGGAAAGGAGAAGAAACAGCAACGGGAAACCCATTGTAAACAGAAAACTGAGTCGGATGGCACCCGTTAAAATATATTCGTGCATCGATGGGTCGGAGGGGATGAGGGACAACACATAACAGACAGCCGCCGCATAAGGTACTGCTTTGGTGTGTTGGCCACGGTGGAAGTAATGACCCAGACCGTATGCTGCACAATACAGATAAGCGGTAAAAGTGGTGAACACTTTTACATACCAGACCGATAAAAACAGAATATCGAGCCGGTTGATGACAGGGGTGGTGAACCCTTTTAACATAAACAGAATCGGTTCAGGGATATAAGAAAGTTGCCCAGGGCTGAAAACAGCAAGAGCCAAAACTGTCATCACGATGTAGAGAAGGGTGACAAAGAGGTTACCGGCGGATATTGCTTTTAACTTGCCGTTTCCTTTTCCCTGGACAAAGGTATAGAGAAGCAGCAGGGTTTCAAAGCCGAGAAAAGCAAATGTAACATCCAACGATCCTGTTAAGATATCTTTCCACCCTACCGTCTTGATGGGAAGCAGATAGGAGAGGTTCAGAAATTTGAATGCATACAAAATCGGCGGGATCAAAAACACAAACAGTAAGGAAGCCAGTACAAAAAAGCGGGCGATGGTGCGCAAATGATCCCGCGCCAGATAGATTGCCGGAATTAATAAAAGGAAGGAGGTTACCCACGTCGGTGTTTTTATCAAGATCCACTTCCCTATCACCACATGAAAGGTCATCAAAACAATAGACCCCATTATAAGGAAATAAAGACTATACGCCATTCCCGTCAACTTCCCCACTAAATTCCCTGCGATTTGCGGCAGAAATTGAAACAGATGGGAGGAAGGAAATCGTTCACATAGGGACCAAATCAATAGAATCAAAATCTGGGCACATACACCTGTGATTAGAATGGCGATCCAAGCGCTTTGTTTGGCTTTGATGTGAGCAACATACGGCACCTGTAAAACAGTTACTTCCACTTGAATCTGGATCATCCAAAACATGAGTTGACCTTGGGTGATTTTATTTTTTTCCTTGATCATCCCGCGCCCACTCCCTTGATTCGGACTCTTGTTTATACTGTTGCGGATGGGGATCATGCGGCCGCTCGTTGAGGCGAAAAAGTGGGAAACGGACAAAAGTGTCCTTTAAATCCTTGATACGTAAAGGAGCGACAGGCGCAATGTAAGGTGTGTTAACGGAATGAATTTTGCATAAGTGAATCAATGTTATAATCACCCCAAACATAATCCCCATAAAACCGAAGGTGGCGGCGGTAAGCATCAGGGGAAAGCGGATCACTTGTATCGTGGTACTCATTTCATGGGAAGGTACGACAAATGATGAGATTGCCGTGATGGCGATGACAATCACCATGGTATAAGAGATGAGTCCTGCCTGTACCACTGCTTCCCCAATTACCAAACCGCCGACGATGCCGATGGTTTGTCCCACCCGACTCGGTAAGCGTAGCCCCGCCTCCCGGATCACTTCCAGGGTTAATTCCATCAACCCGGCTTCAACGATGGGTGGAAACGGGATTCGTTCCAAACCGGTACGCACGGAATAGATCAGTTCCACTGGCATTACTTCCGGATGAAAGGAGACGACGGCGATATAAATGGCAGGTAACTGAAATGAGATCACCAAACTGGCCAGCCGAATCAACCGAATAAACGAGCCGACGATCCAGCGGTTATTATAATCGTCAGGGCTTTGATAAAAAGCGAAAAAAGTGACTGGCAGGATGACAGCGGTAGGATCTCCTTCTCCTAATATGGCAACCCTGCCTTCCATCAGATTGGCGACCGTTCGATCCGGCCGTTCTGTAAACAGCGATTGGGGGAAGGGGGAATTGGGGTGATCCTCCATGTAATCGGCGATAAAACCGATGGAAACGATGGTATCGGTGGAAATGGATTGGAGCCGCTCTTCGATTTCCTGTACCAGCTTCGGGGCGGCGAGGTCACGCATAAATACCAGTGCAAAGCGGGTTTTTGTCTTTCTTCCGATATCAAAATAGCGAACCGTCAGATTGGGATTTTCCAGACGTGTGCGCAGACTGTATAGATTGACGGTTAACTGCTCTGTAAATCCGTTATGGGCACCGCGAACGACTCCTTCGTTTTCAGGCTCGCTCATATCCCGTTTATGCATGGCAGATGCATCGATCGCATATGCCTCCTTCACCCCTTGCAAAAACAGGATGCATTTTCCTCGCAGTAGGTTTTCTGATGCCAGATTAAGATCGGTTATCTGCTTAACCTCGACAGTGGGAATAATCTCCTCGATTTTTCCTTCCTCGACTTCAAACAGGGGACGCAAAATATCGCTCTGGATCAGCTTTTTATCAGTTAAGGTGTCCAAATATATTAGAACGCCTTTTTGCTGATTGAATCGGAGGTTTCTCTTCTTTAGATCCGGCGGTTGGTAAAGTGCGTCCTCAATATACTGCACATTTTCTTCAAAGTCGGAGGATACGGGATGATCATGGTGATGATTTTGCGATTGATTTGGCTTTTTTTTTGAAAAAAATCGTTTGATGATGTCCATCAATATACACATCCCCATGGCGGTTTCCTATATAAGGTAACCAGCCATGGGGATAAATACTCAGAGGTTCTAATTGATGATAAACGCGATGGTTAGAAAACAGGGAGGGTTTATGGAGCGGGAGGATAGGGGTTGTCAGCTGACGATTATCGCAAACGATCCAGCGACAACTGACTCTCCTCAAAAAAACCTTCGATTACAAAGGAGGCCATGCCTAAGCAACAAGAGCGATCATCCAGGTTGGAAAAAGAGAGGGTCACGTTTTGTCGATGAAAGTGAAGGGTGCGGTGATCGATGGTGGCAAAGAGGGTCTTCTGTAGCCACGGCTGGGCAGTGGCCAAGCGATTGCCGATGATCACACGCTCGGGATTAAACGTATTGATGATGTTGTTGATGCCAATTCCCATATAATAAGCAACCCGTTGAAAAAGCGCGATAACCGCCTCGTTTTTACTTTCTGCCAACGTGATTAGGTGCTCAAGGGAGATCCCCGACTCCTTGAAGGGAAAAAGGTGAGGATGATCACGTTTTAATTGCTGTGCGGATGTTAGAACCGCTTGTTCCGATGCGTATCGCTCCCAACATCCACGGCTGCCGCAACGGCACTTCAATCCATCAGGCTCAACAATGATATGGCCCATTTCCCCTGAGTATCCACCGACTCCTTTGTATAACTTGCCGTCGATAATAATTCCCGTCCCTAAACCGATTCCGGCACTGACATAGATCAGTTCATCAACGTTGGCGTGCTCTCCAAACATTTTCTCCCCGTATGCGCCGGCATTGGCTTCATTTTCAAGGATGACGGGTAATTCCACACGTTGGGAGAGATCGTGGCGCAGTTGGACATCATTCCACTCCAGATTGGGTGCCAGCAAAACCATCCCGTCGGGATCGACGATTCCCGGCACGCCAATGCCGATGCCGACTGCACCGTAGCGGGAGGCCGGTATATCCGCCATTAAAGTGGTGACAAGGGAGTCGATTTGTGCAAGTACGCGATTATAGTCCTTATCTTGGAGAGGCAGCCGTTGTTCGCGCAGGATTTTGCCGTTCAGATCCGTTAGGATGCCGACTACATAATTGACTCCCAGGTCAATGCCGATGGCGTATCCGGCGTTTCCGTTAAAATGCAGCATCACGGGGCGACGGCCACCTTTGGACTGGCCCGGTCCGCTTTCATAGAGCAGTTGTTCATCCAACAATTCGCTCACCAGAGAAGAGATGGTCGTCTTATTGAGTCCGGTGAGTTGTGCCAGTTCTGCGCGGGAAAGGGGAGAGCGGTGGCGCAAGGTTTGTAATACAAGCGATTTATTGATGCGTTTAACCAGTTGATAGTTTCCCGTTACATTCACTTTTATCCGCACCTTTAGAGAGAGTGGCCTTATTTCAACCCCATTATATACTTTGTTTATACGATAGACAAATAAACAGTTGATGTGCTAATATCAAAATTGAGTTAATCGACTCACAGAAATTCGCAGTAATCAATCGAGACAATTGTACATTGTGATTTGTTGTGAGGAACGAAAACTTTGTTTGTATTATTTTGTAAGGGTTTTCACGACTGCGATTCCAGTCGGTATCGGGTCGTTTAAATAAATGGAATCTTCCATTTTTATGAGGGAGTGATCGCGTGAGTTTCTTTCCAGAAGTGGAGACTGTCGGTTATGAGGGCAAAAGCTCCAATAATCCACTCGCCTTTAAACATTACAATCCGGATGAAGTGGTGGGTGATCGCACCATGCGGGAGCATCTGCGCTTCTCGGTGGCGTATTGGCATACCTTTACCGGTGACGGATCGGATCCCTTCGGCAGCGGTACCATGCTTCGAAGCTGGGATCGCTATACAGGCATGGATTTGGCAAAAAAGCGGGTGGAAGCCTCCTTTGAGTTTTTCAGTAAACTGGGAGTTCCCTTTTTTTGCTTCCATGACCGGGATATTGCCCCAGAGGGGAGTACACTGCGGGAGACCAACCGCAAACTCGATGAGATTGTGGCCCTGATCAAGGAATATATGAAAACGAATGACGTCCGTCTGCTCTGGAATACGGCGCAATTGTTTCATCATCCTCGCTTTGTCCATGGGGCGGCTACGGCCAGCAATGCTGATGTGTATGCCTATGCCGCGGCACAGGTGAAAAAAGGGTTGGAAACGGCGAAGGAATTGGATGCGCAAAACTATGTGTTTTGGGGTGGGCGCGAGGGTTATGATACCTTGCTCAATACCGATATGGCGCTTGAGCTGGACAATATGGCCCGCTTCTTGCGGATGGCGGTGGATTATGCGCAGGAGATCGGTTTTGAGGGCCAACTTCTGATTGAACCTAAGCCGCAGGAGCCGACCAAGCATCAGTATGACTATGATGTGGCCAGCACTTATGCTTTTTTGCAAAAGTATGACCTCGTCGATCATTTTAAGATGAATATAGAAGCCAACCATGCCACCTTGGCGGGTCATGAATTTGAACACGAATTGCGGGTAGCCCGCATCAACGGAATACTGGGCTCTGTCGATGCCAACCAAGGAGACACCTTGGTCGGATGGGATACCGATGAATTTCCTACCAATCTGTATGCTACCACCCTGGCGATGTACGAGATTTTGAAGGCTGGTGGCTTTGAGAAAGGGGGTCTCAATTTTGACGCGAAAATGCGTAGAGGCTCCTTTGAACCGGTGGATCTGTTTGATGCTCATATCGCCGGAATGGATAGCTTTGCCATTGGTTTGAAAGTGGCTTACCGCTTGTTGCAGGATCAGGTATTGGACCAGTTTATCACAGAGAAATACAGCAGTTTTCACAGCGGGATCGGCAAGGAGATCATAGAGGGGCGGACAGATTTTAAGAAGTTGGAAGCGTATATTTTGGATAAACCGATAATTAAAAACCGCTCCGGCCGACAGGAATATCTAAAAGCGGTCTTAAACCAGTATCTGTTGGAAGTTTAGGAGAGGAAGGAGATGAGCTGGCGGGTGGGAGGGGTGAATTTTCGAATGAGCGACTCTGCCACACTTGGGGCGAAGGCGGATATCCACCCCTTCCTTATACGATTAAAGTTACCTGATGGGGCAGTAGATCACAGGAGGTGGTGAGCCGGTGCGGTATGTAATCGGCGTCGATCTGGGCACGAGCGCGGTCAAATGTTTATTGGTAAGCGAGGGGGGAGAGGTGGTGGCATCTGCCTCCCGCCCTTTTGACAGCATGCGTATTCGTTCCGGTTATTCGGAACAAGATCCGGAGCAATGGGTACAGGAGACGGTGCACTGTCTACAAGCGGTGATGGCTGCTGCTGGTGTCGAGGCATCCAGTGTTGACGGTATCAGTTTTTCAGGGCAGATGCATGGGTTAGTGTTGCTCGATGAACAACAGCGTCTGTTGCGCCCTGCGATTTTATGGAATGATACTCGCACAAGCGCGGAATGCCGGGAGATTGAGGCGACCGTCGGGTGGGAGCATCTGCTTGCGATCGCTAAAAACCCGGCGCTAGAAGGTTTTACCCTGCCGAAGTTGTTATGGGTACGAAAACATGAACCCCATCTTTATGATCGTGCTGCCGTCTTTTTGCTGCCAAAGGATTATGTACGCTTTCGTCTGACTGGAAACATTCACGCGGAGTTTTCCGATGCCGCCGGGACGCTGTTGTTGGACATTCCCCGCCGCGAGTGGAGCAGGGAGCTGTGTGACGCCTTGGCTATCGACCGCGGTATTTGTCCGCCGCTGGTGGAATCACATGCCTGTGTAGGGACGCTGTTGCCGTCGATCGCGGAAGCGACTGGTTTGACGCCAAGCACCCCCGTGTTTGCTGGCGGGGCTGACAATGCTTGCGGTGCGATTGGAGCGAGCGTGCTGGAAGAAGACCGAACGTTGTGTAGTATCGGCACTTCCGGTGTCATCCTGTCGCCGGATCGGCGAGAGCGGGATGTGACGGGTAAACTCCATTACTTTAACCATGCAGTTCCGGGAATCGATTATGCCATGGGCGTAACCTTGGCGGCGGGACAAAGCTTATCGTGGCTGCGCAAGCTGATCGCTCCCTCTCAATCCTATGACAGCCTGTTGGCTCCCATCGACTCTATTTCGCCAGGGGCGGGTGGACTACTATTTACCCCCTACCTGTCAGGGGAGCGTACCCCTCATGCCGATGCGGATATCCGTGGTAGCTTTATTGGATTGGACGTTTCCCATTCACAAGCTCATATGGTACGTAGTGTGGTGGAAGGGATCACCTTTTCCTTGTGTGAAAGTTTGGCGATTTTGCGGGCTCAGGGGAAGAGCGTCGATCGCATTGTTTCCATCGGCGGTGGCGCCCAAAGCGAGACCTGGTTGCAGATTCAGGCGGATATCTTTAATGCGGAAATGGTGTCACTTCGCCATGAAGAAGGACCGGGTATGGGGGCGGCGATGTTGGCGGCGGTGGGGGCCGGCTGGTTTGATCGCTTGGATGAATGTGCAGCGGTATTTGTAAAATGGGGTCGTACCTTTGATCCACATCCCAGCCGAGTGGAGGAATATCGGCAATTGTTTGCACTTTACAAAGAGGTCTATCAGCAGACGGAGTCCCTATCATGCCGCCTTAAGAGATTTCGAGATGCCGAGCGCATCCAGTCCGTTTGATGAGCGGTTAAAGAAGAGTCTGCTGTCCTGCTTAACGGAAGCCAACGAGGGAGGGCTTATAGCACAAATTGCACCCTCGGTTACCGATACAACGCCGTCTTTTATCCCTCGATTACCATGGACTTCGACAACTGTCTGTAACAGCACAAATGAGGTGACGACACTTGAACAGCAACGGGATCTGGATCGCTGATAACAATGACGGCACATACCGAAACCCGATTTTATTTGCAGATTATTCCGATCCAGACGTCATCCGCGTCGGAAGGGATTATTTTATGGTCGCTTCCAGCTTTACCAACATGCCGGGAATTCCCGTGCTTCATTCCCGCGACTTGGTAAACTGGCAGCTGATCAATTATGTATTTGAGCGGTTGCCTTTTGCCCGCTATGATCAGCCCCGCCATGGCGAAGGAGCGTGGGCACCTAGTATCCGTTATCACAATGGTCGTTTTTGGGTGTTTTTTGCCACGCCGGATGAAGGTATTTTTATGAGCACTACCGACGATCCTTTCAAAAAATGGTCCCCTCTGCACCAGGTTAAAAAAGGTAAGGGCTGGATCGATCCCTGTCCCTATTGGGATGAGGATGGGCAGGCATACTTGGTGAACGCTTTTGCCAAGAGCCGCATCGGTTTTAAAAGCGTTCTCGGCTTGAGTCGGATGGCGCCGGATGGGACCAAACTGTTGGATGAGGGCGCTATCATCTTTGACGGAAATGCTTCTCATCCTACCATTGAGGGTCCCAAACTGTACAAGCGAAATGGTTACTACTATATTTTTGCCCCTGCGGGCGGCGTACCGACGGGATGGCAGACGATTTTGCGCGCAACCAATATCGATGGGCCTTATGAGGATAAAATTGTGCTTCATCAGGGGGATACGGATATCAACGGGCCCCATCAAGGGGGCTGGATTGAGACGGAATCCGGTGAATCCTGGTTTGTTCATTTTCAGGATCGGGGTGCCTACGGCCGAATCGTCCATTTGCAGCCGGTTCAATGGGAAGAGGACTGGCCGCTGATGGGGAAAGACAGCAACGGTGACGGCATCGGTGAACCGGTTTTGCAGTGGAAAAAGCCGGATACCGGTCAAAAGCAGCCGCTCACGGCGCCGCCGACAGACGATGACTTTACTGGGGAGCGGTTGGGGTTGCAGTGGCAATGGCAGGCCAATCCGCAGCGGGATTGGTATACCCTAGGTGCGCGTGAAAGTCATCTGCGCCTACATGCCATCTGTGCCAATACGGAGAGTGGTTACTACTATCATGACCCCAATCTCTTGACGCAAAAATTTCCGGCACCCTCGTTTCAAGCGACGGCAAAACTATCGTTTCATCCGAAGTCTCCTGCGGAACGAGCCGGATTGGCCGTGATGGGGGAGGCGTATGGGGGATTATATTTACAATCGGATGCCGACGGCTTGCGAGTGGTCCGTTTTTCCGGACAAGCAACGGAAACAGAAGTGACAGAGACGGTTGATGTCGTCCGCACCTTTTCTACGGCTGTAGGAACGCCGCTGTATCTGCGTGTGACTGTTGAGGATGGAGCGGTTTGTCGCTTTAGCATTAGTGAGGATGGTCAAAACTATCAACCCCTTGGTGCCAGTTTTGTTGCGACAAAAGGTAAGTGGGTAGGCGCGAAGCTAGCAATCTTTTGTATTAGCCGGGAACGGGGAACGGATGTCGGTTTTGCCGACTATGATTGGTTTCAAATTGAAGCGGTTAAAAGGGGATGAGCGACGATGAGTCTAGTGATTGGTGAGACGAAGACGTTTGCGTGGGAGTGGTCGCAGGAGACCGCAAAGGATTATATGCGCAAATATCCGTATCTCCATCAGGATCCCCATGCGGACGAACGCTGGCATTATGAGCGGGGTTGTATGCTAAAAGCAATTGCCGATGTGTGGGCGAATACGGGCGATCAGCAGTATTTTGATTATATTCAGCGCAACATGGATACCTTTATCCAGGATGATGGGACGATTCGTTCGTATTACTTGGAGGAGTATAACCTGGATCAGATCAATACCGGCAAGCTGTTGTTCCCCCTGTACCAAAAAACCGGCCAAGAGAAATACAAACAGGCGTTAGACTTGTTGTTCACCCAATTAAAGGGGCAGCCGCGAACGAGCGAAGACGGATTTTGGCATAAAAAAGTATATCCTTATCAGATGTGGTTGGATGGTCTTTATATGGCTTCTCCCTTTTTGGCGGAATACGCTAAAACTTTTGATATCCCTGCGGGACTGGATGATGCGGCCCGGCAGATTTTGCTGGTAGAAAGCAAAACGAGAGATCCGATTACGGGATTGCTCTATCACGGCTGGGATGAAAGCGGCGAACAAAAATGGGCCCATCATGAGACGGGCTGTTCCCCCCATTTTTGGAGCCGGGCGATGGGCTGGTATGCGATGGCGATTGTAGATGTGTTGGATCATTTGCCGCGGGATCATGAAAAGAGGGGGCAGATCATCGGTATCTTTGAACGGATGATGCAGTCCTTGCGCTATGTTCAGGACGATGCGACCGGTTTGTGGTATCAAGTGCTGGATCGTGACGGCTGGAAGGGCAATTATCTGGAAGCATCCGGTTCATCCATGTTTGTGTATGCCTATGCTAAGGGATTGCGTCAAAAATACCTGTCATCAAATTTAAGGGAAACTGCTGAAAAAGGCTTTCACGGTCTGTTGCAACACTGTGTGGAAGTGGATGAACAAGAGGCGACTCACCTTCACCGCGGCAACGGCGGCGCCGGGTTAGGCGGAAATCCCTATCGCGACGGTTCCTACGAATATTATGTCAATGAACCTACCCGGCAAAATGATCCTAAGACGGTATCCGCTTTTATCATGGCCTGTATCGAGATGGAGCGGTTGAAAGTGAAGACGGAGGGGCTCAGCTGAGGGAGTGATCCCGACTACGGTATCTCACTTAATAATTACTGCTTGCCACTCAGCAAAAGACACCGGAGCGGATTGAGGCAGGCACTTACCAGTATAGGGCGGCGGGCATTTCATGTCCGTCCCTTTTTTCATCTTGATAGAAATTCATCATACTGGATACAGCCAATTATCGATCGGGTGTAAACGGCTGATGGCGACAAATACCAATAGCTGAAGGAGGAGGAGAACGGTGCAAAAAATCGAATCTTAATGGATAGAAAAAGGGGAGGAGAACGATGCTGAAAATCGTACATTCGTTGAACTTCTTTAAGAAGATGATCCTCTACGGTTGTTTGGTCAGCATGGTTCCCGTGATTGTATTAGGTTTTTTTTCTTATATTAAATCTTCCAATATGATCCAAGAATATGTGCAAAAGGATAAGGTTCAAACCATCCAACAGGTTCGTAGCAACTTGGAACAAACCTTGAAGACGGTGGATCATACCTTAAACCACATTTCCGATTCAACGTTGATCAATCAAGCCTTACAAGAGTCTTTGAACGAATATCAGTTTAGGCTTTATCGGGATTTGCGGAAAGAGCTGGCCCATCTGCAATCCTTTGATACCCGTGTGAGCGATGTGACGATGGTAAATGCGCGCAAAGATTGGGTGTTGCAAAATGAAGGGGTATCCCGCTTAGGGGAATACCCGGAGCGAGAGGCGCTGCTATCCTATTTAGACAAACCATATCCATCTGCCTGGATTGTAAAAGCGAGCAGGGAAAACGCAACCCATTCCTGCGATTATACGGTTAGTTTGGTAAAGAAGCTACCGGTACGGGGCACTGATAAATATGGATTATTTTTAGTTGATATCCCCACCTGTGAACTAAAAGAGATGTTAAGCGCCCAGAATGATTTTGAAAAGGTTATCATTTTGGACCAGGATTATCGTGTGATTTTACATGAAGACGATTCCCTTGTGGGTACTTCTTTTCGCGACAAAGAGTACGTCAAAAATTTAGAAATGGGGGAAGAGAAGGAAAGCGGACAGTTTCAGGTTAACATCGATGAAAAGCCTTTTACCGTCACCTTTCAGCGTTCCCCATTTAATGATTGGATTTATATTTCGCTGGTATCGATCGATGAATTGACGGTGGATTCCAAACAGATCGGACTTTTTTCCTTCACCCTGTGTGTGGTGATCGTCGGCATTTCCTTTCTCGTCATCTGGTTTGGATCGCGACGCATGTATCGGCCGATTCAGAAGTTGATGCATACGATTCAAGAACGGATGCCGCTGGCGAAGGAAACCAAACAAAACGAATTTCAACTGATCAATGAGCAGATGTCCGATCTATTTCTATCGCAATCACAACTGGAACAAAAGGTGCAGAAACACCTACCGCAACTGCAAAGCTTCTTTATGAGCAAATTACTGCAAGGCAGAGTGAAGAGCGACGAAATCGCCGAAAAGCTGTCAACCCTCGGCTTTTCCCCGTATACCGCTCGTTGGAAACATCATTCGATTATTTCACTTCAGCTTGATTCCGGTGACCATGAACGGTTTTCTGATCGGGATCTCGCATTGCTGCTGTTTGCAGTGGGAAATGTGGTGGAGGAGACGGTCCCGCGTGAAAATCGCCTCGTTCCCGTCATCGACGATCAAACCTTGGCACTAGTGATCGGTAGTGACGTTTCAGCGGCGGAGCGCTTTGAAGATGATATCTATAAAATATGTGAGACGATTCAGGGAAACATCCTAAAAAGCTTAAATCTGAAGGCCAGCATCGGCATTAGCCAACCCTTTAAACAATGGATCCATGTGGATACGGCTTATCGTCAAAGTGTGGAATCGTTGAAGTGGAGAGTACAAGCGGATGAAAGTGTCATCATTCATTACCACCCGGAACATCATGATAAAAAAGTGATGCAGCATATTTATCCCGCCCATCTGGCTCAGGATTTGCTGGAAGCGGTATCCAACGCCGATGAGGCCCAAGCGGAGGATCTCTTGAAACAGTTGCTGTCCAAGCTTACAACGGAAGAGCCTTCTTTTCAAGACTATCAAATGGCGCTGGTACGGCTGTTACATGAGTTTATCATGGGGATGCAGGAGATGGGGGTCTCCCACTATCAAATCAACGAGGAATCCACTTCCTTATATGAACAATTGGTCGCCATGCATAAGCCACGGGAGATTGAAAAGTGGTTTTTAAAAAGGATCTTACGACCGCTTATTCGGATATTGCGGGATCGGCGGGAATCCCAATATCAAAATCTATCGGATGCTATGATCGATATTGTTCATCGGAATTATGATCAAGATATCACCCTTGAACAATGTGCGGACAAGCTTCATTACAATGCCAATTATTTAAGCAGCGTATTTAAAAAAGAGACAGGCACGACCTTTCGTGAATATTTGGCCCAGTACCGCCTGCAGACAGCCAAAAAATGGCTGACCGAAACATCGATGACAATTAAGGAGATCGCCGAAAAATTGCGCTACAACAACCCGCAAAACTTTATTCGCTCGTTCCGCAAAAGTGAAGGAATGACACCGGGACAATACCGCATGCGCTACGGGAAACAACCGGGGTGAAAGTATAGAAATGAAAGCGATTACAACCATGATCATATTCTTAGGTCGATCGTGGTAAAGCCTTGCCCCGTCGGCGATGTGTCGTCATGATTATATACAGTATGGAGTGAGAGGGATTACGATGAGAACAGAGTTTATCATGAAAAAGGGAGGTTCTCAACAAGGATCAATCGGAAGGTTATGCAGACAACCGAATAAGACCGATCAGGGGTGAGATCCAGGTGAAAAACGTTCGCGCTTTGATTCGGGTTCTCTTACGTCGGTTCACGGTCCGCCAAGGCTTGGAGCAACACCCGGACGCAACGGTGCGACAGTGGCGGACTAAGCAATCGGGGCACAAGAGTTTGGCATTGTTTTCATGGCGACGGATCTTGATGCTACCGCTTGTGGTGCTTTTTGGTCTTCTGCCAGCGGCGGCCTATTGGAACGGTAGCGGACAGGCAAGTGCCGCAAGTGCGTGGTCCGACACACCCGACGGTTTTGCCTCGGTAGCTGCGCTGGGGCTGGAAGGTACCACCGGAGGAGCAGGCGGTCAAACCGTCACCGTTACCACTTTTGAGGAGTTGCGCACATACGCTGAAGCGGATGAACCCGTCGTCATCCAGGTGGATGGGTCGATTGTGGTGGAGCCCAAAGGGACGATGATCCGAGTCGCTTCCAACAAAACGATCATTGGATTGGGTGATCAGGCAGCGATTGTGCAGGGAGGTTTTTTTCTCAACGGCACACATAACATCATCATTCGCAATCTCACCTTCCGCGACTCCTATGTTCCTGGGGACTGGAACGGCAAGGAGAACGACAATGACGGTATCCGTATGGATGGCGCTCATCATGTCTGGATCGATCACAACCGCTTTGAGCGTCTGGGCGATGGCATGATCGATAGCCGTAAGGATACCAGCTATGTAACCATCTCCTGGAATGTTTTTGCCGATCACACCAAAGTGATGGGCATCGGCTGGACGGACAACGTCACAGCGAAGCTAACCCTGCACCACAACTGGTTCCGCAATACCCACGAGCGCAATCCCAGCGCCGATAATCTCTCCCACGCCCACTTTTATAACAATTACATGCAAAATATCTCCGGCTATGGGACTTGGGCACGAGGAAAGACGAAGATGGTGTTGGAAAACAGCTACTTTGATTCTGTGACGGACCCTTACTTACACAGTCCTGAGGCGGAATTGGTCTCCCGCGGCAATGTTGTCACCAACTCACGGGGCTTACGTGAGGCGCAGGGAGAGGCGTTTGCTCCACAGGAGTTTTACGATTATAAGCTTGATTCCGCTAATGAAGTCCCTACCATCGTCAGCAACGGTGCCGGCCCTCAGGCGGAGATCGGCGGCGGGGAACCGACTGCACCCCCGGAAGTGGGTGACACGATGGTTGTCGCTTTGGACGGCAGTGGTAATTTTAGCAGCATCCAGCATGCCATCGGCGCTGTGCCCAGCCACTCGCCAACACCGGTAACCATCTTGGTGAAATCGGGCCTCTATCGTGAACTCCTCAATGTGTGGCCGGATAAACCAACTGTCATCATCAAAGGTGCTAGCGGCAATCCGGAAGATGTCGTCATCACCTACGACAACGCGGCGGGGACAAGTACGCCATACGGTACGACTCTGGGCACGAGCCGAAGTGCTACTGCCAACATCTACGCCAACGATTTTCGCGCTGAGGGGGTAACCTTCGCCAACGACTTCGATGAGAAGAAGCATGCGGATCAGCCTGGCCATCAAGCGGTTGCCGTAAGGACAGTGGGGGATCGCGCTGTATTTGAAGAGACGCGCTTTATCGGCAATCAGGACACCTTGTTGCTCGACACCCCATCCAAGGATAAAATCAGCCGATCCTATCTGCGCAATTGTTATGTGGAAGGGGATGTGGACTTTATTTTTGGACGTGGTACTGCCGTATTCGATCACTGTCAGATCCACGCTCTCGCCCGTGATGGCGCGACACCCGGGGGCTACGTGACCGCAGCCAGCACTAGCTTATCCAATCCTTACGGATTTTTGTTTACGCACAGCCGCTTCACCAGCAATGCGCTCACGGGTAGCTACTACCTGGGCCGTCCCTGGCACCCCAGCGGCGATCCGGAAGCAGTGGCGCAGGTATTGATTCGCAATTCGTGGTTGGACGATCATATTCGCGACGCACCTTGGACCGATATGAGCGGCTGGCCGTGGCAGGAAGCACGGTTTGCTGAATATAACAACCGGGGACCGGGGGCCGGAAACGGACCGGATCGTCCGCAGATGGAGCCGCGTGAAGCTAGCCAATTTACCCCACGCCACTACCTCGCCGGTGACGACGGCTGGGCTCCCTACCGGAAATAGGGTTTAAAGTAGAGGGTATCAAAGGAGGTATGACACATGGGCAAAAACGGAAAAAAAGCGCTCACCATTTTATCGACGTTTGCCTTGCTCGGAGGTACATTGATCGGATGCGGACAGCAGGATGCCTCCTCATCAGAAGAGATCACCATCATGGCGGCGTTACACACACCGGAAGTCCCCGATCCCAAAATTGAAGAGATGCTGGAAGAAGCGACAGGGGAAAAAATTAAGATCCAGTGGGTCCCGGATGGAAGTTATGACGAAAAGTTAAGCACCACATTTGCAACTGGGACGTTTCCACAAGCCGTCTATATGGGGAATCTCGGCGTCTTATCCCAATTCCGGGATGCTGTGAGCAACGGTCAATTTTGGGAGATCGGCCCTTATCTAGATGAGTATGAGCACTTAAATAAACTGGATCCGGAAGTGTTACAGAATACAGCTGTGGATGGGAAGATTTACGGTCTGTATCAGGAAAGGCCCCTTTCCCGCCAAGGCATCATCTATCGCAAAGATTGGGCTGATAATCTGGGATTATCTGCACCGGAAACGACTGATGATTTATACAAGATGATGAAAGCGTTTACAAACGATGATCCCGATCAAAACGGCAAAAACGACACCATTGGACTAACCGATCGCAACGATTTGATCTATGGTGCCTTTAAAACCGTCGGTTCCTACTTTGGCACGCCTAACAACTGGGGTGAGGTCGACGGGCAATTGCAGCCTGAATTTATGCACCCCAGCTATATGGATACAATGAAGTTTATTCGTCAGTTGCACAAGGAAGGTTTGATCAATCAAGATTTTCCGGTAACCAGTAAAACAGACCAAATCAATCAATTTGTCACCGGAAAAGCAGGGATGTATATCGGGGCCATGGGTGATGTCATCTCGTTGTATAATGATGCGGTTAAAATCAATCCCGATATCGAATTAGAGGTACAAAATCGGATAGAAGGTCCGGAAGGATTGGGCATTTGGGCCATCCCCGGATACGGTAGTGTGGTGATGTTCCCCAAATCCTCCATTAAAACCGAAGAAGAGCTAAAGCGGGTGTTAGCTTTCTATGATCAGTTGATGAGCCCGGAACTGGCCAACCTGATGCAGTATGGTGTTGAGGGTGAGCATCATGAGCTGGTGGAAGGCCAAGCCGAAATGACAGATGACCAGTCCAAAATTGATCGTGAAGTAAAAGCGTACAATGCGCTTGTTGTTGGAGGGCCCAGCACCATTGATATGCTTGAACCCTATTACAAATTGGAAGTGAAAGCGAAGGCGGAGGAGTTGGTAAAAGACAACAACGAATTTTTGATCAAAGACCCGACCGCTCCGCTTCATTCCGAGACGGAACTGAAAAAGGGAACACGCCTGCAAGAGATGATCGACGATGCGACCTACCAGTTTATGGTGGGCAAACTCGATGAAAAAGGTTTTAACAAGGTCGTGGAAAACTGGAGGAAAGATGGTGGCGACCAAATCATCAAGGAGTACAACGAAGCGTTCAAAAAACAGAGCAAGTAGCATAGCAACACATCGGTGAAGGGTATGTCCCCTTGGACAGTTACCCTCACCGAAAGCTTTTTCCGCGACAACTGACCCTATCCGGTATCGAAGACAGAAATCTGTACCCGACCACCCGAACAACCATTATTGATGGGGCGCTAGAAACAGGGTTTAAATTAGATGGGATAAAAGGGAGGTTTTTCACATGGGCAAAAGTAGAAAAAAAACGCTCGCCATTTTATCGACGTTTGCCTTGCTCGGAGGTACATTGGCCGGATGTGGACAGCAGGATGCCGCCTCATCAGATGAGATCACCATTATGACTTCTTTGCACACGCCGGAGATTCCCGATCCCAAAATTGAAGAGATGCTGGAAGAAGCAACAGGGGAAAAGATTAAGATCCAGTGGGTGCCGGATGGAAGTTTTGATGAAAAGGTGAGTACCACCTTTGCGACAGGGACATTACCTCAAGCCGTTTATATGAGGAATATGGGTGTCTCATCCCAGTTTCGAGATGCTGTGAGTAGCGGTCAATTTTGGGAGGTTGGACCTTACCTAGAAGAGTATGAGCATTTGAGCAATTTGGATTCAGAGGTGTTAAAAAATACGGCGGTAGATGGGAAGTTTTATGGAATCTATCAAGAAAGGCCCCTTTCCCGCCAAGGCATCATCTACCGTAAAGATTGGGCTGATAATCTGGGATTGTCTGCACCAGAAACAATCGATGATTTATACGAGATGGCGAAAGCGTTTACAAATGATGACCCCGATCAAAACGGCAAAAACGACACCATTGGACTAACCGATCGCAACGATTTGATCTATGGTGCGTTTAAAACCGTCGGTTCCTACTTTGGCACGCCTAACAACTGGGGTGAGGTCGACGGGCAATTGCAGCCTGAATTTATGCACCCCAGCTATATGGATACAATGAAGTTTATTCGTCAATTGCACAAGGAAGGTTTGATCAATCAAGATTTTCCGGTAACCAGTAAAACAGACCAGATCAACCAATTTGTCACCGGAAAAGCAGGGATGTATATCGGTGCGATGGGTGATGTTCTCTCGTTGCATACCGATGCGGTAAAGATTAACCCCGATATCGAATTGGATGTGCAAAACCGAATCGAAGGTCCGGAAGGGTTGGGCATCTGGTCCATTCCCGGATACAGTAGAATTGTTGTGTTCCCCAAATCCTCCATCAAAACCGAAGAAGACTTGAAACGAGTGTTAGCTTTCTATGATAAATTGATGAGCCCAGAGCTGGCTAACCTGATGCAGTATGGTGTTGAGGGTGAGCATTATGAGCTGGTGGACGACCAAGCCGAAATGACGGATGACCAGGGCAAATTCGATCGTGAAGTGAAAGCGTACAATGCGCTTGTTGTCGGAGGTCCCGAGACAATCGATATGCTTGAGCCGTACTTTGAATTAGAAGTGAAAGCAAAAGCGGAGGAGCTGGTAAAAGACAACAATGAAATTTTGATCAATGACCCAGCTGCTCCCCTCCACTCCGACACGCAATTGAAAAAGGGAACGCGTCTGCAAGAGATGATCGACGATGCGACCTACCAGTTTATGGTGGGCAAGATCGATGAAAAAGGCTTTAACAAAGTGGTGGAAAATTGGAAGAAAGATGGCGGCGACCAAATCATCAAGGAGTACAACGAGGCGTTTAAAAAACAGAGCAAGTAGAATAGCAAGACTTCGGTGAAGGGTAACTCCCTTGGACACTTCCTTCACCGAAGTCCTTTCCATAGAAATCAAAATCGAAAGGAGGGACGACAGGAGAAAAAGTCGTTGCTTGAAGCCATTTCGACAAGGGGATATGGAGCAACGCAAACATTTCTTTAACAATGATCGACAACTCTCCTGTCGGCAATTTTCATGAAACGAGACAGAATGGTCAAGGGACTTAGTCTGTTGCTGGTCATCGCTATGATATTGGTTGTTCCACCGGGATATGGGCAGGCTAAGGCCACGGACATCGCAGAAATGGATATGGGGAAACGGTTGTCGGAAGAGCCCCTCAAACGATGGCGCGATGCCGGTTTAATCATGGAAATAAAGGACCTGAAACCAAATCGGACCATGACCCGAGTCGAATTTTTTGCTTTGGTCAACCATTGGTTTGGCTTAGAGGAAGAAGACCGATACAAAAATCTAAAAGTTGCGGAAGATCAATGGGAAGTCGCGAAGGATACTTGGTATATCTCCGTGCTGGAGACGGCCCAAAAAGCGGGTTATGTATCCGGATATCGAGATGGGACGATCCGAGCGGAAGAGCCGATAACCCGCTGGGAAGCAGCGGTGATCCTTGGTCGTCTGCTGCAAGGGTCGTCGGCAAAGGATTCGGAACGTGTTTCCGCTGATCGATCGGAAGTGCCGGATTGGAGCCGTTCCTATATCGAACAGGCGCAAAAAACGGGCTATATGGGGGAGAAGCCGGGATTTGGGCCAAAACATGTTCTGAAGCGAAACGAGATGGAAGCGATTTTGGAAAAATTGGCCGATATTCGCCCTATCCAAGGATCAGCCAAGGTTGTGCGTGTCGATGCGGTTGATACCGACACTTTGATCATTTCATTAAATAGTCCTTTTGATCAAATTGATCTCAACGATTTACGTTTCATGGCCGCTACCGGTCAATGGGCGAATTTGTCCCCCGACTTTGTCGATCTGACGATCACGGAAGTAGGGATCGGCGTCAATAGGTTGGGCAACACCGCGATTGTGCTAAAAACAGCAGAAAAGCTGGATGAGAATGGCAAATACCGGCTGCCACAACCGGAACAGGAGTATCCCGGGAATCTGGCACAAGATCGACAAAAAGCGGATTATTTGATCTCCTGGCAGATGGATCACGGTGGGTGGACCAAAAGCATGGAAGAAGAGTATCAGCGTTATTGGGATGGACAGGAAAAACGATCCAAACAGCTGAACGGCGAGGTTGAGTTGGGATCGATCGACAATGACGCCACCATCAAGGAGATCCGCTTTATCGCCGGGGTGTATCGTGAAACCGAGGAGGAAGTATTAAAGCAGAGTGTACAGCGAGGATTGGATTTCTTGTTGACGATGCAATATCCCAGCGGCGGTTTCCCCCAAGTGTATCCGAAACGGGGTAACGAAGAAAACGGCTCTTTTGTCGGCTATTCCAATTATGTCACTTTTAACGATGATGCGATGGTACAAGCGATGGATTTAATCAAGGATGTCGTTGAGCAGAAATACCCCTTTGACAACGATATTATTGACGACGAATACCGAGAGCGCCTGCAAAAGTCTTATGATAAAGGCGTTGATTATATCGTAGCCTCCCAGATTGAAGTGGACGACCATTTGACAGCATGGTGTGCACAGCATGATCCGGTCACGTATGAGCCGCGGGAGGGACGTGCATATGAGCATCCGTCCATATCCGGTAAAGAGTCGATACCAATCGTAAAGCTGTTGATGGCGTTGCCGGATTCATCCGATGAGGTGAAACGAGCCGCTAATGGCGCACTGGAGTGGTTTGAGGAAGCTCAGGTTAAAGGAGTCAAATATATTCACGCTGATCCCAACAACGTCTATTTCGTCGATGATCCCCAAGCCGGTACATGGTATCGCTTTTATCAGATTGGAACCCATTTGCCGATCTTCTCCGGGCGGGACGGCGTGATCAAACATGATATTCTGGAAATCGAGGAAGAGCGGAGAAACGGCTATCGTTGGGCGGGAGAATGGCCTCAATCTCTGTTGAGAACCGCCGAAAAAACGGGCTACTTTGAAGAGCATGTGTTTGTGCAAACGATGAAAAGCACATCGACAAACCGCTACGGCCAACGTTTTCAAACGGATGCCTACACTCGAGCCGATAGCCTGATAAACCAACAGTAAAAAGGAGTGTGACATCCATGGGAAAAAGCGCACGCCTTTTTCTAATCGGCGACTCCACCGTGTCCGATTATCCGCATGAGCGAGCACCGATGGCAGGGTGGGGACAGATGCTGCCCGCTTTTGTCAATGACGGTATTGAGGTCCACAACCATGCGTTGTGTGGACGCAGTAGTAAAAGCTTTCACGAGGAGGGCCATTTTGCAGCGGTGGAACAAGGGATGCAGGAGGGGGATCTCCTCCTTATCCAATTTGGGCACAACGATGCCAAGCAGGAGGAGGCGCGCTATACCGACCCGGATACCTCCTATGTTTCCTATTTGCAGGGGTATGTGGATGCCGCCAGGAAAAAAGGGGCACTACCGCTTTTGGTGACACCAGTTCGACGAAGAACTTTCGACGAAGAAGGGGAGCTAAAAGATTGCCACGGCAAATACCCAGGGGCTATGGCTCGGCTGGCACAATCGGAGGGTGTTCCGCTGCTGGATTTGGAACAGAGAACCGCCGCGTTATTCATTTCCCTCGGCCCGGAGAAAAGCAAACACCTGTTTACCTGGCTGGAACCGGGACAACATCGCAATTATCCCAATGGACTCCAGGACGATACTCACTTTAATGAAACGGGGGCCCATAGGGTGGCGGAGTTGGTGGCAAGTGGGTTACAGCACTTGGGACAACCATACCGTTCCTTTATAAGTGGTAGGCAACTGTCTGAATAGACCAATCGTAAATTGAACCAAACGAGTTGGAGTAATCCTCGATCATTCCAACCATGATCATCTTGTTGGACCACCCTCTATCACCGCACACTCCTGTCTGATATGGGGCGATGATTATATACAAACGGGGCATCAGCCCGTTACGCTAAAACTAAACCGACGATCAAGAAGGGGGCTTCCGACCGATGAACAAACGGGTGTTGGCAATTGTGGCAGCGTTTTCATTGGCGTTGACATCGGTATCATCCGGGTGTGGGCGGGAGGAAGCTGCCCTACAAAAGGAGGGAGGTAAGGCCCCTTTTACTTTTCGTATGATGGTAAATCAGCAATCGCCGGTTACCCCCGATCCCTGGATCGAAGAGCTCTTGGAAGAACGCACCAACACCGACATCCGCATTCAATGGGTTCCCGACGGCAGCTATAATGAGAAGTTATTTACGGCCATGACTACGGATACATTACCGGAAGCGGTCTTTATGAAAAATCAGGCTACCTATGAGTTGTTAAAAGATGCGATTCGCGGAGGGCAGTTTTGGGAGATTGGCCCGTACTTGGATGAGTATGAACACTTACGCAATCTAAATCCGGAAGTGCTGCAAAACACATCAGTGGACGGAAAAATCTATGGGCTTTATCAGGAAAGACCCTTATCCCGGCAAGGGATCATCTATCGAAAAGATTGGGCCGATAATCTGGGCCTATCCGCTCCCACCACGACTGATGATCTGTATCAGATGTTGAAGCAGTTTACTATAAACGATCCCGACCAAAACGGCGTGCACGACACTTTTGGCTTATCGGACCGCAATGATCTCGTTTACGGGGCGTTTAAAACCGTCAGTTCATACTTTGGCACCCCCAACAATTGGGGTGAAATCGACGGACGCTTACTGCCGGAGTTTATGCACCCCAGTTATATCGATACAATGGAATTTTTCCGCAAGTTGCATCGTGAGGGCTTCATCAATCAAGATTTTCCGGTAACTAGCAAAAAGGAACAAATGAAGCGATTCGTCTCCGGCAAAGCGGGTGTCTATATCGGAGCGATGGGGGATGTCGCATTTTTGTATGACGATGCGGTTAAAACCAATCCCGATGTTGAGTTGGATGTACAAAATCGCATCAAAGGTCCCACGGGTGACTTAGGAATATGGGCGATTCCCGGTTACGGCACGGTTATCCTTTTCCCAAAATCCTCCGTTACAACGGAAGCGGAGCTAAAAAAAATCCTCGCCTTTTTTGACCAGTTGATGGCACCGGAGCATGCCAATCTGCTGCAATACGGTATGGAAGGCATCCATTTCCATCGGGTGGAGGGAAAGGCTAATCCGGTTGAAGACAGAGCGTTACTCAACCGCGAGGTACGCCCCTATACGGGGATGCTTGTGGGTGGCCCTGAGACGACCGATATGTTAGAGGCTCATTACACCCTGGATGTAAAGGTAAAAGCGGAAGAGTGGATCAAGGATAACCACAACTTTATCATCCATGATCCAACCGCTCCACTGGATTCGGATACCGATGCGGAACATGGGGTGCGATTGCGGGAAATTATTACAGACGCAACTTATCAGTATATTTTGGGGGAGATCGATCAAGTGGGCTTTGATAAAGCAGTGGAGCGCTGGAAAAAGGAAGGCGGAAACAAAATCATAGCGGAATACAACGAGGCGTACCAGCAGTCGAAGTAATCGTTACGCTTGAGAGGGGGAAATAAAATGAAAAGCCAAACCGCCATTGACCAACAGACGGTGATCAAACGAAAAATGAGATCAGAATTATGGAAACGGATCGACAGAAACAAGCTGCTCTATCTGATGATCCTCCCAGGGCTGATTTATTTCCTAATCTTTAAATACGCCCCCATGTGGGGGTTGGTAATTGCGTTTCAAGATTATCAACCTTATCTGGGTGTGATGGGGAGCGAATGGGTCGGATTGGAACATTTCCGTACGTTGTTTTCCGATCCATGGTTTTGGACCATCTTTAAAAATACACTGCTGCTGTTTCTGTTTAATCTACTTTTCTTCTTTCCGATTCCCATTATTTTAGCCTTGATGTTAAACGAAGTGCGGTTGCAGTTTTTTAAGCGCACCGTCCAGACGATGGTTTACATTCCCCATTTTATGTCCTGGGTGATCATTGTCTCCATCTCCTTTGTGATGTTGACCAAGGACGGTGGGATTATCAATGATCTGATCGCCATGCTCGGTTTTGAAAAAATCAACTTTTTGCTCAGTTCCGAGTGGTTCCGACCGATGTATATCTTACAGGTGATCTGGCGGGAAGCTGGATGGGGTACGATCATTTATTTGGCGGCGATTGCAGCGGTCGACCCGCAACTGTATGAAGCGGCACGGATGGACGGTGCCGGACGCTTTCGTCAGATCTGGCACATTACCTTACCGGCGATTCGCAGCGTGATTGTGATTCTACTCATCTTGAAGATCGGGGATATTCTGGAGCTAGGTTTTGAACATGTTTATTTGCTCCTGAATCCAATGAACCGTGACGTGGCGGAAATCTTTGATACCTTTGTTTATACCACCGGATTACAACAAGGGAACTACAGCTATAGCGCCGCCGTCGGCTTCTTTAAATCGATTATCGGGTTGATTTTGGTGGTATTGGCCAATCGCTTAGCTAAAAAATTCGGCGAAGAGGGCGTCTATTAAAAAAGGAGGTGATGGATCGTGGTACAGGATAAGACATGGGGCAGCCGCCTATTCGATATCTTCAACTATATCCTACTGACAGTGGTTGCATTGGTGACGATTTTACCCTTTATCCATGTGATCGCCGGTTCGTTTGCCACAGTAAAGGAAGTGACGCAAAAATCGTTTCTGCTGATTCCGACTGAATTTACCTTGGATGCCTATCGCTATATCTTTTCTACAGATACGATTTTGCGCAGTCTGTTTGTTTCAATCGGGATTACAATCATAGGAACTTTATTTAGTATGTTTTTAACGACGATGATGGCATATGGATTGTCACGCCGGGATTTGGATGGCAGACGGGTGATTATGTTTATGGTTGTCTTCACCATGCTGTTTAACGGCGGGATGATTCCCACCTTTTTGGTCGTCAAGGCGATGGGGTTGATCGACTCCTATATGGCATTGATTCTTCCGACGGCCATCAACGCGTTTAACTTGATCATTATGCGCAATTTTTTTCAAAACCTCCCCGCCGGCTTGGAAGAGGCGGCCAAAATCGACGGATGTAACGATATCGGCATTCTGTTCCGCATCGTTCTACCGTTATCCAAGCCAGTTCTTGCCACGATTTCGCTGTTTTATGCCGTTACCTATTGGAATACGTATATGAATGCCATCTTGTACCTAAACGATCCCACCAAATGGCCGATTCAGGTCGTCTTGCGGCAAATCGTCATTTTAGCCTCCGGCATGAGCGTGGACGGTGCCGCCTTTGATCCCGATTTTGTCGCTCCGCCGGAACAGACGGTGAAAATGGCCGTGATCGTGGTTGCCACCGTTCCTGTCCTGCTGGTTTATCCCTTTTTACAAAAGTATTTTGCTAAAGGGGCACTGTTAGGTTCAATCAAAGATTAAAGGAGAGGGTGAAGGCCTTGAGCGTAAAAAAATATGCAGTCTGCGGTGTCAGTAACCGAGCGATGTCGATGTTTATCGCGCCCATGCTGGAGCGCTTCGGTCAAAATAGTGCTGTCGTCGCGCTGTTGGATCGCGATCCACGGCGGCATGAGGTATGTAAACATCGCTTTTCTCAGTTGAAAGAGGTACCGGAGTTTGCGCCACAGGAGTTTGAACAGATGATTGCGCAAACCAAACCGGATGTGCTGATTGTGACCGGTAGGGACGATACTCACGCCGATTACATTGTAAACGGGTTAACCTATGATTTGGATATTCTCACCGAAAAGCCGATGACGACGACAGCAGCGGATTGTCGCCGGATTTTAGCGGCGGAAAAAGAGAGTAAGGGTCGGGTGATGGTCGCCTTTAATTATCGCTATAGCCCGATTCATACCAAAATTAAAGAGATGGTGATGGCGGGTAAGTTGGGGCGGATCACCTCTGTCGATCTCAACTGGTATATCGACACCTATCACGGTTCCAGCTATTTTCAGCGGTGGAATCGGATGCGAACATTTTCCGGCGGTTTGTCGATTCACAAGAGCTCCCACCATTTTGACTTGGTTCATTGGTGGCTGGATCAGAAGCCAGTGGAAGTGTTTGCCCACGGTGCCCTCCATTACTATGGGCCGGAGGGAGAGTGGAATCCGCGCAAAGCGGAAGGGCGGGTTTGCGCCACCTGTACGGACAAACTGCATTGTGCCTACTACCGCCGCTGGAATTCCCGCAGTCAACATACCCAAGTAGAAGATGATCACCTCTCCAGTTCGGCTAGGGTGGCTGCGGCGGAACAATACAGCGACTATCGCCCCGACCAATGCATGTTTGACGGGGAAATCGATATCGAGGATACGTACACGGCTACAATCAAATATGACGGTGGTGCCCTGCTCAGTTATTCGATCAACTTTTCTTTGCCCTATGAAGGATACCGTTTGGCGATTAACGGGACAAAAGGACGGCTGGAAACGACGGAGTATCATGTGCCCAATCGTGTTCCTTTTCCCTTTCCAGAGCAGACGGTCGATTACTTCCCGCTGTTTGGATCGAAAGAGATCATCCATGTGGTCAAACGGGAAGGCGGACACGGCGGAGGAGATCCCGTGTTACAGGAAGACTTGTTCTTAGGGGATGACCCGGCACGTCCGTATCGGATCTTGTCCAACAGTGAAGACGGCGCCTTGGCGGTAGCGACAGGGGAAGCCGTCTGGCGCTCGGTTAAAGAACACCGTCCCGTCTCCATCGCGGAGTTGCTTCAGGTGGAAGGAGTGCAGAGCGGATCGAGGCGGTGATCGATTGTGGGTCGCGAAGACAATGGATTCTGGATCACGCGAAAGGGCTTGATTATAAAAAATATAACCGTACCACCGCTCCCATAATCGGGAGCGAAAAGCGGACAGTTCTTATGTCACTTTGCAAACAACAAGAGCAATGAGACTTAAATTAGTTGAGTGTAACACTTTTATGGAAATTTCCCTCCCAATCGATATCGATTGCCAGATGCTCTGGAGCGAAAGGCGCATTGAAGGAATGCGTGGAAGGAGGGGGCAGAATGACTTCGAATTGGCGGCCTGATCACTACCTGGAACAATTGGCGCAACAGTATCAGATGAAACGTGAGGCGGAGCGGCACAAACAGGGTTGGGAGCAACAACGGGAACAGATCAAAGAGCGAGTGCGGGCGGCTCTCGGCGACTTTCACGATCCCTCACCGCCGGAGCTTCGTCCTGTCCGGCTGGAACAAAAGGAGTATCCCGCTTTTATCCGGGAACGGGTGGAATATACGTCACTGCGGCATCTGCGCGTACCGGCGTATGTGTTGATTCCAAAGGAACGACGCGGAAGCGTTCCCGCCGTATTAGCCCTTCACGGGCACGGTTATGGCAGCATAGAAGCGGTTGGGTTAAATCCGGATGGAACGGAAAGCGGGGAGGAGGGAAGCCACTCCCGCTTTGCGCTGTCCTTGGTAAAGCGGGGGTTGGTGGTGATCGTTCCGGAGAACATCGGCTTCGGTGACCGCAGGTTGAAAGAAGATAAGGAGGCAAAACCGGGTGAAAACTCCTGCTATCGCCTCGCCTCGCAGCTGCTGCTGTTTGGACGCACCTTGGCCGGTTTACGAGTGGCGGAGGCGATGCGGGCCCTTGATTATCTGCAGGGGCGAGCAGAGGTTGATGCCGACAGAATCGGTTGTATAGGTTTTTCCACCGGCGGGATGATCGCCGCCTTGACTGCGGCTATGGATAAACGGATTACGGCGACGGTCATTTCCGGATATACAAACACCTTCGCCGGCAGCATCATGGCCCGCCGCCACTGCCTCGACAATTATCTGCCCGGTATTCTCCATAATGCCGAGATGCCGGAGATGATCGGCTTAATCGCACCCCGTCCCCTTTTTATCGAAGCAGGCACCGCTGATCATTTGTTTCCCCTTGATCAAGTGAAAGTGGCTCTCTCCCAGTTAAAACAAATCTATGGATACTATCGGGCGAAAGAGTGTCTGGATGCGAATCTGTTTGCCGGCGGCCACAAGATTAACGGCGAAAAAGCATATGATTGGTTGAAGCGGATGCTGATAACATCCTGAAGGTGAATCGTTTTGTGCTTATTGATTGCCATGGTCCCCCCGCCGGTCTGTTTAGCGGGCGAAGCAGCTCCTATCAGCAATATATTAGACACTTCCTTGGAGAAAGCTTTACCGCTGCCCATATGGGGGTGTTTTTCTCGAAAGGAGTAATGTTGATGAGCCACAATATGATCTGGTATCGCGCACCGGCTACGGATTGGAATGAGGCGTCGCCGCTTGGAAACGGACGTCTAGGCGCGATGGTGTTTGGTCGTACCGAGCGGGAGCGGTTACAGGTGAATGAGGACTCTGTCTGGTACGGTGGTCCCCGTGATCGCAACAATCCGGATGCGTTGAAGCATTTGCCGGAGATTCGCCGCTTGCTTGTGGCAGGTCGCCTCCAAGAAGCACATCGGTTGGCGCGATTGGCACTAAACGGTGTGCCGGTACAAGAGCGCCATTATGCGACACTGGGGGATATTTGGCTTGATTTTGACCATGGAGAAGGGGAAGACTATCGCCGCCAACTGGATTTGGAACGAGCGATGGTAACCGTGCGCTATCGTGTTGGGGATGTTTCTTATACACGGGAACACTTTTGTAGTGCTGCCGATCAAGTGATGGTTACCCGTATTGCGTCGGATCAGCCGAAGAACGTTTCCTTGGTCGCCCGTCTTTCCAGGGAGAATAATAAAGCGATCGATGAAATTGTCTCGGTCAACGGGAATACCTTGGTGATGCGGGGAAACTGCGGTGGCGGCGGTTCTGATTTGCGGATGGTGCTGACGGCAACGGTTCAAGGGGGAACCGTTCGCACGATCGGTGAGAGCATCCTGATTGAAAAAGCAGATAGCGTTGTCCTGCTAATGGGTGCAGAGACCACGTTTCGACATGAAGATCCGGAAGCCGTCTGTCTCGCTATGGTGGCAGCGGCGTCGGCTCAACCGTATGAACAGCTTCAACAGCGCCATTTCGAGGATTATGCGCCATTGTTTCAGCGGGTAAAACTAAGCTTGGATGATGAAGACGAAGCAAAATTGTCACGGCTGGCGACCGATGAGCGGTTGGCACGCGTCCAGGGGGGAGCGGAAGACCGGGGTTTACTTCCCTTATACTTTCAATTTGGTCGCTACTTGTTGATCGCCAGCAGTCGTCCCGGCACATTGCCCGCAAACTTGCAGGGCATTTGGAATAAACAGATGGACCCTCCCTGGGGCAGCAAATATACAATCAACATCAATACGGAGATGAATTATTGGCCGGCGGAAATCGGTAACCTGGCGGAATGTCATCAACCGCTGTTTGACTTAATTGAACGAATGCGTCCCAACGGGCGCGTCACCGCGAGGAAGATGTACGGTTGTGATGGTTTTGTCGCCCATCACAATACTGATATCTGGGGGGATACCGCACCGACGGACGATTATCTGCCGGCGACGCATTGGCCAATGGGTGCGGCGTGGCTTTGTCTTCATCTGTGGGAGCACTATGCTTTTAGCGGTGATCGCTCGTTTTTGGAGCAGAAATACGATACGCTAAAAGAGGCGGCACAGTTTTATCTCGATTTTTTGATGGAGATGCCGGATGGAAGCTTGGTGACATGTCCATCGGTTTCACCGGAAAATACATATCTGTTACCCAATGGGGAGTCGGGAACCTTGTGTGCCGGACCTTCCATGGACAGCCAATTGATCCGAGAACTGTTCCGGCGCTGTATCCAGGCAGGGGAGATCCTCGGGGTGGATCGCGATTTTCGTGAAAAGATGCAAACGGCTTTGGCAAAAATTCCTCAACCGCAACGGGGCAAATGGGGTCAAATTCAAGAATGGATCCAGGATTATGAGGAGAAAGAACCGGGCCATCGCCATATCTCCCAGCTGTTTGCCCTTCATCCCGGCAGCGAAATCACCCTGCGGAAAACGCCTGATTTAGCCGCCGGTGCCCGCAAAACACTGGAGCGGCGGTTAGCCCACGGTGGCGGTCATACCGGCTGGAGTCGGGCATGGATTATCAATATGTGGGCCCGGCTGGAGGACGGAGAACAAGCGTACCACCATCTGTTGGAGCTGCTTCGCCATTCCACTTTACCCAACCTGTTTGACAATCATCCGCCATTTCAAATTGACGGCAATTTCGGCGGCACTGCCGGTATCGCAGAGATGTTGTTGCAAAGCCACTCAGGGGAGATTCACCTCCTTCCTGCACTGCCGCAGGCGTGGCCTTCCGGCCGTGTCTCCGGATTGCGTGCCCGTGGCGGATATGAGGTGGATATCAGCTGGGTAGACGGCACCCTGACAGAAACCCGTTTACGGGCACAAGTGCAGCAAAAGTGCCGCTTACGCACACCGCTTCCGGTGATTATTGCTACCACGGGTGTAGACGGGGAAGGGGAGCGGATGTGGCAACGTCCAGAAACAAATGTGATCGAGTTTATGGTTGATCCCGGTGAAATGGTGGTAATCCGGGGGATCACGTAAATGTCAATCAGTGGGGATACTTCCATCTCCGCTGATTATTTTTTTGATCCAAGCTGATTTGATTGTAAAAGATACTCTATTTTCTAATAATAGCTAGTTTCATAAGGTTTTCACTAATAATTTAAAAAGCCCAGTAACAGGCGATTGAAGCCCTATCATGTCAAAATAAGGGGACAATATCACTTCCTGTTGTCTACTAAAAAAGGAGGGTTTTATTCATCCTCTCTTTTTTTTTTGGATTCTATCTTGTATGATGGAAGTGCACTACTAGTTTTTTCTTCTTTTTACTAACTCTTTGCTTGATGCCATTATTCCATGTTGGCATTAAACACACATTACATATTTGGAAGGTGGACAAACATGAGAAAACTGCTTTATCTGTCGATGGCCGCTGTTTTTGTTTTGGCCGGATGTTCTGGTGGTGGGGCTTCAGGCGGAGGTGGACTCTTACCTGGCAAAGATCTCACTCTGGAAGAAGTGTTGACGAAGACCAGAGAAACATCGGAAAAGAATAAGGATAAGACCCAGACGGTTCAATCCACCGTACGCTCAAAAAGTGAAACGGAATCCAATGGCCAAATCGTCTCATCTAGAGATAGTACAGCGAAAGAGACAACAGTAAGAAATTTTGAGCCTTATGCCAGTTACACCAAAGGCACAGAAACCATTCATAAACAGACGGTGCAAGGTGAAGTGCAAGCCGAGAACCAGGAAACACCGATCGAAAGCTATTTTGTAGATGATATCTATTATTCACTGAAAGAGGATGGCACTTGGACAAAAAGTGGCGGCGATAAAGAATCTACGGAAGAAGAACCTGAAGTAGAAGAGCCGACGGAAGAAGAGGAAGAAGATGCGTTTCAGAAGATGATCGACAAATTGAAGAACCTGGGTGACGATCTATCCATGACCCGTGAAGACGGTGCTTATATCATTCACGCCAAACTGAGTGGAGATCAAGCAGCTCAATTGGTAATGGACGAAGAAGAATTAGCGAAAGCGAAAGAAGCGGGTCAGGAAATAAAGGAATTTGAATTTAAATATTGGATTGATGAGAAGAGCTTTGAAATGAAAAAAGCACAAGTGCGCCAAGTGATAGAAACGGAACAGGCCTCACCACAAGATCCAAGTGCGGTCATGAAGTCGAAACATGAAACAAACTCATCACAGGCGATTGAATATAAAGGGGATAAGGTAACCGTTCCGGACGATGTGAAAAACAATGCGGTTGACTTCGAAGAATACTTGCAAAAACAAATGCCTAACTTCGGCGGATAAGTCCTCAACAATCGTAGCTGCCGGCAACAAATGACGAGAGTAAAACTTAACAAAAAGGGGTGTCGGTTTTGAACCGATACCCTTTTTTTGGTGCAGTGTAGAACCCTTTTATATCTTGACATACGGATTGAGCAGACCCTATAATACCTAAAACCGATTAAGCGAATAGGAATTAATAATTATATCCTTAGGGGTCTGATACAGAATGGGGAAACAACGATCACACATAAAAATTGGAGTCTTTATCGCTGGAACCGGACATCATGTCGCTTCCTGGCGCCACCCACAAGCCCAAGCGGATGGCACCATGAATCTTTCTTATTTGAAGGGATTGGCGCAAACAGCCGAACGTGGGAAGCTGGATATGTTGTTTTTAGCGGACAGTTTATCGATTGATCCGCATTCCCATCCCAATATTTTGGCACGATTTGAACCGTTGACGGTGTTATCCTCCTTGGCTGAAGTTACCTCCAACATCGGACTGGTGGCGACGGCATCGACGACATATGGTGAACCGTTTCATACTGCACGTCAATTTGCATCACTGGATCATATCAGCAATGGTCGTGCCGGTTGGAATGTCGTCACCTCGTCCATTCCTGCAACCGGGGCCAATTTTAGCAAGGAAGAACACTTGGAGCATGGTCGGCGCTATCAGCGTGCGCAAGAGTTTGTGGAAGTGGTAAAAGGCTTGTGGGATTCATGGGAAGAAGATGCCTTGGTACGGGATAAGGAGAGTGGTGTTTTCTTCGATCCGGACAAATTGCATGAACTGAATCACAAGGGTGAGTTTTTCTCCGTTCGTGGGCCTTTAAATATTGCACGTTCACCCCAGGGACATCCGGTCATTGTACAGGCGGGATCATCGGAGTCGGGGCAGCAGTTGGCAGCTCAAACGGCGGAAGTGATTTTTACCGCGCAAAACCATCTCGCTGGTGCACAAGCGTTTTACCGGAGTGTAAAGGAGAAAGTTGCCTCCCAAGGCCGTTTGCCTGAGGAAGTAAGCATCATGCCCGGCATCTTTCCGGTAATCGCTGAAACCGAAGCACTAGCACAGGAAAAATATGAGGAATTACAAGATCTCATCATCCCTTCTGTCGGTTTAAAGATATTATCGACCGCTATGGGAGGGGTCGATTTAACGCCGTATCCGCTTGATGGACCGTTACCGGAGATTGAGCTGCCGGAGTCCAATGCCGTCAAAAGCCGCTCTCAACTGATTAAAGAGATGGCGCAGCGAGAAAACTTGACGATTCGCCAATTGTATAAAAAAGTGGCGGGGTCGAGGGGACATCATATTTTTATCGGTACACCGGAACAACTGGCGGACCGAATGGAAGAGTGGTTTACACAAAAGGGAGCAGATGGCTTCAATCTCATGCCACCGCTGTTGCCGGAAGGGTTGGAGCTGTTTGTGGGACAGGTTGTGCCCATTTTGCAAGAGCGTGGATTATTCCGCAGGGAATATGAAGGAAAGACACTACGAGATCATCTCGGATTAAAAAAGCCGTAGAATTGCTACCAACGATAGGCGAGACTCAAGCCAAGCATTGCAAGATCGAGGATCAAAGTGATCAAGGTGAGCCGGGTGCTGGCGAGTGCGGAGTGAAAACGGAAATTTACTCCGACTATTACCCTTATATAAAATGATGATGGGTTATATCGGGGAAGTTTGAGGTGCGGATCAATGGGACAACACTTTCGATTGGCTACATTGGAAGATGCGGAAGAACTTCATGCTTTATCATTGGGGGCGTATGAACCGAATCGTAAGTTGGGGATCAATTTTGCGGCAGCGACGGCGGACATCGCTCTCGTTCAACAAAACATACACAACAATGTCTGTTATGTGATGGAAGAAAACGGACGCATCATCGCCACGGTTTCCATTCGCATGCCCTGGGGACCGCAACCGGGGCCTCTTGGTTTACCCCATATCTGGTGGTTTGCCGTTGATCCGACACTGGGTGGAAAAGGAATCGGTTCAAAGTTGCTGAGCTGGGTGGAAACAACGGTAATACGCGATGAATGGAAAGCACCGGCGGTAACCCTGGGAACGGCGGATAAGCATCCATGGCTAATCCGGATGTATGAACGCAGAGGCTATGAACGCGTCGGCGAAAAGGATCTAGGAAAAGGGCATATTACGATATATCTGCGCAAAGTTTTGCGGTCGGATTTGCTACAGACCGGTCATGAGTTAAGTGGAAAATGATTAGGACACGAAATTTTTCAGTTCCCCCACCAAGGGGAGAGTTCAGTGGTAAAGCCACCCTCGAAGCTAAAGGCGTGGAGAGTCATTTTTAACCATAGGAGGAGACGACAGTGAGAAGAAAAGGTTGGTTGGTCGGTTTATTGACAGTGATGGCATTGGTGGTGACCGCGTGCGGTCAAAGTGCATCTGGAGACGAGAAAGTGTTGCGGGTAGGAGCGACAGGACAGAGCTACCCCTTCGCTTATAAAGAAGGCGAGGAGTTAAAGGGGTTTGATGTGGAAGTGATGGAAGCCGTTGCGGATAAGCTCGGTTATGAGTTGGAATGGCAGTTGACCGAGTTTAGCGGCTTGATGGGGCAACTAGAAGCGGGCAAGCTAGATACGATCGCCAATCAAGTGGCGGTTACAGAGGAACGAAAAGAGAAGTACAATTTCACCGATCCTTACGCCTATGCTGGTTCCCAGATTGTGGTCAAAGAGGACAACAAAACGATCAACTCCGTCGATGATCTAGCAGGAAAGACAGTGGCGGCGGTGTTGGGATCCAATCACGCCAAGAACTTGGAAAAACAAGATCCCGATAAGAAGATCAAAATCCGTACCTATGAAACACAGGAAGGTACGTTAAACGATGTGGCTTACGGACGGGTGGATGCCTATGTAAATGCACGCAGCGTATTGATCGCACAGATTGAAAAAAGTGAACTTCCGTTGCGACTGGCTGGCGACCCCTTTGTCTATGAAGAAGTTGCGTTGCCCTTTAAAAAAGATGAAGCGCATGACGAAATGAGAGAAAAGGTAGATCAAGCGTTAGCCGAACTGCGTGAGGACGGAACACTACAAACCTTGTCAGAAAAATACTTTAAAGACGATGTAACGGTCAAAAAAGAAGAGGAATGAGCATATAGGCGGTGTACAAGCCAAAATGAACTTTGATGTGCAGTATATGTTGGATGTTTTCCCTACGCTAATTAAGTACCTTCCGCTAACCTTGTTGATGGCGGTCGTTTCCATGGTGATTGCCGTTGTCGTCGGTTTATTGATGGCGCTGATCACCCAGAATCGACTTCCGGTCATTTATCCGTTGGCCAATGTTTACCTCTCTTTTTTTCGCGGCACACCCACATTGGTGCAGTTATTTTTAATCTATTATGGATTGCCGCAGCTGTTTCCTTCATTTAGTACCATGGATGCGCTAACGGCGGCCATCATCGGTTTAAGTCTCAAACAATCCGCTTATCTGGCGGAAATTTTCCGCGCCGCGTTAAATTCGGTGGATAAAGGGCAATTGGAGGCGTGCCTGTCCGTCGGAATGACACGCGTGCAAGCGTACCGTCGCATCATCTTGCCGCAGGCGACGCGGATCGCCCTACCCGGTACGGGCAATCAATTTATCCAACTGATCAAAGAAACGTCGCTGGCCTTTACCCTCGGCGTGGCAGAACTGTTTGCCCAAGGGAAAATGATGGCTTCTGAGTCGCTACGTTTCTTTGAAACCTATTTGGCGGTGGCGATTGTATATTGGGCGGTTACGATTGTGTACAGCATTTTGCAGGAATGGCTGGAGCGAAAAATCAGCAAACCCTATGAGAAATAGGAGCGTACCGATGATTAAGGTAACGGATTTGCAAAAGCGATTTAACGATCTCGTCGTATTGGACGGTATCAGCTTTGAGGTGGGGCGTGGACAAGTAGTGGCGATTATCGGGCCATCCGGTTCGGGAAAATCGACACTGTTGCGCTGCCTCAATCTATTGGAAAAACCGGACGGCGGTCTCATCGAAATCGGTGACGCCACCCTGGATGCGCAGCAATACACCCGCAAAGAAGCCCATCTCCTCCGTCAGCAGACGGCGATGGTATTCCAAAACTATAACCTGTTTAAAAATAAAACCGCCTTACAAAATGTGACCGAGTCATTACTGGTAACGAAAAAGATGACAGCGAGCGAAGCCGAAACAATCGGCCGTTCGTTGTTGGAACAGGTTGGTCTCGCCCCCAAGGCGGACAACTATCCCATCACCTTGTCAGGTGGAGAGCAACAGCGGGTGGGTATTGCCCGGGCGCTGGCGGTTGATCCCCATGCGATCCTGTTGGATGAACCGACATCGGCCCTCGATCCCGAACGGGTTTCGGAAGTGTTGCGGGTGATCAAGTCGATTGCGGAAAAACAGACGACGATGGTGATTGTAACCCATGAAATCGCATTTGCCCGGGAAGTGGCCGATTATGTCATCTTTATGGCGGACGGTAAAATCGTGGAAGAAGGACCTCCGCATGCGTTGATCGATCAGCCGCAAAATCCGCGAACCAAGCAATTTTTGCAACAAATTGGTTCTCCCACTGCACCGGAGTATGAAATATGAACGAATCAATGCTGACTAGAGAATTGGCCCGTCTGGCGCTTTCCTCGCACCCTGAGGAAAGCGCGGAGGCGTTTGCTGCCGCTCGCTTAGGGGTGATCGATTTTCTCGCTTCCAGCTTTGCGGCTCGTGATGAGGAAGCAATCGCCAAACTGTGGAGAGTGGTAAAAGCGGAAGGTGGACATGCACAGGTCCCTGTCATCGGGCAGGGGGAAAAGGTAAGTTTTTTGCAAGCGTCTCTACTAAACGGCTTGATCGGACATGCTCTCGACTATGATGATGTTCACTCCGATGTGCGCGGTCATCCCAGCACTGTGATTTTGCCTGCACTGATTTCGGTGGCGGCGACAGAAAAACCGAGTGGAGAGCGATTTTTGGCCGCCTATGTGATCGGCGTGGAGACGATGGCTAGACTGGGGCAAGCGATTGGCCCTGACCACTATGTAAAAGGGTGGCACAATACGGCGACGCTGGGGGGGATTGCGGCAGCGGTTGCGGCTGCTTATCTGAAGCGTTTTTCACAAGCGGCGATGGAAAAAGTGATCGGATTTGCAGCGACGCAAGCGAGTGGATTACGCATCCAATTCGGTTCAGAGATGAAACCGTTGCATCCCGGTTTAGCTGCCCATGCGGCGCTTTTGTCTCTGAAGCTGGCGGAAGAAGGCTTTGCTGGAACCCGGCAAGCGCTGGATGGTCAGTTGGGTTTTTTTGGCTTATATGGAGATGGCGATCAGGATCGAGCGAAGCGGTTATTGGTGGAGGGCTGGGGAGAGCCGTGGAAAATCGTGACACCCGGCCTTTGGTTTAAACGGTATCCCTTTTGCTCAGCTGCCTATCATGCCGCAGATGCAGCGGTCCGATTGCGGGAGAAAAACAAACTTTCCCCACAGGATATTGAGAAAGTGGAGATTATTTTTCCTCCTGATGGAGATGCAGCTTTGGTTGAACGAGAGCCGCAAACGGGGGAGGAAGGCCGGTTTAGTGTTGAATATGTGGTGGCACTGGCCTTAAACGGTTATCCCTTATCCTTGGATAACTTTACGAAAGCCCCGCTTGCAGAAGAGATAAAGCGATTTTTGCCCCGTATTCACAGAAGCTATGATGCCAAACTATCCCCGGTACCCCATGCCGTACCCAAAGGCCGCTTTACAATTGTAGCGGTTACGACGACTGACGGTACCACTTATTGTGAGCGCATCGACCGGCCCAAGGGTGCACCGGGTCAGCCGTTATCTTCAGAGGAGCTACGGCAGAAATTGGAGCATGCCTTAGCAGGTGAACCGGATCGAGCGGAACGGATTATAGGAACGGTATCCGCTTTAAAAGGAAAAGAAGATTTGCAGCAGTTACTCTTCTTATTATCGATCACCTCGCGCTTGTAATAGAGTTGTACGCATTTAAAAAAGAGGCGAAGCCACTGTTGAAGTGGTTTCGCCTCTTTTTTAACCTATTGCGTAAGAAGTCTCCCGCTTCTATAAGCGGTGAGAGGAATGGCGTGTCAGACAAGGGATGGCTTTTGCCACCCGCAGGTGGGGGAGGTTCATTGGAAGTTATGAATAGCGGCCCACTGCCTAGGCTCTTAAGGTGAGGAATCACTACGGGAATACAACAAAAGTGTTGCTATTTATAGCGTGGAAGATTTATAATGAGCATATGATAGCGCTTTATTCATTGAATGTGTTTCAAAATGAAACGATATTACATTAGCTGTATCAATTTTGATTGCGCTTACAACTATAAGAGAGTTGGTTACAATCGAAATTCTCTCTTTACATATAGGATGTTGCAAGTGTGACCGATTGTTATCAATCAGGTTGATAGATACTACTTATATGAATTTAGGAGGTTAAAACATGGATTTATTGAGTCCTGGTACCATTACCTTTATATTGGCCGTTATTGTTATCTATATACTTTTTACTACTTGGCTAACCATAAGGTTACGGAGTAAATCAAATGCGGAGTTCAATAATGCCGCTAAATCATTGCCTGCTATCGTTGTGGGTATTCTCATGATGTCGGAGTTTATCGGTACAAAATCAACAATAGGGACCGCTGAGTCAGCCTTTATTAATGGGATTTCGGCTTCGTGGTCGGTTGTCACTGTTGCTGCTGCCTTTTTTATCTTTACCTTTTTTCTGGTCGATAAGTTTTATAAGACCGGGCAATATACGATATCCGGCATTATCGCTGAAAAATATGGGAAATCGACCAAAGTGGTTGTTTCGCTGATCATGATTGTTGCGTTACTCTTAGTGAACCTCGGTAATTATTTGAGTGGCTCCGCAGCTATCGTCTCCATATTGGGTATGCCTTTGATGACATCGGCCATTATTATCGCTATTGTTAGTACATTCTACTTTACATTCGGTGGAATGAAAGGGGTTGCATGGGTAACCATCTTACACTCTGCTGTGAAGTATGCAGGAATTATGATTACAGTAGGTGTCGCACTGCATCTTGCTGGTGGATTCGATCCGATGGTGGCTGCTTTACCTGAACATTACTTTACATGGGATGGAACGATTGGGGCAGGGACAATTTTTGCTTGGTTTATCGGTAATATGGGGGCGATTTTTGCTACTCAATTTATTATTCAAGCGATTACCTCATCTCGGAGTGCAAAAGAGGCAAAACGATCCACTCTATATGCGGCGTTATTGTGTCTGCCGCTGGCGATTGCGATTGGGGTTATTGGAGTGGCAGCAAGGTATCTGTATCCAGAGATTGATCCATTGTATGCGTTTCCAGTTTTTATGCAGCACATGAATCCGATTCTAAGCGCGATCGTGGCGACGTCACTCGTTGCTTCTATCTTTGTGGGTGTGTCTACAGTGGCGCTGGCTACAACCACTTTGATTGTGGATGACTTTTATGTTCCAAAAGCGAAGCCGTCTCCAGAACAACGGTTGAAAATGACGCGTGTTGTATCGATTGTTGTTGGAATAGTGCCACTAGTCGGAGTCGCCTTTGCTCCGGAACTACTGACCTTATCCTTTTTTACAAGAGCGCTGCGAACATCGATTGCTGTCGTTGCAGCGATGGGCTTTTACTTGCCTCATTTTAGCTCAAACCGTGGAGCGACCATTGGGCTTACCGCCTCTGGCGTAATGACGAGTGCTTGGTATCTGCTGGATGATCCATTTGGGATCGATAATATGTATATTGCGATTGTTGTACCGTTTCTCGTACTTGTAATCGACAAATTGATCAGTGGGAATAACAAGACGCATTTAAAATCAAAAGAAGGATGAACAGGAGTGATTCATCGATGAATTCAAGCAACGAAATCATAGCCAATGGACTGTTGAAAGCAGAGGAAGGCCGTATCGACGCTTTTTTACCGACCGACTGTATCCAAAATCATGCGGCAAACCTACTACCGTTGAATAATGGGGATCTGCTGTGTGTTTGGTTTGGTGGAACACAAGAGGGCATACCCGATATCTCGATTTATATGTCTCGGTTGAAAAAAGGTTCCGATCAGTGGAGTCCATCCATCAAGCTTTCCAATGACCCAACGCGTTCAGAACAGAATCCTGTTCTTTTTCAAGCACCTAACAACGAGTTATGGCTCATGTACACTGCTCAAAAATCGGGCAATCAAGATACAGCGATTGTGAGATATCGAATCTCCAGGGATCATGGGTATTCGTGGAGTGAGATTGACACCTTATTTGACCAACCTGGAACATTTATCCGTCAACCGATCGTTGTATTAGATAATGGAGATTGGCTACTGCCGGTTTTCTATTGTGTGACCATCCCTGGTGTAAAGTGGACCGGAAACCGTGATACCAGTGCCGTTAAAATCTCACATGATCAAGGGCGAACTTGGGAGCAGGTACCGATACCGAACAGTACCGGTTGTGTCCATATGAACATTGAAAAACTGGGGGACGGCTCTCTGATTGCTTTCTATCGCAGTCGGTGGGCAGATTCTATTTATGTAAGCCGCTCCGATGATAACGGACAATCCTGGACCGAGCCAACGCAAACAGAGCTGCCGAACAATAATTCGTCGATACAAGTAACAAAACTAAATAATGGCCATCTGGCGTTAGTATATAATCATCGGAATGCAGAAAATATCACGGAAAGAAGGACTTCACTCTATGATGATATCGAGGATGAAGATATCCAAACAAGAGTGGATACAGAAGCGAGGGAGGCTTTCTGGGGAGCGCCGCGAGCTCCAATGACCATCGCCATTTCAAAGGATAACGGGGTGACTTGGCCCATAAAAAGAAACCTCGAAGTGGGAGACGGATATGCCATGACGAACAATTCAAAGGATAAGTTGAATCGGGAATTCTCCTATCCGTCGATTAAACAGACAGCGGATGACTACATTCATATTGCCTTTACATACTATCGGCAAGCCATCAAATATGTTCGCGTGACAGAAGACTGGGTAGGGCAAGAATAAACAAGTCAAGCTGACTGGTGGGCGTGTGAATCGCTTTTGACACGATCTCAAATAAAAGCAGCCGCAAAGTCATGTATGGCTTTGTGGCTGCTTTTTATCACACTTGTTAATTCATATAAGAACCGCCATTGATATGAATGGTTTGTCCAGTGATAAAATCCGATAAGTCAGAAGCCAAAAAGGAGACAAGGTCAGCGACATTCTCCGATTTTCCAATTCGTTTAAGCGGAATTTTATCAATGACCGCAGCGCGATACGGTTCGCTCCACTGCTTACTCATATCGGTTTCGATTGGTCCAGGACAAACCGCGTTTACATGGATATTATGCTCAGCCATCTCTTGGGCAAGATGCATCGTTAAATAATTGAGTCCTGCTTTGGAAACCCCATAAGCCGGGGAAGCGTTTTTATGGGGAGTTTTTGCTGTGGTTGAGCTGATATTGATAATTTTTCCCTTTCGCTGCTTCATCATGACAGGAAGAACCGCTTTACACAACAAAAACGCGCTTGTTACGTTTATATCAAGCACTTTTTTCCACTCTTGCAGCTCGGTTTCAAGCGTGGATCGCCGCAGGTTAATACCGGCATTATTGACAAGGATGTCAATGCTCCCATAGTGTTTGGTAGCGGCTTGCACCAAATCAGCCGCTGTTTCTGCATGACTGGCATCTCCTGCAACGACAACGCAAGATTGGCCCTCGTGATGGATTTCTTCCGCTAGTTCGTTTAATCGTGTTACGTTTGTTCCATTGACAACCAATCGAACACCTTGCTTGGCTAAATTTAAAGCGATAGATCTGCCAATTCCTCTGCTCGCACCTGTGATGACGGCAACTTTTTTTTCAAGGTTCATGGTAGCCTCCTTGTCCGATATTTTATTACACGACAACGGGCAGTAAGATCCATATTTCAAGAGATCACTGCCCGCTATTTTTGATCGGATTAATGAACAAAACAAGTAGTCAGGGATGAAAATATCCCTTACTAGTCATAGTTTCTCGTTACGGGTGCGAGATCGGCTGCGGCTGTAAGGGCGGCCAGCATGCTACGTTCATCTGCGATATTTTTACCTGCAATGTCAAACGCTGTTCCATGGTCAACGGAAGTGCGGATGATGCCGCCTTTAAGACCAACGGTGATATTAACTCCTTCTTCTAAGCCAAGCACTTTGACCGGGGCGTGCCCTTGATCATGGTAACAGGCAACCACGATATCAAAATCCCCCCGTGCTGCACGGAAGAATAGTGTATCAGCCGGAAGAGGGCCGGTAACATCGATTCCTTCCAATTGGGCTTTCTTGATCCCGGGTATCAGTTGTTTTTCTTCTTCTCCCTCTCCAAATAATCCGTTTTCGCCTGCATGAGGATTAATTCCACATACCCCGATGCGCGCTCGGCGATATCCAGCTGCCTGCAAGGTTTCATGAGCAAGTTTGATCACCGTGTACGTTCGTTCGGGTGTAATCGATTCGATTGCTTTTTTTAATCCGACGTGCGTAGTGAGATGAATCACCTTCAGTTTTGGTGCAGAGAGCATCATGGAATAATCGACTGTATCCGTAAGCTCGGCAAGAATTTCTGTGTGGCCAGGATAGAGATAGCCGCCTTTGTGCAGTGCTTCTTTATTGAGCGGGGCAGTACAGATGGCATCAATCTCTCGTTTTTTTGCGAGTTCAACCGCTTTTTTGATATATAGAAAGGCTGCAGCCCCAGCCTGTGGTGAAATTTCGCCGAAAGGGAGGTTAACAGGCAATAAATCAAGATCGATACTATCGATGTTGCCAAATTGGAACTCTGCCTCGCTTACTTGTGTCACCGGTTTAATTGTCATCTTTGTTTGCGTAAGCTCGATCGCTTTTTGCAGTTGTTTGGCATCGCCGATTACAATAGGGCGAATCCGCTCATAAATCGATGCGGTAGCCAGTGACTTTACAATAATTTCAGGACCGATCCCGGCAGCATCCCCCATGGTGATTCCAATAACGGGCTTCATAATGAACCTCCAGTCATTTGTTTACGGTGATATCGATTCCTCATTACCGATCAGTACCTTTAGAGCTTTAACCATCACTTGTGGGCTGCCAAAATTGCCGGCTTTTGTGACCGCTAAGATGTTTCGATCATCGTCAAGTCTTCCTATCGGCACACCGGGTTCGACTTCATCCAACAGTTGAAATTGAGTGGCATGTAATCGATTGAACACCTGGTAAGCAGTATCTCCTCCTGTTAAGAAGAGTCGACGAATGGAGAGTCGATTGATTAGCTTGGCGGCTATTTCCCCCAATGAACTGGAGATAAGATCGCTAATCGCGATTGGTGTGTAGCCCATTTCTTTGCCAAACTTTTGCGTGTTTGCTACATCATCCGATGAATAAAGGGCGACATGGGCTTCGTTTGCGAAAGCATCGGCAGCAACCTGTGTGACTCGTTGTATCTCACGTTCCTTTTCCTGTGCGCCCTGTAAGATAGACTGAGGATTGATCTCTACACTGGTAACCGAGCTCATTTGCCTTAATTCAGCAAGCTGTTCTCGCCCCGATCTACTCACACTTCCGATCACCAGTAAAGCAGGCTGTGCGGGAACAGTGATGCGATGTTTTTGATTACTAGGACTAACACCAAAGCTTGCAGGCAGTTGTTTAAGCAGACCGGATGAACCAGCACAAACAAATGTGTAGGGTGTATGCCGAGCAGCATGAGCAAGAGTTTTTAAATCGCTGTCATCGATCGCATCAACCACGATATAGGAGATACCTTGTTTCTTAAAAGAAGAGAGCTTCATGGCGATAATGCCCTTACGCAGCTCTTCAATGGATATATGCCCGACATTTCGCTTTGACTGGCTCTTGATCAAGTTCCGTATGTCAGACTCATGCACCGGGGTTTTGGGATCTTGGCCAAACTCTGTTTCACTTAGTCGCTGGTTATTGACATAGTGAATGCCACCCACCACTCGTCGCCCATTTTCCGGATAGGAGGGGGCGATCAGTACAAAATCAGGATGGAAAACATCATGGATTGCATTGATTTCCTGTCCGATATTGCCACGCATGGTAGAATCGATTTTCTTATAGATAACATCAAACGACCCTGCCTTTACCCATTCGGCAGTAGCTTTTACTCTTTGGTAGGCATCCGCTTCTGATACAGAGCGGCTATCGGTATTAAAGATAACAGCCTGTCGTTTTTCTAACCCGTCTTTGCGGGCCTCTAACATGACGGTTGCTTCATAGCCATATGGAATCAACTGTCCGCCGCAATCGTTTGCACCTGTGATATCATCTGCGATGACCGCTATTCTCATCAATGTGAACACCCTTACTAAGCAAGAAGCTTGCGATAAATGGATTCAATTTCTTTGAGGTTTAATGTTTTGGGATTATTATCCAATAGACGTTTCACTTTGGACGCCGAAACAGCCAGCGCAGACAAATCCTCTTCTTGTACGCCATACTTCTTGAGATTTTGGGGGATATTTAAGGTTTCCGTCCACTGTACAATTTGTGCAACCACTTGTTTCGCCGCTTCCTCTGGGGTGAGACCACTTACCGTTAATCCCATTGGTTCAGCTACGAGTGAGAGTCGCTCTGTAATGGCTTCCATGTTGACTTCCATTACATGTGGTAACAGCATTGAGTTTGCTTCACCATGTGGAATTCCGTACTTGCCGCCGAGTGGGTAAGCAAGTGCGTGGACGGCTGCTGTGCCTGCCGCTGTTAAGGCCATTCCACCATACATGGATCCTAGGAGCATCTTTTCTCTAGCTGCTATATCCGCTCCATTTTGATAAGCATCCACAATACTGGATGAAATGAGGCGAATCGATTCCAAAGCGAACATATCGCTCATGGGGTTGGCTTTGTTTGAGATGAATGATTCTAACGAATGGGTAAAAGCATCCATCCCTGTAGCCGCTGTAATCGGTTTAGGAAGCCCTAAGGTTAAGACTGGATCAAGAATGACCAGTTTGGGCAACAGAAAGCGACTTACGATCCCGACCTTTAGTTCTTCATCAGGGATCGTCACAATCGCATTTGGCGTCACTTCGGAGCCGGTTCCAGATGTAGTTGGGATGAGGACTGTCGGAATGCCGCTCGATTCGACTAAATCGGTTCCCAACATATCTCGGATCGACTGGGAATTAGTTTTTAAGACAGATAAAATTTTGGTGGCGTCAAGTACACTCCCCCCACCGATTCCGATGAGTACATCATACTTTTCGTTGCAAATATCCTGAAATACGCGCTCGATATTACTCACAGTCGGTTCAGGTAAAATGTCAGTGACCACATCAACCTTGATACCTCGCGCTTGAAGTTGATTTTTGATTGTATCAATAAAGTCCAATTCAAGACAAAAAGGCTGCGTAACTACTAATGCCGATTCAATATCACGGTTCACGGTATAAAGATGTTCCCCTAAGGATTGCAAGGAGTTTTCACCTGAAATGATTTGATTAACGGTTTGAAATCGGTATACACTCACGCTGCTACACCTCGCTATGTATGACTGATGGTTTGAAAACTAACCCTGAAGCTTGTTATAGTACGCAACCATGTCCTTTACTTTTTCTAATGATTCCCCTGATAATTCTGAAACGGGTAGGCGTGGTGGACCTACTGCTAACCCTGTTAGTTCTACGGCTTTTTTGATAACAGAAGGAAGCGTACCGTAGGAAAAGGTATCTCGAAGGGGTTGCAAGCTTTTTTGTGCTTGGGTCGCTTCTTCGATATTTCCTTTGAGCCAGTGATCATAAATGGCGACCACGTTCTCCGGAATCATGTTAGCCGTTGCGGCAATGGCTCCCTTACCACCTGCGAGCAAGGCTTTTAAAATGAGCGAATCGGTACCGGCATAAACGGAAAAATTTTCGTGCTTTGTTCGATGAATATATTGTTCGATGTTTGCAAAGTTTCCGCTACTGTCTTTTATGCCGATAATATTCGGGATACGGGCTAATTTCGCTGCTGTCTCTGGTTCGAGGTTGATCCCTGTTCGGGCAGGAATATTGTAAAGAATAATAGGTAGAGAGGTGTTTTCCGCTATTGTTGCAAAATGAGTGTACACTTCTGCTTGAGAAGCTGGAATAAAATATGGGGTAATAATGGACAGCGCATCAATTTTTAACGCTTCCATTTTCTTGTTTAACGCTATGACTTCGGCTGTACTGCCACCTCCAGTACCAACAATGACGGGCACCTTACCGGCAACCTCATCCATTACGCAAGCTGCGATCTGAACTTTTTCTGCGGCGGTAAGCAGATGAAACTCACCATTGGTCCCCAATGCAAATACACCGTGCACACCAGCATCTAGAACACGTCTAGTCAATTGTCGTAAAATGGGTTCGTTAACCGTTTGCTCCCTTGTCATGGGAGTAACAAGTGCAGGAATAATTCCTTTAATGTGCAACGATCAACCCTCCTCGGGGAATATTGTTTCATTTTTAGACAATAACCCTCTCTTCATACCGCTTTCATTTTATATTATAAATTCTGTTGTTCATTATAGCAACACGAAAGGGTCATTTTAACTTTTTTGCCCCGAACAGAAGCAAAGTATCTACGGATCGCATCAGCGAGAAGTAGTAGCGGGTCTGTTCCGACTCATGTACAAAATTGTACATGTTACTCGCTTAGGGATTCAGATGACTTACGATCTTTGATCGAGTGTATGAGAAACCCGTATACACGCTAAAGTGTCTGCACTCTTGGTGGCAAGAAACCCCCGCCTCTTCGTGTTAGCGTAGGCGGGGGAGGTTCATTTTGCGCCATAGAGTCGTTCGATTGATCCCTAATCGCTTCGCTGTTCTTGTTTGATTACGTCCTTCCTCTTCCCAAACCTGTTTAATGATGCGCCGTTCAATCTCTTCTAACGTTCCGTTTAAGCTTAAGGATCCTTGAAATGTCGCGCTTCTTTTTGTTTTTAAGATGGCCTCCACATCTTCAACCGCAATATAAGGGTCTTCTGATATCAGTACAATTTCTTCAATAACCTGCTTCAATTGATTGATATTTCCGCTCCAGCGGAAGTTTTCAAGCGCTTCTTTAGCCTCCTGACGCAGTCCGACACATTGTTTACCGAACTTCTGATTATATTTACTGATAAATAAAAGAGTTAGATTCTCAATATCCTCTTTTCGTTCATTTAAAGAAGGAAGATGGATCGTCAAACGGGCCATTTTATAATATAACTCCTCTAAAAAAACACCTTGGGCTAATAACGTTTGGTATGGCTCACGTGATGTTGCAATAAACCGACAACCTACTTCTTTTGTACCTAAGAGACGGAGCAACCTCTTCTGTATGGAGAGGGTGAGCGCATCGATGTTTTTAAGAAGAACCGATCCCATTTCATGGTGAAGAAGGGTTGCATCAGGGTGCTCGATGTTAAGTAATTGAAGCCACTGCTCCTCTTGCACAATCTCACAATCGATTCGAAGTAAAGGATAGGGTTCTCTTTTGCTACTGGAATGGATAAAATGAGCCAGCTTTTCTTTGCCTGTTCCCACTTCGCCTTCAATCCATATGGGTTCATCTCGATCACGATAGATCTCGGCAAGATGTAGAGCGTGCTTCATTTTGGTGTGATGAGACGCCATATTGCTGTGGTTTGAAGAAGGGAGAAGTGTTGTTCCGGTAAGTGCATTCTCATTCGTTACATCGATTACACGAAAGACGATGAAATCCTTTTGCATGGGAAAAGCGGTTACTTTCCAAACTTCCTCTGCACGTTGAACGAATGTTTTAAACGTTTCCTGCTTAAATGCTGTTTGAAGAGCACTCTCTAAATCAATCACCTTAGCAAACAAATCCAAGTATTTTTCTTTAAAATCGCGATTGGTAAAAACGACTTGGCCAGAGCGGTTATAAACCACGATTCCTGCTTGGTAATGATCGAGAATTTGGCGTGCCATGGCATAGTTTTGCTTAAGAGCGGAATACAAGTGATGCGTTTTTTTTGCCTGTTGAAAGGCTTTATGCACACTCTCTTTTCCAGCAGTAATTAAAATCGCATTAAAACCAAGGTTTGCCGCTTTTTTTACCGTAATGACGTCACCGATAAACATGTCGTATCCTTTTTTGTGTAGTTCAAGCAGCGTCGGCTCCACTTCATGTTCATTTTTTACCGTGTATGTGGACAGTTCGATATTTGCGATCTCACAAATCGTCGCTGCTCCCTCGGAAATCGGAGGGAAGCCTACAATGGCCGTTTTCCCAGTGTACTCCTTCACAAGAGTGAGCACCCGTAAGAGGTCATAGCCGGAAACTTCTATATCAATGACTGGAATAGAGACAACTTTTTGGATTAATTCTGCCGTTCCCCCACGACTGATAATGATATCGGTTCCATTATTCACGGCCTGTTTTGCTAAGTGAACTCCTTCTTCCAAATCCCCATACTCAACCTGCAAATCAAATGGTTCATCTTCTCCAAGTTGTAGCAACAATTCTTTCAGGCCTTCATATGGAGCAATTGCCATGACTTTCATCTTTTCCACCTTCTCTGTTGCAATAATAAACACAGTGATACTATAACAAAAAATGAGATCCCTTTACATTAAAAGGGCCGTTTAACATGATTAAAATAAAAGTGCTATTCTCTTGTTTGCTAATATAAATAAAAAAAACCCAATTATCAGGGCGATTATTTATTGCCAATTCGCTATATTTTTTATAAAATACACGTAAATAAAAATATTACAGTCAAATAATAGGAGAGTTTTCCACCATACTGCTCAACTACTAGCAAAGGGAAGGGGAAAGCCGAATGAAACATCGACTGAAAAAGGTGTTGATGGTTTTGGTTGCCGTGTGGATGGTGGTTCCGTTGTTCGTTCCCGCAGCAGCGGCAGATGGGACACAGCATTCTTTGAACCGCTATTTTCAGGAGGCGGCAACGGAATACGAGGTTCCGGTAGAGGTGCTGATGGCTGTAGGGTATGCGGAATCGCGCTGGAACGATCACCAGGGTAAACCGAGCCAATCCAACGGCTATGGAATTATGCATTTGGTGGACAACCCTGAGCAGCAGACGTTGCAAGCGGCAAGCCGTTTGACCGGTATCTCTGAAAATGAACTTAAAATCGACATCAAGCAAAACATTCGTGGTGCAGCAGCGGTTCTCGCCGATATCGCCAAGGAACAAAACGACGGTCAGCTTCCGCAAGAATTGGGCCAATGGTATACGGTAGTGGCGGAATACGCAGGCTATAAAAACGATTATGTAACGAAGATCTATGCTGACGAAGTGTTTCGATTGATTGAAGAAGGAGTACAAAGGAAAGTCGACGGAGAAACGTTGGTGATCCATCCGACGACGGTGCACCCGGAAAAAGGGGCGTATCAGGATGTAGAGATACCGATAATCGGAGGAAAGGCAGACGCTCCCTTTGTTCGTTGGGCTCCTGCCCACAGCAGTAACTTTACTGAAGCGAATCGGGAAGCGGACGGGAACAATATTGACACCGTTGTGATACATACTACCCAGGGTTCCTACAGCGGCGCGATCAGCTGGTTTCAAAACCCCAGTGCCAATGTGAGCGCACATTATGTGATCCGTTCCAGCGACGGTGAAATCACACAATCGGTCAGTACCAAAAACATCGCTTGGCATGCGGGTAACTGGTCATATAACGTGCGCAGCATTGGGATTGAGCATGAAGGGTATGTGGATCAACCGGGATGGTACACCGATGCGATGTATCGGGCCTCAGCCAATTTGACGCGCTATTTGTGCGACACCTTCGCGATTCCGCGGAATCGTGATCGTATCATCGGGCATAATGAGGTGCCGGGTGCCACCCACACCGACCCGGGTCCGCTGTGGGATTGGAATCGCTATATGACATTAGTCAATCAATAAATGAAGGAAGCCCTCTGTTTAAAAAGGGATGGTGATTAATACTCACCATCCCTTTTCGGTGATCGATTATTGTTCTACCGCATTTTTGATCACGTAATCTGGCACATCGATTTCATCTTCCTCACCCTCGATGGTAATTGTTGTCGACTCATCGATTTGCATAAAGTTCTCTTCATCGTCGGTCTTGGTCCATTTGTAGAACAATTGTTGCTCAATTTTTTTCGGTTCATTAAAAAACAACTACCAGCGTAATACTGGCAGTTGTTTTGGGTTTTATTTGTTATGCGACCTTAAATTCATCAATCCAGTCGTCTTGGTTTTGTAGCTCCAGGCTTTTTTCCTTCACCTGCATGAGTTGCACATACTCCTGATAGTTGTAGATGCCGTGATGATGAAGGGGCTTTTTAATTTGAGAATGAATTCGCTTTGGGCCCATTCCCATTAACTTTAGCATTGTTTTGATCATATTGATCAACCCCTTTTGCCGGCTAATTTAAAGGATTTTTCCTTCCCGACCGGCCCTTTCATTATTGATATACCCCTTGTATACATCGTTGAAACACAATGAATCAATGTTTTCAAAAAAAAGTGACGTCAAGTTCCGAAGAATTTTCCATTACCATTGACATCGAAAATATTTCCGAATAAAATGCTAAGTTGTTCTTCTATTTTTGACATTTACGAAAAAAAGATTGGGAAGTGAAGCGATTGTTGAAAAAGCGTTTATTGCTGGTTTTTAGCTCTCTGGCATTGTTGACAGCATGTGGTGGCTTTGAGGGCGAGTGGGAGGCGACCAAAAAGGATGAGAGCGGCTGTGCTGATGGCTTCATTTTTTCCGGTGATAATACGGTGACTGTACAGGGTGGAAGTGAAGCATTCGGTAGTGTTGCACAGTGGAAAGATATTGGGGATGATAAATATCGATTGGATTTTGGGTTTGCTTATCAAGTTTTAAATATTGAACGGGATAAAAACAGACTAAAAGTACAAGCAGTAGGTGAGTCAAAGGTATGTACTTATAAGAAGGCTGATTGAGTGGATTTGATTTTACCCGATTGCCATAGTTGAAGGACTGTGGTAGTCGGGTATTGTTATGATTAATAGAACCGGAGCTGGCTTCACCACTGTACAGGCCTGCAGGGATAAACGCAGCAGTGGCTAAGGCTATTATCATTGTTTCCGTTTGAAATATCGCTATAATCGTGTATAGAAATGTACTTGGAAATGAGGGTTTAAATGATTGTAGTGCAGAAAAATTTTGGGATTTTAATTCTCCTGATTCTTGGAATTTGTGTCGGTGGTTCTAACTATTTGTGGTATGAGGTGCTCGGCTTTCCTTATGATCAATCCTATGCATCTAATCTATATGTGTTATTGGGCTTTTTCCTCGCTGCTATCATAACTTTTTTTCTAGGAAAATTCCTAAATAAAAAAGTCCATATTCGCACAAGGGATGGGCAACGGGAATTCCATTCGTTGTTTTTTATTAGGATGGAATATTGGGGGGCTATTTTGCCCATTTTGGGGATTGTTCTGTATTTGCTACTAGTCATTTGATTATTACTTGCTTTCATTCCAAATAATATCCGGTTGCCGAAGTCAAATTCTGCGGCTGTTTGGTATAGTAGTGATGGAACGGTTTATGCTGTTAATCAGGAGGAATTGCGATGTTTAAGAAGTGGTTTAAAAAAAGCGCTAATGAACAGGTGATAAAAGCACCGTTACGCGGTCGGGTGGTTGCCTTGAGTGAAGTGCCAGATCCAGTTTTTGCCGAAAAAATGATGGGGGACGGCGTAGCGATCCAGCCTGAGGAGGGAACATTGTATTCTCCGGTGGAGGGGGAAGTTGTACAGCTCTTTCCCACTCACCACGCCATCGGGTTGCAGACGGCGGATGGGCTGGAGTTGTTACTGCACATCGGGTTAGAGACGGTCTCTATGGAAGGAGAAGGCTTTTCCGCCCATGTAAAAGTAGGGGACAAGGTGAAAAACGGTGATCCGCTCATCGATTTTTCACTCGACTTGGTGAAGGAGAAGGCCAAAAGTACGATTACGCCCATTGTTATCACCAATATGGACAAAGTGGACAAGCTGGAACCTCATTACAGTGATGCGGTACAAACGGGAGATACCATTTTGACGGTTTCTGTGAAGGAGTAGACGGTTTGTTTCAACATAAATCAAACCCTCCATCCGCTTTAAATAGATGGAGGGTTTGTATGTTAAGAACGGGTTGGCGCTTGTGCAAATAAACGATGGGCGCCGTGGTAGACAGGTCCAACAAATTGATTGAGGGCAAAGCCGTGCCGGATCGCCGCTGTGATAAAGGATTTGGCGCGTTTGACCGCTTCCTCTACGGGCCAACCTTTGGCCAATTCGGCGGTGATAGCAGCGGAATAGGTACAGCCTGCACCATGGATGTGGGGAGTATCCAAACGCTCGGATTCCAGGATTTCAAAATTGCTGCCGTCATAGAGAACATCGACGACGGTATCCCCACCCAGTTTTCCGCCTCCTTTGACCAATACATAAGCAGGTCCCAACTGATGGATGGCGATGGCGGCTTCTTTTAATGCTTCTACAGTTGTAATTGTTCCCAGCCCGCTCAATACTCCCGCTTCAAACAGATTGGGAGTGACGACGGTTGCTTTGGGTACCAATATTTCTTTTAAACTTTCCGCTGTCTCCGGATGCATCAGTTCATCGGTTCCTTTGCAAACCATAACCGGATCGACAACGAAAGGCCCAGTCTCATAGCGATCGACCCAATCTGCCACTCGTTCGATCAATTCGACGGAACCCAGCATGCCGGTTTTGGTGGCATCGACGCTTGTCCCTTGTAACACGGTTTTCAGTTGGGCTTCCACGGTGTCCAGGTTTAGCGGATCACTGTGATGAGCCCAGCCGTTGTCGGGGTCCATCGTGACAACAGTAGTAATGGCGCTCATGCCATAGACGCCATGCTCCTGGAATGTTTTTAAATCGGCTTGAATCCCGGCTCCGCCGCTGGTGTCTGAACCGGCGATGGTCAATGCTTTGCGGATCGACATAGGTGCTCCTCCTTTTTGTTACAGGGCGATACTTAGTCTGTTTCGCCTGTGATGCGCAGTAGGGATGGTGTTTGGTATTATTTTAAAGAGGGTGAACTGTAACAGTCAATTACGCACTGTAACACATAGGAGGAAGAGGATGAACATCAAGCTGAACCGGGGTTCCACTATACCGCTTGCACGTCAGATCGAAGAGGGGATCGCCGATCGGATATTATCCGGTCACTTTGATCCAGGAGCACAACTGCCCACGGTGCGGGAGTTGTCCCGTGTGCTGCAGGTGAGCCCTGTGACGGTAACCCATGCCTTAAAATTGCTGGAGGAGCGGCGCCTGGTAAACCGGGTCAAAGGAAAAGGGGTGTTTGTCGCCGCCGATGTGGTGGGAACGAGTTGGCAGCAACGCAAATCGGAAGAGAACAATTCTCCGCCGATTCCCGATTATGTTCATCGGTCGCAACACTTTCATTTTAATCGGACTGCGGCGGCGATTAACCTTTCCCTGTCGACAGTTCATCCCCACTTGTTGCCGACGCAGGCCTTGGCGGACAGCGTCACCCGCATGATTGCAGCGGATCCGGAGGTGCTGGCACAATTTGGGGAGATCCAAGGGGATACGGAGTTGCGCAATTACTTGGCGCAGTATATGGAACGGGAACGACTCCAAGTTTCGCCGGAACAGATTCTGATCACCAATGGGTCACAGCAGGGAATCGATCTGGTAGCCCGTTGTTTTTTGGGACCGGGTGATATCGTGGTGACAGAGGAGCCGACGTATTCCGCTGCCATTGATGTGTTTAAAAGTCGTGGTGCCACCGTATGGTCTGTTCCCGTCGATCAAGAAGGCATGCGGGTGGAGCGTCTTCTTCCACTGCTGGACAGCGGAGGCTCGCCGAAGTTGATTTATACTGTCCCCACCTTTCACAATCCAACGGGAACCGTGATGAGCGAGCGGCGGCGACGCGAGCTGATCGAATTGGCCAATCAGTTAAACTGCCTCGTGTTGGAGGATGATCCTTGGAGTGAGGTTTATTTTCATGAACCACCACCACCGCCTTTGCAAGCGTTGGATCGACGGGGAAGCGTCATCTATGTCAAAGGGTTGGGCAAAATGCTGGCTCCCAGTTGCCGGGTCGGATATTTGATCGCCTCAGGCCGAGTGCGGGAGCGGCTGTTGGCGGCAAAGGCCAACGCCGATTTGGGCAATCCGCTTCTCAATCAAAAAGTGGTGTTGGCGCTGTTTCAATCACAAGTCTTTTCTCGTTATTTAAACCGCTTGCGGAAAGATTTGGCCCAAAAGCGGGATCTTGCCGTGCGCTTGCTGGAAGAGTATGCTCCCACAGGAGTGACATGGAACGTTCCCCGAGGCGGACTCAATCTCTGGCTCAGCCTACCCGCTGGAGCGAATGCGCTTTTATTGTTGGAGCGGGCAGAAAAAGAGAGCCTCCATTTTTTGCCGGGAAGTGCCTGTTATCCCGGTGATGTGGAGTGGAACCATTTGCGTATCAGTTTTTCCTGTGTCACCGATGAGGAACTGGAACAGGGAATTCGTTTGTTGGGGCGATTAATGCAGGAGTATCTCACGCTTCCGTCGGGGCAAAAGGGGACAACGCCTTATTTTTGAAAATTGGCCTCGCCGTTGAATGGAAGGAGTCGCGACTGACGAGACTTTTGCTGTCGAGTGGGTGACTACCCTTGAGGTTTGTTAGCAGCCTCGCACTTGTAAGGAGGGGAAATGAGAAATTGCAACACCCCCGCCAACGGAATAGGTCGGCGGGGGTGTTGCAGTAGTTGAAGAAGGATTTCGTTTATCGCATTATTTTAAGCCGCGGGGGGTGACTTTGTTTTCGATCAAGCGCAGGAGAGTATCGAACAAAATGGCTAACAGCGCCGCCGGAATGGCTCCGGCCAGCACTAAGTTATTATCGTACATACTCATACCGCGAATGATTAGCTCACCCAGTCCGCCGGCACCGATAAAGGCAGCCAGTGCCGCCAGGCCGATGGTAAAAACGGAGGAGGTGCGAATTCCTGCCATAATGACGGGTAGGGAGAGGGGCAGCTCCACCATAAACAGGATTTGGCGGGAGGTCATGCCCATCCCTCGTCCGGCATCGACTACCGCTTTATCTACCCCGATAATGCCCGTATAAGTATTGCGTAGGATCGGCAACAACGCGTAAAGCGTAAAAGCGATGATCGCCGGCAAGGTGCCGATGCCGAAGATCGGTACCATAAACGCCAGCAGTGCCAAGCCGGGAACGGTCTGGATAACGGCGGTTACTCCGATGATCGGTTCGGCGATCCGGCGGAAGCGCGTCAGCAAGATGCCGACGGGAACGGCGATCAGAATGGCGATGGCGATCGCCAGTAGAGACATAGTTAAATGCTCCCCCATATGGGTGAGGATTTCGTCCTTCCGATCAATCATGGTTTCCAGCAAATTCATCAGTTTCCTCCTCTAATTTCCGCTGGGGTTCCATTGTGCTAAGCTTCTCATCAGGCTGTCGCGAGTGACGACACCGATGAGAAATCCATCCCGGAGGACAGGGATGGCTCGGATACGGTGATTCTGCTCAAATAATTGCGCCGCATCCTGCAACGGATCAGTCTCTGCTATAGCGGGAATGTCGGTCTCCATGATATCAGCCGCAGTTTTCCCCTCTGCCGCATCATCAGCCAAGGCGGAGAAATCAATCTGACCGGCGAGAGTACCATCGTTGTCGGTTACAAACAGCGTATCTACCTGTTTTTCTCTCATGGTGTGAACAGTCTCACTCAACCCATCCGATTTTTTAACAGTAGTGATCGCTGTGATCATCAGATCGGCCGCCTGGGGAAAGGCAACGTCTAGACGATTCTCACCGATAAAATCGCGCACAAAATCATCAGCGGGATGGTGTAAAATCTGTTTCGGTGTATCCACCTGCACCAGCTTCCCTTCCCGCATAATGGCGATACGTTGGGAGATCTTAATCGCTTCATCCATATCATGGGTGACAAATACAATCGTTTTTTGGATCTCTTCCTGCAGGCGGACGATATCATCTTGAAGTTGTTCCCGACTAATTGGATCTAAGGCGCTAAACGGTTCATCCATAAGGATGATATCCGGTTCCGCCGCCAAGGCACGAATCACACCGACACGCTGCTGTTGTCCGCCGGAGAGCTCCGCCGGATATCGCTTTTTAAAAGTGGCGGGATCAAGGCCGACCAGCTGCAACAACTCATCCACCCGCTGTTGGTATTGTTGTGATTTCCAGCCTTTTAACCGCGGCACCAGCGAGATATTCTGCTCAACCGTCATATGGGGAAACAGTCCGATCTGTTGAATCACATACCCGATGCTCCGCCTTAGTTCCACCGCATCGAGGCGGGAGATGTCTTCGCCACGGATAGTGATGGTGCCGGCGGTGGGTTCGATCAAGCGATTAATCATACGCATGGTCGTTGTTTTTCCACAACCGCTGGGACCAATCAACGTTAAGAGTTCCCCTTCCCGAACCTCCAGGGTGAGATCCTGGATTGCAACCGTGCCATCGTTGTACGTTTTTTCGATGTTGTTAAATTGAATCATATATCCATTCTCCATAAGCATTTTAGATGGAGGAGAGGAATTTTTGAGCCTGCGTGCTCTTGCTGTTTACGAAGAAGCAAGGAGCTGTTCGCTCCAGCCGTCGAGGTTGCCCCTCACGGGACACCTGATTATAGGGGATATCGCTAATAGGTTGCCCCTCACGGGACACCTGATTATAGAGGATATCGCTAAGAGGTTGAGCGCGGGCAAACTCGCTATCGCTCAAACATATAGCAGTGCGAGACTTGGGAACGGAGTGACTATAGCGAGACTTGTGTGTAAAGCACCGTTTTTCCCCGCCCTCGACGGCTACCGCTAAGTGGAACAGGAAGGGCACTTTGCTTTCAAAAATCCCCTCCATCATTCAGTGATAACCGGAATAACATTTACAGCAACCCTTTTTTCTCCAGGAATTCCCTCGCGACATCTTGGGGCTTTTTATTTTTTTGGTTTACTTCAGCGTTCATTGCCATCATTTCCTCGGTACTGATGTTTCCGGCGAGTTCGTTGATCGTCTCTTCCAGTCCGGGGTTGGCGTCCAGTACTTCCTTACGGATGACAGGAGCGGCGTCATAGGGTGGGAAATACTTTTTGTCGTCTTCCAAGGGTTGAAGATTAAATTGCTCGATGCGAGGGTCAGTGGAGAAAGCTACAATCAGATCCACCTCACCATTTTTAACCGCGGTATACATCACATCTTCATCCAGGGAGACCGTTTTGCCGAATTCATAACCGTATTGTTTGGTATAGCCCTTGTACCCGTCTTCCCGTTCATAAAAAGTTCCGGGAGCACCGATACTCATTTGCTCCGCTTTTCCTTTGAGGTCGCTTAAGGTTTTTAGGTTTTTCTTTTTTGCGGTGTCCGCAGTGACGGCTAAGGCATGGTTATTGGCAAATCCAATCGGCTCCAACCATTGGAAATTAAACTCTTTTAGATAACCTTTTTTCGTTTGCTCGTATATCTCTGCCGGGTCGGTATCGGGGATATACTGTTGTTTTAAGAAGACGAGGTATCCTGTACCGCTATACTCCACATACATATCCACATCGCCTTTTTTCATCGCTTCCGTCAAGACGGTTTCCGATCCCAACCCTTCCTTCACTTCCACATCCAGATCAGTGTGCGCTTTTAAATACTCGCCGTAGATGTGAGCCAGGATCCATTGTTCTGTCCAATCTTTTCCGGAGACGACGATTTTACCTTCGGCGGAGTCACCGGCCCCGGCACAACCGACTGCCACGGCGACCGTCAGTATCAGTAACAGGAATCCGATCGATAATTTCTTCACCAAAAAACCTCCACAATCATTTTTTGACATGATAGGAATCAAAACCGTTTTCCCTGCTTAAACGGTTGCTAAACCCCTTATATTTCCTCTGAGTTATTTTAGTAGTGAAAAGGGGCTTCTTGTCGACGTATTCTGCCCAGTATACCGATCTCTAAGCATGAAGTCGAAAAAGTAACCCCATTAGGGTAGGGTTACGGTTGGGGACTGCGGAGACGACTCCGCTGGGTTGTCGGTCAAAGAGAGACTAAGGAACGAAGTGACTGAAGCGAGACTTGTGCTTTCGTGCAAAGCGAGACTGAGGAACTGAAGTGACTGAAGCAAGACTTGTGCTTTAGTGTAAAAGGCGCTACACCGGAAATCACTCCCCTCCTCCCATTACCAGGGTTTATGAGCAGTCTCACTTCATGACATCGCTTGGGCTTTTTCATTGACAAAATAGATGAATTCCTCTATAGTTAATAAACAATTGAGCGCATTTGGTACAAAATTGTATAGTAATCTCTTATCAAGAGAGGTGGAGGGACTGGCCCGATGAAGCCCGGCAACCTGCCGTTTCCATTAACGGTGTGGTGCCAATTCCTGCGGAGATCTTCTCTGGCAGATGAGAGACGTGAACTTATTCACCCAACCTTTCATCATGAGAAGATGAGAGGTTTTTTCGTATTTACTGAGACGATTTATTTACTGAGACGATTTACTTCATTTTGCCGAGGGGCTGATGTTATGACTGCAACTTTGAAACGACCTTCTATCCAACAACGTCTCACCGAAAAGATTTTGATCCTGGATGGGGCGATGGGGACACGCTTACAGGATGCCGATCTACAGCCGCAAGATTTTGGCGGTGAGGAGTATGACGGTTGCAATGAGATGCTCAATCTCACGCGGCCGGATGTGATTCGTCGTATCCACTTGGAGTACCTAGAAGCGGGCGCCGATATGATTGAAACCAACACCTTTGGTGCGACCCGGATTGTGTTGGCAGAATATGAATTACAGGAGCGCGCCTATGAGATCAATGTGGCCGCTGCCCGCTGTGCAGTGGAAGCGGTTGAGCAATTCGGTCATCAAGGTGGTCCTCGCTATGTGGCCGGAGCGTTAGGTCCGACCACCAAAACGCTGTCCGTCACCGGAGGTACCACTTTTGAGGAGCTGATCGACTCTTATGAGGAGCAAGCCCGCGGATTGGTGGACGGTGGAGTAGATGCGTTGCTGCTGGAAACCTCCCAGGATACCCTCAATGTGAAAGCGGCGGGGATCGGGATTGAACGAGCATTTGAAAAGACAGGCCAGCGTCTACCTCTGTTGATTTCCGGTACGATTGAACCGATGGGCACAATGTTGGCAGGGCAAAACGTAGAGGCGTTCTATCTGTCGATCCAACATCTAAAGCCGCTGACGGTGGGGCTCAACTGTGCCACTGGACCGGAGTTTATGCGGGATCACCTGCGCACCTTGGCGGGGATGGCGCACTGTGGTGTCAGTTGTTATCCCAATGCAGGATTGCCCGATGAAGATGGGCACTATCATGAGACACCACAGGCATTGGCGCAAAAATTGACCGCTTTTGCCGATCAAGGTTGGCTCAATATGGCAGGAGGTTGTTGCGGCACGACGCCGGAACATATTCGAGCTTTGGCGGAGGCGTTGCGACATAAAAAACCCCGTGCGGAAAACCGGGAACCGTTGACAGCGGTATCCGGGATTGAGCCTTTGTTTCTGGAAGCGGACAATCGCCCGGTGATGGTGGGGGAGCGTACCAATGTGATCGGTTCGCGCAAGTTTCGCGATTTGATCCAAGAGGGCCAATATGAAGAAGCGTCGGAAATCGCCCGTCGACAGGTGAAGCGAGGAGCACAGATTATCGATGTCTGCTTAGCGGACCCGGATCGGGATGAACAGGAGGATATGGCCCGCTTTCTCTCCTTTGTCGTCAATAAGGTGAAAGTGCCGCTGATGATTGATTCCACCGATCCCGAAGTGATTGAGGCGGCCTTAAAATTTTCCCAGGGAAAAGCGGTAATCAACTCCATCAATTTGGAAGACGGGGAGGAGCGCTTTGCGGAAGTGGTTCCCCTACTTCACCGCTATGGCGCTGCTGTGGTGGTAGGAACGATCGATGAAGAGGGAATGGCGGTAACAGCGGATAAAAAGCTGGCCATTGCCCGTCGCTCCTATGAGTTGCTGGTTGACCGCTATGGCGTTCCAGCGGAGGATATTATCTTTGATCCGTTGGTGTTTCCAGTGGGAACCGGGGATCAGGCGTACATCGGTTCCGCGAAGGAGACGGTGGAAGGGATTCGCCGGATCAAAGAAGTGCTTCCCGCTTGCCAAATTATCTTGGGCGTCTCCAATGTCTCTTTTGGTTTACCGCCAGCGGGACGGGAAGTGCTTAACGCCGTTTATTTGTATCACTGTACCCGGGCCGGATTGGATTACGCCATTGTTAATACAGAGAAATTGGAGCGCTATGCCTCCATCTCGGAGGAAGAGCGGCGCTTAGCGGAAACCTTTCTGTTTCAAACCGATGGGGACAACTATGATCAGGTTTTGCAGGAGTTTACCCGTTTTTATCGCGGCAAAAAGAGCGCCGTCGCCGAACCGGTTTCCAACCTCCCGCTGGAGGAACGGCTATCGCGCTATGTGGTGGAGGGAAGCAAGGACGGTCTAATCCCTGATCTGGAGGAGGCGTTGGCCAAGTACGACGATCCGCTGGATATTATCAACGGTCCTTTGATGGCGGGGATGGATGAAGTGGGGCGGCTCTTTAACGATAATCAGTTGATTGTGGCGGAAGTGTTGCAGAGCGCGGAAGTGATGAAGGCATCGGTCGCCCATCTGGAGCCCCATATGGAAAAAGCGGATACTGAGAGCCGAGGCAAGGTGCTCCTAGCCACGGTGAAGGGGGATGTCCATGATATCGGTAAAAATCTAGTGGAGATCATCCTGGCCAACAATGGCTATGAAGTGATTAATTTGGGAATCAAGGTGCCGCCGGAACAACTGATTGAAGCATGTCGCCGCGAGCGGCCCGATGTGGTGGGCTTGTCCGGGCTATTGGTGAAGTCGGCACAGCAAATGGTTCTAACCGCCCAGGATATGAAAGAAGCCAAAATCGATACACCGATTTTGGTAGGGGGAGCAGCTTTGACACGCAAATTTACGGATAATCGAATCGCTCCCCAATACGAGGGGCCGGTTTTGTACGCCAAGGATGCCATGAACGGATTGGACCTGGCCAATCGGCTACAGAACGCAGACAAGCGCGCGCTTTTGGTGGAAGAGTTGAAGAAAAGTCGGGAAGCCGCACTGCGGAAGGAAGAGGAGAGAGCAGCCCAGAAAAAAGCGGCACCATCCCCGGCGGTGAAGCGTTCATCCGTCAACCGGGAAGCGCCGGTGTATCAGCCGCCGGATTTTCGCCTCCATGTTTTGAAACAGTATCCCGTCAGCCATTTGCTCCCTTATGTGAATCAACAGATGCTGCTGGGTAAACATCTGGGCGTTAAGGGGAATGTGGCCACCCTGTTGGAGCAGAGGGATGAGCGTACACACGAGTTGAAGGAAGAGATGGATCGGATGGTGGCGGAGCTGGTGCAAACGGATCGCATCCGCGCAGATGGGATGTACCGCTTTTTCCCGGCGCAGTCAAAGGGAGATACCATATTTGTATATGATCCGGAACATCCGGGTGAAAAAGTATTGGAAACCTTCACTTTCCCACGCCAGAGTAAGCCGCCTCATCTCTGTTTGGCCGATTTTCTACGTCCAGTGGAATCGGGAGTGATGGATACTGTCGGTTTTCTTACCGTGACAGCAGGTGCCGGAATTCGGGAGCTGGCAGAAGCTTGGAAGGAAAAAGGGGATTATCTGCGCTCCCATATGGTGCAGGCCTTTGCTTTGGAGTCGGCAGAAGCTTTCGCTGAACGAATTCATCATGTAATGCGGGATGTGTGGGGCTTTCCCGATCCGGCGGAGATGACGATGCGGGAGCGCTTTTCTGCGCGCTATCAAGGAGTGCGGGTCTCCTTTGGTTATCCGGCCTGCCCTGATTTGGAAGATCAAGCGAAACTGTTTCGGTTATTGCAACCGGAGAAAGCAATCGGGGTGCGCTTAACCGATGGCTTTATGATGGAACCGGAAGCATCGGTGTCGGCGATGGTCTTTTCTCACCCGGAAGGCCGGTACTTTAATGCGGATTGAGAGAAAGGAGGAGAAATCGTTGCGACCAGATTTAAAAGAGGCGTTGTCCCATCGTCTGTGGGTAGGGGATGGTGCGATGTCCACTTACCTATATCAACAGGGGATTCCCGTCGGTGTATGCCCAGAGGAGCTCACTTTGACGCAGCCAGAGTGGATTATAGATGTTCATCGGCGCTATCGTGAGGCGGGAGCGGCTCTCATTCAAACCAACACTTACGGGGCCAACCGGGATCGGCTTGCCCGTTACGGTATCGAGAGTAAAACCACCCGCATCAATCGGGAAGCGGCTGCACTGGCCCGACGAGGAGCGGGTGATGAGGCATATGTGTTGGGTTCTATCGGCTCGATTCTGGCCGGTAGGGTGCTTCACTATTCCGAAGCTGATTATCGCGATATGTACGAAGAACAAGCGACGGCCCTCTTATATGCCGGCGTGGATGGACTGATCCTGGAAACCTTTATCGATTTAAAAGAACTGGTGCTAGCCCTGGAAACGATTCGCCCTTTAACCGATGTCCCCGTGCTTTGCAACCTGGCGATGGTGGAAGTGGGGCGCACCCGTGACGGCCATCTCTTAAGCGATGCTTTTCAGGTGTTGCAGCAAAAAGGGGCAGATGCCGTCGGTCTCAACTGTCGCCTCGGTCCCTTGGAAATCGAACGGGCGTTGAAGCAGACACAAGTACCCGAGGGTATAGCGCTGGCCGCTTATCCCAATGCAGGCCGCCTCGGTCTTTACGACGGCGAGTATCAATATAAATCGACGCCGCAATATTTTGGCGAACGCGCCCTCTCCTTACGGGAGCAAGGAGTACAAATTATCGGCGGATGTTGTGGGACGACACCAGAGCATATCAAAGCGATCAATGCTGCGATTGCGGGGTTGGCGCCACTCCCCCGCATCAATCCAGCCCCATCCACACAAACAGGAACACAGGAACGGATTCATATCCAGCCCCGCACCCGTCCCAGTGTGGTCGACCAGGTGAAAGAGGAGACGACGGTTATTATTGAATATGACTCTCCAAAAGACTTGGACATCAGCCAATACCTGCGCGGTGCGGAAGAGCTTACCCATGCAGGAGCCGATGCGATCACCTTGGCGGACAATTCCATGGCCACCACCCGGATGAGCAATATGGCTTTGGGTGCCATTATGAAAGAGCGGACCGGGGCAGAGCCGTTGGTTCATATCACCTGTCGCGATCGCAACCTGATCGGACAGCAGTCTCATCTGATGGGTCTCCATGCCCTAGGGATCGATCAGATTTTGGTGGTTACCGGTGATCCCACTCGGATCGGGGACTTGCCTGGCTCCAGTTCCATCTATGATGTGACCTCTTTTGATTTGATCCGCATGGTGAAACAACTAAACGAGGGTATTTCCTTCTCCGGCCGACCGTTAAAACAGAAAGCCCGCTTTGTGGTGGGTACCGCCTTTAATCCCAATGTAGCCAAGATCGAGGCGGCGGTGCGGCGCTTACACAAGAAAGTGGAAGCCGGTGCCGATTTTGTCATGACCCAACCGGTCTATGATGTAGAATCGCTGCATCGAGTGAAAGAAGCGACTAAAGATATCCCGATTCCCATCTTTATCGGCATTATGCCCTTAACGGGCCATCGCAATGCGCTCTTTCTCCATCATGAACTTCCAGGGGTGAAAATTCCGGACCCGGTGATGCAGCGGATGGAAGGAAAGAGCGGGGCGGAAGGAAGAGAAGAAGGGGTAGCAATTGCACAAGCGTTGTTGGATGAGGCGGTGAAACTATTTCAAGGGATTTATTTGATTACACCATTCCATTATTGGGAGATGACAGCGGCGTTAACGCGATATATTCGGCTACGTACCCAGCAAAATGTGGTGTCCGGCAGCTGAGAGTATGAAAACGAAACCAGCTCACACGATGTTTTTGGCTGTGGGCTGGTTTTGTTCGTCATTCACTTTTACGTTTATCGGTAGGTTTTCAGCAGCGAGTTTTGTAAAATTGGAGCAGGATCGCCTAAGTGAAATTCCATAAAACCCCATCATTTGAAGAGGAGGCGACGAGGTTGTCTGTCTATGATTGGTTGACACCAGATATCTTGGTATACATTCTCTTGATCAGTTCCCTTGTATTGATGGTATTGTATATCCGAGAGCGGGGAAAGAACAAAAGTAAATAACCCCAAGAAAAAACCTCCCGCTGGGGAGGCGTGGGATTAGTACCGGCTGCTGCTGGAGCTACTGGAGCTGGAACTGGAACTAGAGCTGGAGCTGGAGCTTTCATATTTGGGGTAATGGTGGTGCCCCGTATAATGGTAACCTGCAGCCCAAGGATCCCAAGCACCGTATCCATCATAGTGGTGATGGTAATAGGGATAGTGGCCAAAGGGAACCGGGCCGCAGAAATCGGGACCACAGGGATCATACGGTACTGGAACCGGCACAGGTGTCGGTACAGGAAAGTAATGATGCTTATGATGCTTATGGTGCTTATGGTGGTGTTTGTGGTGGTGATGTTTGTGATGGTGGTATTTGTGATGGTGGTGCCTCTTTGGGAATTTCGGCATTTCCGGTATGGGCAATGGTTTCATGGGCATTTTTTCTCCCATGACGGATCACTCCTTTGGTTCAATGTCCACATTGACACTGTATCTTATGAGTTTTTACTGGCACTCGTACCTGATAGAAGCGCCCATCTTCCAGTTGATCCGTTTTTTCCGTCCTTTCCTTGGGTGATCCAATCAATTGCGATATAATAATAAGGGATTAGGGTTGGTTCAACTAATACCCCATCCGCCCAAACAACCTTTGTTGATGGGGCACTTGAAACATGTGGGGATACGCTTTTTTATCTTGAAATATGCTCCCGGGAGGGAACAAAGTGGATGTATTGCGAATTACTCCAAGGGGATATTGTTACGGTGTGGTAGATGCAATGGTGTTGGCGCGGGAAGCGGCCAAAAACCTGGATCTGCCCCGTCCGATCTATATTCTTGGCATGATTGTACACAATGCCCATGTGGTGGATGCATTTGAGGAAGAAGGCATCATTACCCTGGATGGGGATGATCGCCTCGATCTGTTGGAACAGGTAAAAGAAGGAACCGTGATCTTTACTGCGCACGGTGTCTCGCCAGAGGTGCGCCGACGGGCCAGGGAAAAGGGGTTAACAGTGGTGGATGCTACCTGTCCCGATGTGACCCGGACCCATGATCTCATCTTGGAAAAAGTGGCAGAGGGTTATGAGATCGCTTATATCGGCAAACGAGGGCACCCGGAACCGGAGGGAGCGATCGGTGTGGCTCCCAATCACGTTCATCTGGTACAAAATGATGAGGATGTGGAAAGGCTCAACATTCAGTCGGACAAATTGGTTGTCACCAACCAGACGACGATGAGCCAGTGGGATACACGCCATCTGATGAAAAAAGTGAAAGAAAAATTCCCTCACGCCGAGATTGTGAACGAAATTTGCTTGGCTACACAGGAACGGCAGGAAGCAGTAGCAGAGCAAGCCGGTAAAACGGAACTGGTGATAGTGGTTGGAGACCCCCGCAGCAACAACTCGGAACGTTTGGCTCAAGTTTCTAAAGATATTGCCGGTGTAGAGGCTTATCGCGTTGCCGATGTGACTGAGATCGACGTGGAGTGGTTAAAGGGAAAAAGCTATGTGGGTGTTACCGCCGGCGCCTCCACACCAACCCCGATCACACGGGAAGTGATTAAATACCTGGAGCAGTTTGATGAGAACGATCCCAGTACATGGACACCGGAACGCACCTTGAAAAAAGAGAAACTGCTTCCCCCTGTACGAAAAAAGAGAAAGAAGAATGCCTAAAAGACAGACCCATCACATCACTTACTAAAGACTGAAGCCACGCTGCAATCGGCGTGACTTCAGTCTTTTTTTGATTGAAATATTCTGTCATCAGTGGAATTCCAGCATGGACTGGTTACGCTCCCGCTTGGTGACATACGAATAACATTGGTTCATCGTGCCGCGAAACTCCACCCGATGATCGTTTCTCATGGGATTGTACCATTGGAAATATTGATCTTCGTGGAGGATAGACGGAGGGAATTTCTCTGAATCCCAAATCACATAGTACATCATAGACACCTCCTCTTATTAGCAGTATTTGTCTAAATACTTTTAAGTAAACCATTTTTCTCCTCTTTGGATAGAAATAAAAAAAAGCCCTGCAAAAAAACAGGGCTCAGATTGATGACAAAGTGGACCCGGATCCCGATTTCGCGCCTCTTGCCCTTTCAATGAAGGTGGGATGTTCGCTCCGTCTACTCCGTCCCCAACCAGCGGCCAAAAGACAAGTATGTATAGCCGCTTAACGGTTAGGGTCTGCGGAGACTCCGCTGGGTAGTGGGGCAAAGCGAGACTAAGGAACGAAGTGACTGAAGCGAGACTTGTGCTTTAGTGCAAAGCGAGACTAAGGAGCGAAGTGACTGAAGCGAGACTTGTGCTTTAGTGCACCGGAAATCGCTCCCCACTTCCTATATCTGCAAACTGGCTAAAGGGCTCTTCATATAAAAGTGGTGGTGTATTCATCCTAAATACATTTATTTGCGCGGGTTGGAGGGAGCAAGACCGAGACGAAAGCTGGAACGCAAAGCCCAGGCGCGTTGCGATCGTTTTTGATACTTAGGCAGGTGACGATAAATCTCAATTGCCTCCTCATAAGCTTGTTTACTATTTTCAATCTGGCCCAACTTACCGTATAACCATCCCAATCGATAATATCCTTCAACGGAAGAGGAATGAATGGTGCGAAAGTGTTCCAGATAATGCAGGGCTTTGTCGCTATCGATCGCTTCAAATGCTGCCGCCAGTCGGAGATACGGTTCTCCATACCTTACCCGCGGTTCCCGTTTCAACGCTTCCAACATTGCGTGCTCACCCTGTTGCAACTGGCCGGTCTTCAATCGGCATAAACCGATTTCCACCCCAATCTGAGCGGAGTCGGGGATCACTTGAAAGCATTGTTCCAGATGAGGGAGGGCTTCCTGATATTTTTTTCGCTCCATCAATAAACGAGCCAGTTCCAACCGATCCGAAGTGTGATGGGGATTTAACTCCAAGGATCGTTTCAGTTTTCGCAAGCGGGAAACGGTTTGAAAGGGGCGAAAGGCACTGGGAAATAGGCCGACAAAACGTCGATCCAAGAAATAAACGATCAATAGTAGCACTATAATAGCGATAAAGGGGTTCCCCAATATCATCCACAACAAACCAAAAGTAAAGAGCTTTCCCATACTCTCACATCCAGTGGAGAAAAATAACTCGCTCCTCACTGAGAGAGGGAGCGAGCGGAATGGTTATACAGCTTAATCTCGTTGATCCCTGTGTGCAAGCCACTGTTCTGCCCATACTTGCACTTCATCCATGGCCGGTTCCAATGCTTTCCCCTTCTCTGTGAGCTCATATTCGATCCGTACTGGCGTCTCCGGATAAATATTACGGGTTAAAATTCCGGCGGCTTCCAGTTCTTTGAAACGTTCGGCCAGCATTTTATCGCTCATACCGGGGATCATGGTTGAGATTTCCTTGAAGCGTTTCGGTCCATTCATCAAAACACGGATAATTAACCCGGTCCAGCGTTTACCCAACAGCTCAAAGGCGAATTCAAACGTTGGGCACAGTTTGTGATTGTGTTCATTCTTCATGGCGATCCACTCCTAACCCAATATTACCATAAACGCTTGACAAAAGTAAGTAGATCCTTTAAAATTAACGAACAAAAAGTAAGTAACTATAATTATTTGGAACCGAATTTAATAGAAAGCGAGGGGGAAACATGTTAGATCTAGGTTTATTGATTATCCGTTTGGTTATTGGCCTTACCATGGCTGGACACGGTGCACAAAAATTATTCGGCTGGTTTGGTGGTCACGGTATAAAGGGAACAGGTGGCTTTTTTGAATCGATCGGGATTAAGCCGGGAACGACGATGGCCGTGTTGGCTGGGCTGTCTGAGCTTATAGGGGGCCTTCTGTTTGCCGCAGGTGTACTTACTCCCGTGGCCGCTCTGTTGATCGTAGGGACGATGTTGGTGGCCATTGTCAAAGTTCACGGCAAAAGTGGTTTTTGGGTGTCGGAAGGCGGCATTGAATATAACCTCATTCTGATTGCAATCGCCGTCGGAGTTGCCTTGACAGGCCCTGGTGCCTATACCTTATTTTAATTAGCCAAAAAATAAACGCTCTCCTATGTGGAGAGCGTTTATTTTTTGCTTATTGGCAAAGTGGTTTCACATTTATAAACGAACCGTATCAGGTAGTTATTTTCCGTTAAAGCCGATCACTTTGGCTTTGTTACTGCGCAAGGGTAGGCGACGGTCCTTTTTCTTGTGGGCGATAAATTTGGCGATGTCGGAAGGGTGGGGATGTGTCCACTCCGGCGGTGTATATCCTTCATGGGGGTGGATCAGATAGTATTCCAACACGGTCTCCAGCAATTCCTCAAAGGGATGCAGTGGAACGCGCTCCTTTAACAACAATTTGCTGATGGACCAAAGAATGCCGGGAGTGAGCCCGCGCTCTTCCAGTTCTTTGACCAAGTCGGGGGTGTGTGATTTGGCTTGTTTCAGCCAGCGCGCCACCCAGTCATAGGTGATCAGCTGATCCAGTCGGCGATCGATGACTTGCCGTAGGTGAGTGAGCAGGATGGTAGCCGCTTCTTCCCCTTCTTGTGGGTTCCAGCGACCGTTTACCCGTTCCACGGGATGAAGGGCAACTGTTCCCTCCTTTGCTGTGAGGGAAAACCGTAATGGAGGGTGCAAGATACCGTCCGCCAAGCGGTTACCGCGAATACAAATCCGGTAATGATTTGGTTCCAACTCTGAATGGGAACGGATACGTACGGATGGGAGATATACCCCCAACCGGTTAAAGACTTCTTTGCGAACGGATTGAATTCTTCTGCTGAAATGAGGGTCGGATAACAACTGCTCATATAGGTTATTGCCTAGTTCTAGTGACAAAATGTCTCCCGTTTGTTCTCCATAAGCATCTGACAAACTCCAGTCAGCCATCAGGTTATTCTCTCCTCCAAACATGCGATAATCAAGAAGGAGGCATCGGGTGCAGGATCCCGATCGGAACCGCCTCTTGTATTGAGGATCCCTCGTAGGTGCCCCAAGCCATCACGCCATTCAAATAATCGACTTGGAATAGCGCTTCTTCGCCCTCGACGCGATACCAGTGTCCGGGGGAAATTTCCGCAGGATCTCGCAAGTAAGACAGTGCAAATTGAATCTGTCTTTGGATCACCGCCAGTTCGCCTACCTGGGAGGAGCGTTGGGCTTGTACTTTCGCTTGTTCCAATCGTTGAATTTCACGCTTTACTTCTTCGGTACTCATACGGCTGAAGTGTCTCAATCGATCCGCCTCCAGAATCATCGCGGTTTCGGCGTTCGCTACAGGATATTATATCAAACCATTTCTGCTTTAGGGGTGTCTGATTCATTTTATACTGATACAGAAGGGTGGGTCGTTTTGCTGTGATACAATGGGACACGAGGAGGCGATCCCGTCATGTCGGTGATCATTCTGTTTATCGATGGAGTGGGATTGGGGGCGGAAGCGGATTATAACCCGTGGGCTACCGAATCTACTCCTAACCTCAACCGTTTGCTGGCAGGGCGGAATTTAGTGGCGGATGCGGTGGGACGGGCATCGGAGAAAAGCTTGCTGTTGGCGGCTGATGCAACCTTAGGAGTGCCGGGTCTCCCCCAGAGCGCTACCGGTCAAGCGACGATTTTCACCGGTCGCAATGCTCCCCAGGCGATGAATCACCACCAGAGCGGCCTTCCTTTTCGCAGGTTGCGAGAATGGGTGGAACAGGAGAATCTTTATCTCCATGCACAACGAAAAGGCTATACGATCACCTTTGCCAACAGCTACACGCCGGAGTTTTTTGATTTGCCAACGACCCGACGCGGTTGGGTTTCCGTTTCTACCTGCGCCATCCGCAGCACCGGGCAACCGTTGCGGACGTTGGATGATTTGCTGGCGGGACGGGCGGTTTACCATGATCTAACTCGTCGTTTTTTGGCGAGAAAACGGGGCGATATCGATGAGATTTCGCCGGAGACGGCTGCTGATCACCTGCTCGGTCTCGCTTGTGAGCACGATTTGGTGGTGCATGAATTCTTTTTAAGCGATCTGGCGGGACACAAACAGAATCGTGAAGAGATGAGCTGGGTAACGCGCCATTATGATGTTTTTATTGGTTCTGTCGTCAACCAGCTGCGCCAGCATGATCTATTGTTGCTGGTCAGTGATCACGGTAACAGCGAAGATTTGCGCGTAAAAACTCATACCATGAACAACGTGCCGCTGCTAGCGGTTACATCCGATATCGCCTTTTTGGACGAGATGGAAAAGGCACGGGAATTGTGGGATTTGACCCATATAACCCCGGTAGCATTGCAATGGTTGGAAAATCACAATTAGTGCTGAAGAGAGAAGAGGACTCTTCCGCAAAATGGAAAAATAGGTCGGTGTACGAGACAGAAAGTTATAGTTGGTTCACAGACCAAATAAGGAGGCCTAAAAATGGAAAAATATGTACCGCGTGTGCGGGAGGCCGCCATTCCGGAAGACGGGGGCTGGGCGGAACTCTCTGGTGAACAAGTATTGATTCTTTCGGTGCCGGAGTGGGAAGGATTGGTCGATCGCTCAGCGGAAGGATACCGCTATGTATGGATGTACGATCGGCAAGCGGATGCCTATCTTTTTTGTTTTCGCCTTGAAGACGGTACAGAACGCGCCTTAGCATTTGCCAAGGATCACGGTGGCTTGCTCCTGCGGGATGAACGAATCCAAGGAACATTCGCGTTGTTGGTGACGGCACGCCCGTTGGCTGCTGTAGAGGATGACACCCCCATGTTGTTGTTGCGGGGGATTACGTTAAAAAGGCATCCCAAAGCAGGTTGGTGAATGGAGGGGCTCTTTTTACGGAAACCCTAGAGGAAAGAATAACCACATAGGGAGCGCGTAATCATGGAGCATCCATTTGACCCTGTAGAAATCACCCTCCGTACCTTTGCGGCGTATGCCGCTTTATTGGCATCGACAAAGCTATTGGGTAAACAGACGATCGCACATATGAATATATTTGAATTTGCGGCGTTTATCTCGCTGGGAGCGATGGCTTCCAACTTTGCGTTCAATATGAACATGAACAAATGGAATATGTTGGTCAGTATGGGCGTGTTTACACTCATTTCTGTTACGGTAACGTGGCTGTCATTAAAAAATAAGCAATCCCGTCGCCTGTTTGCTGGAGTGCCTACCGTACTAATGGAGAAGGGGGAAATATTGGAGCAAAATATGAGTAAACTGGGCTATACCTTGGATTATTTGAAACAACAACTGCGGCAAAAGGGTTGGTTTGACCTGGACCAGGTTCATACGGTCATTTTGGAACCCAATGGAGAATTGAGTGTGCTGCCGCAGTCGGGCCATTTTCCCATAACCAGAAAAGATTTTGGTTTTCCTGCCACCCCTGCGCTTGTACCAGTGGAAGTGATTCAGGAAGGAAAATGGAATCATCCCTCCCTCAAGCAATACGGCATCTCCAAAGAAAAAGTGGAACAGGAACTGCGGCAAAAGAATATCGATTCTGTGGATCAGGTGTTTTATGCCGTGTATAACACACAGGGAAAGCTGTTTGTCGATCTGTACAACAAACAACATTCCTGATTTTACTCACGAATCACTACCATCGTTCCAATCGGCACCCGCCGGGCCAAATCTTCCACGTCGGCGTTATACATGCGAATACATCCTTTGGAGACCCGCTGCCCGATGGAAGCGGGTCGATTGGTTCCATGGATGCCATAACCCCTCCGTGACAGCCCCATCCACATCGTACCGTAGGGAGTGAGCCGTCCCCCCGGTCGGCTGTATGGATAGGGAACTTTGTTGATAATGTGATAAGTGCCGGTGGGTGTCTGCGTCAAAATCCGTCCAATCCCGACGGGGTATGAACGGATGATGCGACCCCCTTCCATCAAATATAAGCGGCGATCGGATAAATCCACCATAATGCTGGGCATGAAAGTTCCCCCTTTTTGCCATTATGCTATGCCTGAAAGTGGGGGAATGCGCATGCCTGGATTGAACCGTCCGAGTGCTCCAGCCGTTTTTGAAAGGCGATGATGGCGGCCGCGTATAGCGTGATCTGAGAACAACGAGACCAGGGTGAGACTTGGCTAGTGATCATGGAGCAAAGATGGAAATCATTCTGATCGCTGAGTGGGAAAGAAGGTGTTCCGGTTGAATTGGTTGCTGAAAATCATTATGTATACGGTACTTATCCACAGTCTGCAATGGTTACTGCCGGAGTTTCATTATTCCCATTGGACGGCAACCGTTGTAGTCGCTTTATTTTTAGCAACGGTGGGACATTTCGCTGATCAATGGGTCCTGCCCCGATTGGGTAATCCCATATCCAGTATCATGGGCGGATTGTTTATCATCGGAACGGTATGGGCGGCACAATTTTTATATCCGGGATCCACTGTTCCCCTTTCCGTGGCGGCAGTGATAGGAATTGTGTTAGGCGTGGTGGAAGCCCGGATGCACCAAGAAATTTTGAGAAATAGAAAAGAACGGTTGCCGTGATCAATGGAGGAAGGGGGGAGGGGAGATGGTAGGTTCGCTGTTCAAGGTGATGGACAGACGCTTGCGGGCATCGACGGATGCGAAAAAAACCGTGTCAATCGATTGGACTCCCTTATGGGTCAGCTCTTGTTTGATCCAGGTTTGATCCACGCCTAAATACTTTAATACGGCTTCCTGTATCTCTCCTTCCAAAATGACAGGGAATGCAACGCCGTTTTTTTGGGTGCCTGTAATTCCCCACTCTTCCCGTGTAACCGCCTCTTTTTCAGGTACCTTTTTTACCGACAGATGACCGCTGGGTTCCAAAATGGCTAACTCCACTTCGGACAGATCAAAAATCTTTTGCTCTCGCAACATGACCAGAATGTTATCAATGGGGTAGCGGATTTTTTTCATGTTTTGTTTAAGAAATTTTCCTTTGTATACAACAACGGTAGGTTCAAACGTAAATAAACGACCCACCTTGCGGGAGGAGATCACCCAATGGGAAACAATACGCTGCAACAGTCCAACCAACATGATGGCGTATATTGTCGGCATGTGATGGAGCCGTGGATCCGTGATATCCGTACCCACTAACGCCCCCAATGTGATGATGATCAAAAAATCAAAGACGGGCATCTCTCCCACGACCCGTTTGCCCATAAACAGTGTAATCGCCAACAGCAAAGGGATCGACGTCAGTATGCGAAGAGTGATCATTCCATAATAGTGCCATCCCTCACTAATTAATTGGTTCATCAAAAATCCCCCCTTCCTCTTTATAGTGGGGAAGGAGGTGCGATCTGATTCATCGACGGGAAGCGATTTTTTATTATAAGCTAAAACATGGCAGGCTTACATGTTGAATGACGACATATCGTAAACCTCTTCTCCTTGAAATGGCGAGCTTCTCGCTTCACTGAGCCGACTCCTGCCTCACTCTCTAGTAGACACTGTGTAGGTTCGAACCTCTCGATAGCCCTAAAACGCGCCTGAAATGATTCACATCATTTGTCACAAACATATGATGGTCAATATACGGAATCGACTCGACTAAAATGTTGAAAGTTCACCGGAAATGTGATACGTTACTACTTGTGAAATTGCGCTAGAAGGATCCAAGATTCACTTAAAGGGTTGGGACCTCTGAGGACTAACCTTCCCCCGTGGTGAACGAGCAGATCCTAGCGGAATATTGGCTTAACACCATATTTCCTAGGAAAGGGGGCCGAAGGGGATGGAATATTCCACTTTCGGACGACATGTAGCCATGGATGCTTGGGGTGTCGATTTTGATCTGCTCAACGATGCCTCCCTGTTGGAGAAGCACATGAAAGCGGCAGCGGAAAAGAGCGGCGCTACCGTGCTTTCGTCCCAAGCCAAGGCCTTTGACCCACAAGGGGCGACCGTACTTGTTCTCTTGTCAGAAAGTCATATCTCGATTCATACCTACCCGGAAAAAGGTTTCGCTGCCCTGGATTGCTACACATGTGGCTACGAAGTCGATCCGATGGTCGCTATTGAGTACATGCTTGATGTTCTAAAACCGACACAAGCGTTTCCCAAGGTGATGCATCGTGGTGACGGTCCGATCGAGGTAGTCCAACCGGAAAAACAACCGGTAAAAAGTGCGATCTGATGAAAAACCACACCTCCGCCATTTGGTGGGGGTGTTTTTTAGTGATGGGCGATGGAGCGTTGGTGCTATACTGGATTGGATAGGAAAATGGGGAGAAAGTGTTAGAGTCTCTACAAACCCCCTTTATCCTAAATTTATCGAATCTAAAGAAAACGATTTTCCCGTATCGGGGTATGAATGGAGGGTGGGTATGAAACGTTTTTCCTATCGGTTTCGGTTTAAAAATCGGCGCAGGGGAGAGATGAAAGTCTGGCTGGCTGAGCTTCCTGTCCATCACGGACAAAGAGTCAAACAAGATACCGTTCGTCGTTCTCCTGATCAATCATCGCAAACCGATATTGCCGGAAATCGTATTTCTTACTACTGTTTAAAACCTGGCGAAGAGATCGAGAATGATTATGAAATTGAGGTAACTCCTTCACAGGAATGGGATTCACCGCGATCACTATCCGAGACGGAGCGGGCATTTTATCTACGATCCACTGCCTTTGTTCGGATTACGGATGAGATCCGAGAATTGGCAGCAGAGATCTGTAAGGGTTTAGAAGCGGATGAGTCCAAGGCGTGTGCCTTGTTCGATTATGTTTGGAAGCATTTTCGCTATATCTATCCACCAAAGGAGCGGGGAACGGTTTCTTTCTTACGAAATAAGAAAGGGGATTGCGGGGAGTTTTCTTTTTTTATATGCCGCACTTTGCCGCTCCCAGAATATCCCCTGTCGGACGGTGGTGGGTGCTTTTGCTATGGGGAAACACCATGCACACGTGTGGGATGAGGTGTTCTTGAAGGGGAGTGGTTGGATACCGGTAGATACCTCCATGGCAAATGTACAATTGAAGCAGCCATGGCGTTTCTTGTTTAGTCATATCCGTACGCTGCGTCCACGGGAGTATTTTGGCCGCTTGGAAGATCAGCGGGTTATTTTTTCAGTGGAGTCTGATATTACACCGATGCCGGACTATCCGAGGGAACGGGAGGCTGGGGGATTAGAATTTCCCGTCGATGGTCGAATGTTCTTTTGGGGATCACAGTTGGTTGAAGGAAATATCCCTTATCTGCAACCGATGTATTTTTACCATGAAGATCCCGGGAGTCGTACCTCTTTGGAGGATGTGCTCGGGGACTTCCGGGTACAGGAGCGCGATTTGCGGAATCATCTTCAGATTGCCAAGGGGATCCTGGGATGGATGGTAATTGCGGCTGCGGCTCTTTACTGGTTGAGCGCATGGGGGTTGATGAGTCTGTTGTATAGCCTTTTCGCCATTGGGTATGCACTGATATCGGTTTTGCGGAGAGAGCGTCCCTTTTTTTTCGCGGCTGTCGCTCTTTTTTTCCTCACTCTGATCGTGCTCCCATTTTTACCTTGAGACTGCTTACGCTAGTGAGCATGGTGGATGCTTGGATCGAGCAACACGATTAAGCCCCCCTGACCAGATCCAGGGGGGCTGTTTCGTTCAACTATTGGTTTTTTCCGCAATTGCCCGGACTTGATCACCATCTTCCGCCAACAACACTTCATCCGCCAGTTGGTGTGCTTCGTTTGATGATACTTGCCGTACGCTTACCTTCACTTCGGGAATGGCGCCGGCACTCATGGAGAGTTCGTGTAGACCGAGTCCGACGAGGATTTCCGTCATTTTGGGATCACCGGCCAATTCGCCGCACATGCCAGCGATGATGCCGGCTTCATGGGCGGCGTCGCAAGTCTTTTTAACCAAACGCAATACGGCGGGATGGGCGGCATCGTACAGATGGGCCACCAGTTCGTTCCCCCGGTCAGCGGCAAGAGTATATTGGGTCAGATCATTGGTGCCGATACTCATAAAGTCCACTTCTTTAGCCAATTGATCGGCGTTGACGGCGGCGGCGGGGACTTCGATCATGATGCCGATCTGGATGGAAGCGGCCACCTCGATTCCCGCTAGTTCCAGCTCTTGCCGGCATTCGCTTAAGAGGGATTTGGCTTGGCGCACTTCCGATAAGTTTTCCACCATCGGAAACATTACCCACAGGTCGCCGTGGACGCCTGCACGCAACAACGCCCGCAATTGCGTTTTAAAGATGTCCGGATTGGCCAGGCAAAAGCGGATTGCCCGATGACCGAGAAACGGGTTTTCTTCTTTGGGCAGTTTGGCATAGGGGAGATCCTTGTCACCGCCGATATCCAAGGTGCGGATCACGACGGGTTTGTCAGCGAAGGCTTCCAGCACTTTGCGATAAGCCTGGTACTGTTCTTCTTCTGTCGGCCAATGGTCGTTTTCCAGATAGAGAAATTCGGTGCGGAAGAGGCCGACCCCTTCGGCTCCATTTTGGAGGGCGGCGTCAACATCGGCGGGACTGCCGATGTTGGCTAACACCTGTACGCGCTTGCCGTCGGCGGTGTATGCATCTTCATTTGCCTGTGAAAGCGCCTGTTCCCGTATTTCTTGTTGTTGCTTGATCGTAGCTTCTGCTTGGCGTCGGTTGGCGTCATCTGGGTTTAAGGTAACTGCTCCGCTCTCGCCGTCCAAGATGATGGTATCGCCTTCTTTGATCTCATCGAGAGAGGCTCCCAGTCCCAGCACAGCCGGGATACCCAATGTACGAGCCATAATAGCCGCATGAGCGGTTTTGCTGCCCCGTGCAGTCACCATACCGGCAATCCCGGGAGGGAACTGTGCAGTGTCCGAGGGGGTGAGTTCATCGGCCACCACGACACTGCCGGGTTCCAGACGGGTAGGATCAAAGGGCTCAACACCCAACAGCAACAGCAGCAACCGTCCGCCCACATCGCGAATGTCGTCGGCACGGGCCCGCATATATTCATCATCTAAGCTGGCCAACATCCCGGCCATCTCATCGGTTACTTGTTGACAAACGGCTTCCGCGTTCTTTTTTTGATCATGGATGCGGGTTTTCATCTCCCCGATATAAGAGGGGTCATCCAGAAAAGCGAGATGAGCGTCAAAAATTCCCGCTTCTTCTTCTCCCATCCGTTCCAGTGTGGTTTGCCGTAAGGCTTGCAGCTGCTCACGTGCGGTTTGTACCACTTCTTGTAAGCGTTTTTCTTCCGCATCCACATCTGTGATCGTTTTTACAGTTACTTCCGTCTCTTCCTTGCGCCATATCACGGCTTGTCCAATCGCCATGCCGGCGGCAGCTCCAATTCCCTGTATCGATTGGTTTATCATCTGTCAAACACCCTCTTTCTCCGCTGATCAGTTGGTCAGTTCATTTTCAATCCATTGGGTGAGCGCTTGCACCGCTTCTTTTTCATCCTCCCCTTCCGCCCGGATGGTTATTTCTTCCCCGCCGCGAATGGCGAGGGACATCACGCCCAAGAGGCTTTTGGCATCTGCTTGTTTACCGTCTTTAACCAGATAGATCTGGCTGGAAAATTGCCCTGCTTCTTTGACCAGCTGCGCCGCAGGTCGCGCATGTAGACCCGTCTGATTGGTTATCGTCAATTGTTGTTCTACCATTGAAACCATTCCTTTCGATTGAGATGGAGTTGAAGGCGACCGTTTGCTGTCAGCGTGGTCTCTCTCATCTTTTGATCCGTTTTTGTTGGAAAAACAGAATGGGGTCATAAAGTAACGGATGCAAAAATCATGCCAACTTATTATAAGTTGGTGGCCTACGGTTGTATCTTGATCACTTCGTTTCCAATGTACCGCGCTTTTGATCGATGATCGAAGGAAAAAAGGGTGATCGGGAGATCAAACCTGGGGCACATTTTGTTAATCATTGGATATCTCTTTTGCCTCGGTAGAACCCTGACATGTTGCTTTCAGGTTGGAGTATGTTTGCACAACTTACACACTGGTTGATAAAGGGTTATCAGATTGATGATAAAGTCCCTCTTCCATATGCTAGCAAGTTTGCGATCAGCCTCGGTTTCTGTTTATTTGTTCATTCCAGCGCTGGATGCCCTCCGCTTGTAACAGCTCCCAAGCGCTAAAAAAGGGAATATCGGAACAGGTTTCCGGTGGAGAATGGGTGCCCACTACCGCGAGCAGGTTGCCGGACTGTTGCCATTGATACAGGATTTCACGATAGGACTCGCTTTGATCGGGATTCCATTCACTTGTCCATATTTCAATCTCTTTATATTTGCCCGTTAGATTTTGCTTTACCCAATCGTGTAAAGTGGTTAGTGCTCCTTCGCCTTGGGGGCATAGCACACCTACCACTAGGCGAGGATGAGCGGGAACGAGGGAACTGATCGGTTCCGGAAAGCGTTCGCGTACGGAGTGAGCCAGCTTTTTTGCATCCCAGCCGGGAGTTCGGGCTTTGCGGGCGGCATGGATCACCATGGAAAGCGTCACATTGGACAAAGTGTGAACCGAGATGCCGTGCTCGCGGCTGATGTCTTCCCCCATGGTGGTCAAGGAACCGATATCTACCAGCAATAAAACTCCTTTTCCGCCATGGAGTGCTTGGATGCGGTCGGATACACGCTGATGGGCGACAGAGGCGGGTTGATGAAGGGGCATATCGACGGCGTATATCCGTTCATCTCCCAGTAAGGCATTGGCCACCTGGGCGATCGATGAAGCGGTCGATTCCCCATGGGTGACGATAAGGACCGGTACTCCGTCGCTCGGGGCTGAATCCGACTCAGAGAAAGCGGATAAGAGGTGGGCGATCTCTTTCCAGGCATCTTTTGGCAATGGGATGTTTTTAGCGGTGATCGCTTTGGCAACGGCTTGGGCCGATTGTTGATATTTTTCTTGTAACGACTCTGTTTCGGGAAAAGGGCGGTTTGCTTGCTCCCCTTCGACGGCGAGAGAATGGATCAGACTTTCAAGGGCTTCTCTTTGCCCCTGTAGTAATGGTTGCGGAAGATGGGAGAGCACCTTTTGCAGATCATGGTTCTCCAATCGACAGTGCTGGCTACCGGGAAGCGGCCCCTGTTTCAAGTAGCGGTTTGCCATCAGCTTCAGTTCACGGATGCGCTCATCACGGCTCCATCCGCGAGCGCTCAGTTCCCGTTCCTTTCGCAACAGTTCACTGTATACCGTTTTTTCTCCTTTATCGGATCGAAGTGGTGCAATGGGAGAAGGGGAATCGGCGTGGGATTTCCACACACTAGCTACGGATGCGGGCAGATCTTCCCGCCGGATTGAAACGGCCGGGGAAGGCTGGTGCAGATGTCGCAAAAATGCCTGGGCACAAGCATGCTGCACATCTCCTTTTAGTTGACCGATATTACCGGGACAAGGATATTGAACAAACGCTTGACGACAACGGGAATCTAAACGGATGTCTAAAGCCATCTGTCGCGCTTCCTCGATAAAAAAAGCATCCACCAGTTTCTCCCGTTCGTGCTGCTTCCTTTGTTTTAAAGGAGGAAGGGTCAATTTGACGGCAAAACGGCGCAGCAATGTAGGCAGCAACACTTCATCCGGCTTTTCAGTGGTGGCGCCAATCAGACGAATGGACGCTGTTCGCTCCAGCTCAGTTTCGCCCAGACGCCGATACACGCCCTGATCGATCAGATGAAACAACGTCTCTTGTCCAGCAGGGGGGAGGCGATGGATTTCATCCAAAAATAAAATCCCTCCATCCGCTCGTTCCACCAAACCGGTTCTGTCAGATGCGGCGCCGGTGAAGGCCCCTTTGCGGATACCGAATAACTGCCCCATCAACAGCTCAGGGTTTTGTGCGTACTCCGAACAGTTAAATGTGACAAAGGGCTGAGAAGGGCTGAATTTCTCTTGTTTCCGTGCCAATTGTACCACTTGTTCCACCAGATGAGTTTTACCGGTTCCGGTTTCCCCCTCCAACAACAGCGGTAAACCTTTGGGTGGGTATAAGAGAGCGGCCAATGCCTCGTTTATTTCGGCTGAGTTGCCGATGGTTTTGCCGGGATGATTCTGTGGGGAATAGACCCATTCTTCCAGCGATGTTAACGCCGATTTAACCATGCGAAAGCGAACGGGCCGTCCCGGTAATTTCTCCACTTCCTTTACTTTCACCAGGTGATTGAGATAACGGCTGACAGTGGAACGATCCAGTTGAAGTAGTCGGCTCGCTTCCTGAGCGGTCAATCCCGTCGCCTCAGCCGCGCCGTGTTCGGCCAGTGCGTGTCGCACCTGGTCCAATCGTTTCATCAGTATATCCCCCTTAAAGACACTTACACACAACTTGCACACAAGAAGTGTGCAGTGTCAAGCGAAGCGCGCGCAATCTATTAATATATGGAAAAAGTCTGCCGATCCCATTGGTTATAAAACAGGAAAAAACCCCTTCATTGCAGCATGAAAGGGGATTATCAGCGATGCAAGCGACCTGCCATTACATAAAAATGGAATCTTATAGTCTATTAGTTCTATGTTACCATACCGATGTGCTTACAAAATCAAGTGGAAAAGGGAGGATATGATGCAAAAAACAAATTGGTTGAAAAAAGGGTTAATCAGTGCTGTCGCATTTACTTTAGTAGGTGCCGCTCTGCCTGGAGCCAGCTATGCCAGCACTTCCGCTAAGTCCACGAATTCTGATCAATTGATCCAACAGATCTTCGCCCAAGTAGGACTAAGGACGCCTTCGATACAGCAACCTGCTTCCAACGGCAAAACCTCTGTCACGGATCAACCGCAAACCACTCCACAAGCAGACAGCAACCAAACGGCTACTCCGCAAACTGAGGATAGTCAAACGGCTACTCCGGAAGCCGGGGATAGCCAAACGACTTCACCGGAAACGACAGAAAGCAACCAGCCTGCAACCAATAACCAAACGGCTGCCCCGCAGCAAACACAGGCACAAGCCAGTTTTGGTGACCGGATTATTAAAACAGGTGAAAAATATATGGGAACTCCTTACAAATTCGGAGCCCGTTCCGGACAAACGAGTAACTTCGACTGCTCCTCCTTTGTGCAATATGTATTTGGTCAAAACGGGGTAAAACTTCCCCGGACGTCCTCTCAACAATCGAAAGTTGGAACAGAAGTTTCTCGTAACCAGTTGCAAAAAGGAGATCTCGTCTTCTTTAAACTGCGCGGCAGCAACGGTCGGATTGCTCATGTGGGCATCTATGCAGGCAACGGCAAACTGTTGCACACCTGGGGTTCCGGCGGTGTTCGCTATGACAAAATGAGTGCCGCTTGGCTGGATTGGGGATTTGTTAAAGCAACCCGTGTTACCTCGAATAACTAAATTTTATATTCCCCAATAACCTGATCAGATACAGGTAAATTTCTACCCTCCGTACATGTCGGAGGGTGTTTTTTTCTTTTCTGCAATTTACCTATACCGATTAGGAATGATTTAACTTAACTTAGGAATCGCTTTTATCAGCATGTTTGAAAATGCAGACGTGATCCCTTGGGTTATTGAATCCCACTTTTTCGTTTGATTATACGTCACAAAGTATGATTTTCATCGTAAAAAGGAACGAAATTTATAGGATAATGGATTAGTTCTCTTTATCATATGCTCCCAGTCCGATTTTTCATGTTATGATATTAAAATGAGAACACTAGGAGAGGTCGGCGATCGGGTACGTCTCACTTTTGTGAAGTATGGTAAGAAAAAGTGAAACGGTACGGTTAAAATGCACGTTAACAATAACTGTTTAAACCGATCCAATCAATACAGCCAGATCCGGAACAGGCCCAATAAAATCAATAGCAAAGCCAAGCCGAACAGGATTAGCATATAGATATTCGCTCCCCAATGTTTCATGGGATCGTCTCCTTTCTTATACTGTGCTTTGGTTGCAATGGGGTAGTGATTCATATACAATGACCGACATGGCCCCATTCTCCTGTTGGATTTGCAGGATTTTAAGGCTTGGCAGGAATCAAACCTGTGTTTCAAGAATCCATATCGGAAGTGCGATGTGGGACCCGATCTTTCTCTCATCATCAAAACATGAGAAGCATTCGTTGTAAACCGTAAAATCAAAAGACCTCTTCTAAAGAAGAAGAACATTGCATCACCATCAGCGGAGGTGGTCTGTGTGTGGGTAGAGATCGGAAACCAACTCAGACAAGCGAGGGAGTCAAGCGGGCTCTCTTTTAAAGAGATCCAAGAAAAGACACAGATTGATACCGTTTCCCTTAATGCCCTCGAGAGTGGGGATTTTGACAAAATAGGGAGTGCTTTTACCGTCCGCTCATATATTCGTGCATACGCGAAGCAGGTAGGGTTGGAGCCGACTTATCTGCTGAAACGTTACCGTCCGGATCAGACGGGGATGATGCAAGCGGTCGATCTACAGGGAACGGCTCAGTATCATCTCGCCGCCCTAAACTCTGATAATGTCCAAGAAACGGACTCATTTAAAACATTACCAACGACTCCTCCCAGTAATGATGATGAGTATGATCCCTTTAAAAACCACCCCGATCGACAATATGACAATCAAGAAGAGGCATACGACCCATACGCGTCAATGTCTTCCCACAGCGATGAAAAGGTGCCCTCCCGTTCGACGGGCAAAAGGCAATCGCTATCGCGTGATTCCGGATTGCAACTGCCTGCAAAAAAATCGAACACAGGAAAGTTTCCGCCTATCGAGACGGATCCAACAAGAAGCGATCGATACAGTGAACAGGGCACTTCAGAATCTTCCCGCTCTTCCAGAATCCGACGGGGTGGGTATGACCACGAACCGATTCCCGATACCGGTTGGGAGGGTTATCAAGAAACGGCTGCTTCAGAGGAGGAGATCTCCGGTTGGAATTCCATTGAACCACTCTCCCGCTCCGATCGCAACTCGACTTTATCCCGCCGCTCCTCAACCACGATGCCCTCTGTAGGAGAGGGAGGATGGGATGAGATGTCGACACTATCCCGCTCCCGCTCGGGGCGTGAGCGAGCCGTCCCCCCCTCAGAGCCGATTGCCAACCCTCCCGCTTTACTCAATCATGCAAATGATCAGAGAGGCCTTTCCCGCAGCGGACGGAGGAAACAGGTGGTTGATCGGGGCAAAAAAGCCGGTATGTGGATCGCGCAAAAGAAGTGGACATATGTGGCAATTGCTGTTGCTATTTTGTTGATTCCGATGTCGGTATTGGCCTATAACAGCATAAAGGAGCCTTCCGACTCAGAGGCGAGTGCCAATCCGGACCAAAATAATACGGTCAACTCTACCGGAACCGAGACGGGCGATGCATCTCAGGAAGGGAAGGCATCCGTGGTGACGGTTAATCAATCGTCAACCTTAGGAGAGTACAAGCTGAGCCAACCAGATACCATTGCGATCAAATTTAAAGCATTGGGCAACGGCAGTTGGATTCAAATCCGGGAAGAACAAAATCCTGATGCACCTTATATTAAGGATTTTACCCTGCAGCCAGGAGAGGAATTCCCCTACAATCATGCCCAAAACGCTTCCAATGATGTCTGGATTACCATCGGACAGCCTGAAAATGTAGCGATAACGATTAACGGTCAAGATGTAGAAACCGTCAAATCCGTACATGTAGCTAGAGAGTAGCTGAGGGGGGAGATTTCACAGTTGGGATTCTTTGTGTATTCTTCCGACGGCGGTCGGGTTGAATCTCATGTAATCGCGGATTGGACACGCTTTAGCTCCCCAGATCAGGGGGGCTTTTATTTTGAAACTCTTTTATCCACTTTTTTGAAACATTAGAGAATGAATCGTTTTCATGATAGGATGGGAAGAAAGGCTGACAGATAAAGTTTAGCTGCTTAGCCACTGCCAGTTGTAGATTGAAGGGGCGATGGAGAGGTGAAGCAGTGCAAAAAAAAGATGGCCCGTGAGTTTAGCCGGTTGGCGGGTCGATATGACCGTCGTGCTGTCATTCAAAAACGGATGGCCCATCAAATTATGCAGACCTTGACTGAACAAGAGGTAGAGGCGCGGGAAATTGTCGAGGTGGGCTGCGGTACCGGCTATCTTACCCAATTGCTGCGAGATCGATTTCCTGATGCACGGCTGACGGTGATTGACTTATCGGACAAAATGGTACACTTTGCTCGTCAAAACGTGGCGGAGGTGAAACCTGACACATCCGATATCCGTTTTATCGTGGCCGATGCAGAGGCGGTGGAGTGGGAGAAAGAGCGGTATGACTTAATTGTGTCCAATGCAACTATACAATGGTTCAACCAACCGCGAAAAACGATAGCAACCCTGGTGGATGCCCTTCGTGAGGAAGGCTTTTTCCTGGCTTCCACTTTTGGACCGGATACCTGGCAGGAATTGCGCAAACTTTATTACGAAGAATTGCGCGAAGATGGCGATTTGATGGCCGAGTGGGATTTCGACTGTGCGCGTTCCATCCCTGACTGGAAACAAATTCTTTTGGATGCGGGCATCACCCATCCACAGTCTGCTGTCTGTTGGCAGCGAAAAGAATACCAAGATTGTCGTGAATTTTTAGGGACCGTTCAATATCTCGGGGGTGCTTTTGTATTTGGTCAAGATCGCTTTTGGGAACTGCGCGAGCCAGCGGTGATTCGGCTAATGGAACGATATGATCGCGCTTATCGCCAGAATGGTGGGGTGTACGCCACCTATCAACTGGTGCGTCTGTTTGGATGGAAAAGGGACGGACTGGAGCGCGAGTATTGTGTCGATCGAGTTTGACCACCGTCCTAATACTGTAAACCGATTTGGCCCGAGAAAATCGGGTCGATTTTTATATGGGAGTGGCAAGGATGGAAATTACGTTTTTAGGTACAGGTGGGGGCATCCCTTCTAAGGAGCGGAATGTAGCTTCACTTGCTTTACAATGGACAGAGCGTGGGGGGCGGATCTGGCTGTTTGATTGCGGAGAAGGAACACAACATCAAATTCTGCAATCAGCTGTACGTTTGCCGCGGGTGGATCGCATCTTTATCACCCATTTGCATGGCGATCATATTTTTGGTTTGCCCGGCCTTTTGGGCAGCCGTTCGTTTCAGGGGGGCGATTCCCCTTTGACCATACATGCCCCGGAAGGGTTGCGGCCATTTGTGGAAACAGCCCTGCAGGTTAGCGGCACCTACCTTCGTTATCCGATTGAATGGCTGGAATTGCGAGAGGAGAGTTTTACCCTGGAACAAGGGATTCAGGTGGAAGTGGGAGCCTTGTCCCACCGCGTTCCCTGTTACGGTTTTCGTATCCAGGAACCGCATCGGTCGGGACGCTTGGATGTAGAGCGGTTACAGGCGGAAGGAATTCCCCCAGGCCCCCTCTATCGACAGTTAAAAATGGGGGATCGCATTCAACTACCTGACGGGCGGATTGTCGATGGACGCCATTATCGAAAACCGGATCGGCCGGGGCGGGTGGTGACTGTGCTCGGGGACACCCGTCCTGTGGTGGAAGCTGCCCGTTTGGCTCATGGAGCGGATGTATTGATCCACGAAGCAACATATCGGGAGGGGCGGGAGGAATTGGCTGAAAAACATGGCCATTCCACCTCGGTGCAGGCGGCTCGGATTGCACGGCAGGCGGGAGTGGGGCGGTTGTTGTTGACCCATATCAGTTCCCGCTATTCTGCTGCCGAATCAAAGGTGCTTGAAGCAGAGGCGCGACAGCAGTTTGCGGCAACGGATGTGATGTACGACGGACAGACGGTAGCGGTGACATCGGCGGACGGGGACTAGCTGCTGCATGAACTTCAAAAAAGGATACATCCCGCTAGGAAAACATTTTAAAAAAGGGTTGCGAGTAATCGGCATCGAAGTAAAAAGCTAAAGCCCGCGGTCGGGGTGAGGAGGTGATCACCTTCCGTATCCGTTTGGTACTACCCCCTCCCGTTTGTCAACAGATGTGACGGGCGGGGACAAAAGTGCACATCATTGTGCTTAAAGATCCCGCCCGATTTTAAGATCATCGGGAGGGATGTTCGTGAGAATGGGATTATGGTTGATTTGTTTGGGGGCCATCGCCTGGGGAACCGCCGGTTTAGCGGCGAAGCTTTTGATCTTGCACCATGGGATGACTCCCTTGGAAATTGGGGCGTGGCGTCTGTTGGTCGCAGCTCCGCTGTTGTGGATGGCTGCGATCTGGGAAAGCCGCGGCCATGTGTTTGTATCTGCGGGACGGCGTGGACTGGTCTGGATTCTACTGTTCGGCCTGGCGCTGGCGGGTTACCAGCTTACTTACTTTAACGCTGTTGACCGCACACTGGTATCAACGGCTACTCTGATCGCCATCTGTACGGCTCCACTGTTGGTGGCGGCGGTTTCCGCTTTGGTATTGCGGGAGCCGTTGGGAGCCCGTACCTTGCTTGCATTGGGGTTGGGTGTGATGGGAGTGGCATTGGTGATCGGGATCAGTGGATTGGCCACATTAACCGATTCCCGCTATCTCGGCGGAAACCTGCTCGCATTGGGCGCTGCTACATGCTATGGGGGATATACATTGATCGGGAAGCAATTGGTGCGCATGCTGCCACCGTTTCGAATCGCTGCAGCTGCCTTTAGCACAGGGGCGATGATGCTTCTCCCCTTTATTGCATGGCCGCCGCCCTCATGGCAAGCGTGGGGACTGCTACTATACCTGGGTGCCGTTCCAACCGGATTAGCTTACCTTCTCTATATGGCTGGACTAAAACGGACCAGTGCTACCCACGCCTCCATCGCTGCGCTACTGGAACCACTGACCGCTTCCCTCCTGGCCATGGGTTTGCTGGGGGAGCGTTTACCCTTGATGGGTTGGCTGGGAGCGACCTTATTACTCGCTTCTTTGGCTGTAATGACCGTACCGAAGGGAAACCGTGTGAACCGGACAGAAGGGTAGATAAAGGAATTGTTGCTCGGGTACTCCTTGCGAGATGATTAGAGCAACGATATAATCAGGGCAGAGCGTGTGGAAAGACTAAAAACTACCATTGGAGCGAAAACTCGACCGACGACATTTGGCTCGGCGCGAGCCTTCGTGGATGGATGTAGGGTGCTACATATCAGATGAAGCGAGAATCTTTACCACTTCAGTGATGGGTCGTTCACTGAAGAGCCGTTCACTTATCAGAAATATTGGGAATAACAAAGGAACCAACCGTCATTTTGAACATGAAAACCATCCTGAGAAGGGGGCATTCCGCTTGGCTTTTGTAATTACCTCTACCTGCAAAGACGAAAAAGCGGCTGAATGTGTGGAAGTTTGCCCGGTAGACTGCATCCATGGGGATGATGTCATGTATTACATCGACCCGGACACTTGTATCGAGTGTGGCGCATGTGAACCGGTCTGCCCGGTGGAAGCCATTTACGAGGAAGAAATGGTACCAGAAGAGGAAAAAGAGTATATCGAGATCAACGCCAACTTTTTTAAGTAATCCAACCGGGCGGGTGCTAATCGGCACCCGCCAGTTTGTTGGTGATGGATATCTTAAGCCTGCCTCCCAACGCATCGACAACGCAGTGAAGTCAGCCACACATTTTTCCACTCGCCGCTGCAGGTGCGGAGGACAGCTGCCGCCTCAGTCTGTACCATCAATCGGGTATATGCTTTACTGCAAAAATTGGCCCCACCCCTCTTGACGAGAGCCGAGATCAGATAAATAATAATATTTGAAAGCATGGTTGGAATTCAAACAGGGAATGTTGCAATCGTAATCCGAGGAGGAGTTTTTTTCTGCCCTAGCAATGAATGATTGTTCATTCATGTAAGGGGACGGTTTCAACTGAGAGGAGGAGTCTTTGTTGGCGAAAATCAAACGAGCGGCGGTGATCGGTGCAGGTGTGATGGGCGCGGCTATCGCCGGACACCTGGCCAACGCTGGGATTCGTACGTTACTGTTGGATATTGTGCCCCGAGAGCTGAGTGAGAAAGAGAAAGCAGCAGGCTTAAGCTTAGCGGACAAATCGGTCCGCAACCGCTTGGCCCGAACCGGGGTAGAGCGGCTGTACAAAGAGAAGCCGGCTCCGCTGTTTCATCGAAGGGTTGCAGAGCGGATCGAATTGGGCAATTTGGAAGACGACCTGCCCCGTTTGGCGGAGATGGACTGGGTGGTCGAGGCGGTGGTTGAAAATCTGTCTATCAAACAAGACTTGTTTGCCCGCATTGAAAAAGTATGGCAGTCGGGAACCATTATCAGCTCCAACACTTCCGGTATCTCCATACAAAACATGGTGAAGGCGTGTTCGCCTGAGTTTCGATCCCATTTTTTAGGGACCCACTTTTTTAACCCACCTCGTTATATGAAACTGTTGGAGATCATTCCGACAAAGGATACGGATGCTTCCATCGTCGCAGAGATGAAAGCGTTTGCGGAAGATGTGTTGGGTAAAGGAGTTGTCTTTGCCAAAGATACCCCCAATTTTATCGCTAATCGCATCGGTGTATACGGTCTGGCGATCACCTTCCAAAAGATGTTGGAGGAAGGGCTTGGTCCTGATGAGGTAGATGCGGTGACCGGTCGGGCGATGGGACGCCCAAAAAGCGCCACTTTTCGGACGTTGGATCTGGTGGGATTGGATACATTTATTCACGTTTCCGACAATGTCCGTGAAAACGTAGATGACCCCGCAGAAAAGCAAGCGTTTTCCATACCCGAATTGCTGCGGACGATGGTGGACAAAGGCTGGCTCGGCGCCAAAAGCGGGCAAGGATTTTTCAAGAAGGTGAAAGGGGAGAAAGGTAGCGAAATCTTGGCACTCGATCCTGCGACCGGTGAATACCGTCCCCGCAAAAAGCTAAAAGCGCCCTCGCTTGAGATGGCGAAACGGGCCAAATCAAAGTCGGAACAATTGCAGGCCCTGGTCTATGCCGACGATGTGGCGGGACGGTTGGCTTGGCATATTACAAAAAAAGTGTTGCTCTATTCCGCTGCCCGCATCCCGGAGATTGCCGATGATATCGTCAGTGTGGACCGGGCGATGCGCTGGGGCTTCAACTGGGATTTGGGACCCTTTGAGGTGTGGGACGCCATCGGAGTGGAAAAATCCGTCGCCCGCATGCGAGCAGAAGGGGAAACGATACCACCACTGGTGGAAGAGTTGTTGGCAAAAGGGGCCACGTCCTTTTATCAGCAGCAGTTGGATCATGATCGCGCATTTTATCTTGGCGGTCAGTTCCGTCAAGTGGAGGAGCATCCAAAGTCGATTTCCTTGGCTCGACTCAAACAACAAGGAAAAGTGGTCCAATCCAATTCTGGAGCGAGTTTGATCGATATCGGGGATGAGGTGTTATGCCTAGAATTTCATTCGCCCAATAACGCCATCGGCACCGATATCATTCAAATGGTAAACACAGCGGTGAAGGAAGTATCCACCAACTGGCGCGGATTGGTGATCGGGAATCAGGGATCGCACTTTTGTGTCGGCGCCAATCTGATGTTGATCCTGATGGAGGCACAGGATCAAAACTGGCCGGAGTTAGATCTAATGGTGCGCCAGTTCCAAAAGACAATGGGTTCGCTCAGAACCATGGACCGACCGGTCGTAGTCGCTCCCTTTGGTATGAACCTGGGTGGAGGGGTGGAAATCTCCTTGCCGGCGGATCGAATGCAAGCATCCGCTGAAACGTATATGGGGTTGGTGGAGACCGGTGTTGGCCTGATTCCTGGTGGTGGAGGCAACAAAGAGATGCTGCTGCGTTTAACTGCCGATATCGATCCAAGGGATTCCATCCGTTTACAAAACAGCGTCAACAAAGTGTTTGAAACGATCGCCATGGCTAAGGTATCCACCAGTGCCGCCGAGGCGGAGGAATATGGTTATCTGCGCAAAGGGATCGACGGTGTCAGCATCAATCAGGATCATTTGCTCTATGATGCTAAAGAACAGGTGCTGGCCCTTGCCCGTACGGGTTATCGCCCGCCGGAGCCACAAAAGATCCCTGTGGTTGGTGAGACGGGCTACTACACCCTGCGCCTGGGTGCGTACAGCATGCTTCAATCCGGTTATATCAGTGAGCATGACTATAAGATTGCGGACAAACTGGCTTACGTCCTCTCCGGCGGTACCGTGCCCGCAGGAACGCTGGTGGATGAACAGTATCTGCTCGACATCGAGCGTGAAGCCTTCCTCAGCTTGGCGGGAGAACCTAAATCACAGCAACGGATGCAACATATGTTGACCAAAAAGAAACCCTTGCGCAATTGATGACGAAATCAGATCTCTTGATTTTCACAACAAGCATACATTGATCCAAATATCCCTCCTATCCGAAATATTGCTAATCAACATGGTTTTTCTTTACTGATTTTCACTTGAGCGGACATCAGCGCCAACCATCACCTGCACTTGAAGGAGGAGAGAAAGATGCGTGAAGCAGTGATTGTCGCCGCGGCGCGTACCGCTGTTGGCAAAGCAAACCGTGGCTCGTTGAAGCATACCCGTCCTGATGATCTGGGAGCCGTGGTTGTTCAGGATCTATTGCGGCGGGTTCCGCAATTGGAGCCTGATGATGTGGAAGATGTGATCATGGGTTGCTCGTTTCCGGAAGCGGAGCAAGGGATGAATGTCGCCCGTGTGATCGCTTTGCGGGCGGGGTTACCTACTACTTCTGCCGGTCTTACCATCAACCGCTTCTGCGCCTCCGGCTTACAGTCGATCGCCTCGGCGGCACAACAGATTATGACCGGTTTCGCCGATACGATTATCGCCGGCGGTGTGGAGAGTATGAGCCTGGTACCGATGGGAGGCCATAAACCGGCACCCAATCCACACTTGATGGAAACCGGGCCGGAGTTGTATATGTCGATGGGGCATACCGCCGAGGAAGTGGCCCGCCGTTACGGAGTCTCGCGGGAGGATCAGGATGCGTTTGCCCTGCGCAGCCACCAACATGCGATCACCGCCATCCAGGAAGGGAAATTTAAGGATGAGATCGTGCCCTTCACTGTGAAAAAGCGCTTTGTCGGTGATGATGGAAAGTTGCATACAGAAGAGTTTCTGTTTGATACCGACGAAGGCCCCCGACTGGACACTTCCGCGGAGAAACTGGCACAGTTGAAACCCGCGTTTCGGCTCGGCGGGACCGTAACCGCCGGTAACTCCTCCCAGACCAGCGACGGTGCCGCCGGGGTGATCATGATGTCGCGGGAAAAGGCGGAATCCTTAGGAGTAAAGCCTCTCGCCGTCTTCCGCTCCTTTTGTGTTGGCGGCGTTGATCCCGATGTGATGGGGATCGGTCCGATTGTAGCCGTGCCTAAAGCCTTGGAAAAAGCGGGAATCACCATGGATCAGGTGGATTTGGTGGAGTTGAACGAGGCGTTTGCAGCGCAAGCGCTTCAGGTGATCCGCCACCTGGAGATGGATCCGGACAAGGTAAATGTCAACGGTGGTGCCATCGCCTTGGGTCATCCCCTGGGATGTACCGGTGCCAAGCTAACCGTGTCGATCTTAAACGAATTGGCTCGCCGCCAGCAGAAATACGGCCTCGTTACCATGTGTATGGGTGGAGGCATGGGTGCTGCCGGGGTCTTTGAGATGGTGCAATAAAATAGCGATAAATGTTGAGGAGGAATGGGAGATGGCGGAAAAGACGATCACCAAGGGTGGTAGCTACCTGATCGAAGAGCATGCAACCACGGATGTGTTTATACCGGAGGAGTTGAGCGAAGAGCAACACATGATTGGCAAGACGGCGGAAGACTTTGTCAAAGACCGTGTGTTGCCGGTATTGGAGGAGATTGAAAACCACAACTTCGATCATACGGTCCGCCTGCTGCAGGAAGCGGGTGAGTTGGGCCTATTGGGAGCGGATGTGCCGGAAGCATACGGTGGATTAGAGCTGGATAAGATCAGTTCAACCCTGATCACGGAAAAAATAGCCCAAGGACGATCTTTTTCCCTCAGTCTGGGTGCCCATGTAGGGATTGGGACGCTGCCGATCGTATTCTTCGGCACCGAAGAACAAAAACAAAAATACCTCCCACCGTTGGCCACCGGTGAAAAACTTGCCGCCTATGCCTTGACGGAGCCGGGTTCCGGGTCGGATGCTCTCGGTGCCAAAACCGTCGCTAAGCTGTCCGACGATGGGAAGAACTATCTGTTGAGCGGTGAAAAGCAATGGATTACCAACTCCGCCTTTGCCGATATTTTTGTCGTATATGCCAAAATCGACGGCGAAAAGTTTACCGCCTTTATCGTGGAGAAGGACTTTCCAGGGGTCAGCACCGGACCGGAAGAGAAAAAGATGGGCATCAAAGGCTCCTCCACCCGCACCTTGATCTTGGATGAAGCCCGAGTACCGGTGGAGAACGTCCTCGGCGAGATCGGCAAAGGCCACCTGATCGCTTTTAACATTTTAAACATCGGTCGCTACAAATTGGGGGTCGGTTGTGTCGGTTCCGCCAAGCGTGCGCTTGAACTTTCTGCTAAGTACGCCAATGAGCGGAAGCAGTTTAAGAAGCCGATCGCCCAATTTCCGCTGATCCAGGAGAAATTGGCGACGATGGCGGCTAAAACTTTTGCCCTAGAAAGCTCGATCTACCGTACCGGTGGCCTGATCGAAGAGGGATTAAGCCAACTGGATGGAGCTGCGGGCACAGACACCGCCAAGGCGATTGCAGAGTATGCCTTGGAATGCTCCATTACCAAAGTTTTTGGCTCCGAAGTGTTGGACTATGTAGTGGATGAAGGCGTTCAAATCCACGGCGGATACGGTTTTATGCAGGAGTATGAGATTGAAAATATGTACCGCGATTCCCGCATCAACCGTATCTTTGAAGGAACTAACGAAATCAACCGCTTGCTGATCCCGGCAACACTCCTGCGTAAAGCGATGAAAAGTGAATTGCCGCTGATGGAGAAAACCGCCGGTCTACAGGAAGAATTGATGATGATGATGCCGACGTTGTCGGAAGAGGCACCTGAATTGTTAGAGACAGAAGGGAAAATGATTGAACACGCTAAAAAAATCTTCTTGATGACCGCCGGACTGGCTGTGGAAAAATATCAGACCAAGTTGGAAAACGAACAGGAAATCTTGCGGGATGTCGCCGATATCGCAATCGAGATTTTCGCGATGGAAAGCGCATTGTTGCGGGCGAAGAAAAGAGTGGAGCAGGTAGGGGAAGAGAAGGCGGCCACCCCGATCGAGCTTACCACCGCCTATGTGTATGAAGCATTCCCGCTGATTGAACAAAAAGCGAAGCGGATTTTGGCTACGATGGAGGAAGGGGATATCCTGCGGACACAGCTTTCCATCCTGAAAAAATTGACTCGCTTTGAACCGATCAATGAAGTGACGTTAAAACGGAAAATCGCCGCTCGTATCCTGGAGGAGGAACGGTACGTCGTTTGATTTGCGGATGAGCTTTTGCGGTCGATTGACATTTATGAAAAAGAACCCTTCTTAACAAATCGTGCCTGAAGTTGAATCGGGAGATGCGAGCTGTCCAATCAAGAACGATAGGCTTCTGCATTAGCAGAAGCCTATTTTTTCGATAAAATTATGGATTGTCAATTGAAATAAAGCTATACTAGTTTTTGTAATAATCGAGAGGAGTATATAAATGTATAATATGGATTTAAAGAGTCAACTAGACGCCAGACAACTGGCGATTGCACAGAGCGAGATGGAAAACTACAGGAAATCGACGGGGGCAGCGTATCTTCTGTGGTTTTTCTTGGGAGGGTTCGGGGTGCATCGCTTTTATATCGATCGAGTAGGAACCGGCGTAATCATGTTAACCTTGGAGCTTTTAGGCTGGATGACGATTTGGATTTTTGGTCTTGGTCTTATCTTTCTTATACCCAATTGGATTTGGTGGATTGTTGATGCGTTTTTGTTGCATGGCTACGTGCAGAATATCAATATTGCAAAGGAACGGGAGATCTTAATCCGAGTTTCCCGAAATAACGCGATCGTTTCATAAAAGTATTCAAAGTACATGGACAGGAGGTGCGCGATGACAAAACAAAAACGAAAAGAGCCACCTGCCAGCGGACGGGAGGCGGCCACTGCGGAACAGGGAAAAAAGGAACGAATTGTTACCGCCTATCTCCTGTGGCTACTGCTGGGTGTATTTGGTGCACATCGGTTCTATCTGGGGCGATGGAAAACAGGAATGGCGATGACATTTGGCGGTATGGTCGTATGGACAGCGGCAGTAGTGTTTTCACTCTTGTCCATCTCTCCGTTTTACGTAGTCTCTCCCATGCTGGTGTGGTGGTTATTGGACGGTTATCTGCTCTCTCGCTGGCTTAATGGATCGGAATAACTTTAACGATAGTAAATAGGGTAAGCCTAAAATTCCTTACCTTTATGTATAGGGATGGTCAAACCAAAATTATAATGAAGATAAACTTGTGGGCAGATAATGATCCCTCATACTGTTAGGTCCGCATATATAGGCGGACCTTTCTCTAAAGGGGCTTTGTTAATGAGTTATATTGATAATGGTCATCATAACCAATCGATACTACAACCACCTATCATGATGAGGAGGGGATTTTTTGAATATCAATCAAAAAGCAATACAATTACTAGAAGAACATCAATACGAAGAATCCCTAAAGCGGCTCCAAGAGGCTGTTGAAAGATCAAGGGACGTACAATGGATAATCAGGTTTGTTGATATTCACACACTCAGTCCCTCTCGTCTCCAGATCCGTCGTTATAAGCGGGTCTTTTTTTGCGAAAAACGCGAAAAAAGCAGAGATGGATCGTTTTTTGGCTAATAAGCGGGAATATATTGATAATTTTATAACGTTTAATAAAATAAAGAGATAGAAAGGTGGGACAAGGAGGGAGCGGCAGAGTGGCACGGATGAATAATCCGAGGCGTTGGCTGGGTGTTTGGTTGTCGTTGTTCCTCGGATTTCCGATTGCATTGGCATTGTTATATGTGTTTGCCTACCAACGATTGCTGGATTCTCCTGACTATTATCCATTTTGGTTGGGTGAGACTTTTTTTTATCTTGCCCTTCCCGCCGCCGCTTTGATCACTTGGAAAGTGCATTGGGGCAAGAAACATCCCTTTCAATACGGAATATTGACATTGTCACTGCTGGTGGGAATTGCTTACCTGGCGGTTTATGACGGGGTGGAGAAACATGGGGCCGTTCAGCAACAAACGATCCATCCCGTGGGACTTACCCAGGACCAGCTGCTCACTGCTGATAGTGCTTATCGCATTGTTTATTTCCCTTTTGATCCGGAACGGATTACAGAGGCGATTCAACAGGAAGAACCGATGGTTGTTACCCTGGTGGAACGGAGTGGGATTATTCTTTCATTCGATGACCCGGAGTTAGGGTCCTATCCTCTCTGGAAACGATTGTTGGACCTGGCTCTCGGCTTACTGGCTGCTGGTGTGTTTGTTGTGTTTTTGTGGGTAGTGATGTCTGTCTGGTGGAAGGGCTTTCGGGTGGAAGAACATGGATTTGTGATTCTTCGTTGGGGGATGAAACAATGGATTCCCGCTAAAGAGGTGATCCATATCCGTCTGGATCCGGGGGTGGAGGAGCTTCAAATCGACACGGAAGAGGTGGTTTATCGTTTTCCCTATGAACGGGAGTCGGTATACGCTGTGGCCCAGGTGGCCCAAAGGGCCGGTTTAACCCCTATCAATCTCGGCCTGCGATGGGTGCGTGCCAAACAGTACGAGGAGATCAACCTGACTGATGAAACACTGGTTTTGCTCAATCATCAAAAAGAGGTGATTCCCTTTGGCGCTGTTCAGGCGATTCGGTGGGATCCGGTTATTCAAATTCTACTTGAAGATGGAACACTCTTTACCATTACCGATGAGCGCTATATGGATCGGGCCTGGGTGGAGGAGATGTTTGACCGAGTCCGCAGCTGCTGGGAGCGACAAGGAAGGAGCTATCGCTGGGAGCTGGATCAGGAGGAGGAGAGTCTCGGCCTGTCGGTGATGGAAGAGAAGGAGGGATTGGACCCTCCGGCGTGAGGAAAGGGGGGATACGTAAGTTTGGAGGGTTTTACCTTTGTGATATCGCTATAAGATAATCGATAAGTCTGGGGTTTCTGGCAAATACGAAACAGGGGTACGGGTTGGCTCTCATTCCCGCACCCCTTTGTTTTCCCGCTGATGCTGGCTCGTTCGTTTTGCCCTTCAGCTCAACCGGCGGCAAAAGAAAAAGCGTATGTGCTCGCAAAGTGAATGAAGCCTCGTGTTTTGCTCCACAGCCAACGAGGGGGTACCCCGCATTAGACCGAGATTGTCGTGCCAACAGGTGCTACATCGGAACCGAGGCCTGAGACCACTTTGTCATCAATCTGGCTCGTTTTTTATGTTCGGTTTCGAAATACCCGTGCCACCAGGGAAGCCATCCAGGAACGGGGGAGGAAGCGGGGAAGAAGGGTGAGAACCCAGTTGCCGCTACCCGTTACCAAGGTGGGGCGTTTTTGGTTAAAGGCGAGCAGTGCTTGCTTGACCACTTCTTCAGCGGACATAAGCCGTTGTTGTCGAAATCCAGCCCGTTCGGCAAATTCGCTGTGGGTGCTGCCGGGACACACCGTCGTCACGGTAACACCAGTACCTTTCAGTTCTGCCGCCAGCCCTTCGCCATAATGGAGTACAAAGGCTTTGCTGGCTCCGTAGGCGGTCATATAGGGCGTAGGCATAAATGATGCAGTGGACGCGACCTGAATGATGCCGCCGCGATTTCGTTCCACCATCCCCGGCAATGCTGCTCGGGTAAGGGTAACTAAGCTGGATACGTTGAGACGAATCATTTCCTGTTCCCGGTTTGGATCTGTGTCCAACAGGGGAGCGTAGAGGCCGAAGCCTGCATTGTTTACCAGCAGGTGGATCGAATCTTGGCGCAAGCGGCGGCAAACCTGCTCCAGGTCTTCGCTCCGGGTAAGATCCGCTTCCAGTACCTCCGCCTGTCCACCGGCGGATTGGATGCTTTCCCGCAATTGTTGCAAACGGTCGTGGCGTCGTGCTACCAGAATCACCCGGTGGCCTTGTGCCGCCAGTTCCTTGGCGAAGGCTGCTCCGATCCCGGAAGAAGCCCCTGTTACCATCGCTATTTTCATCATGGAGTCACCCCTTAAGCCCAGGTTTCATCCAATCGCTCCGCATAGAAGGAAAGGGCCCGGTGATAGGTTTCAATGGTGGGATCATCCGATGTCTCCAGCAGTTGTTGCAGCAATAATTCCATCGCGTCCCGATGTTGACCGGTATTGTAGAGAGCCATCGATAAAAACACTTTCATCCCGCGGTGGTCGGGAAACATGGCAACTCCTTTTTTCAGCGTTTCCACCGCAGCTTCATACTCCCCCAGACAACGATAAGTACTGCCTAGCCCCAGCAGCGCACCGCAGAGATCGTCTCCGCTCAAGCCGAACTCCAGCGCCTTGACATAATACGGGACAGCCTCTCGCTCCAGCCCCATGGAATCATGGACCCAGGCGGTATGGATCAGCACTTCCGGATCGTCGGGATGATCTTTAACCAATTGTAATAGCCGTTTTTGTGCCTTTTCCAATTGTTTTTCTTGCATCCATGTTTGGACTTGATCGCGCCAATCCTGTGTCATGATAACCCGTCCTTTTTATTGCGTAATCACTTGCGGAAGAGACTTTTTAATACAAAAAGAGCATTGGCCGGCCGTTCGGCGATGCGTCGGCTGAAATAGGGATACCAATCTTTACCGTACGGAGTGTATACACGCACCTTGTAGCCTTCTTGGACCAATTGCAGCTGTAAGCGGTTTGCGATGCCATACAACATCTGAAATTCAAAGCGATCGCGGGGGATTTCATTGTCAGCCGTCAACCGTTTCGTCCAATCGATGATGGCTTGATCATGGGTGGCGACAGCGGTGTAGCAGCCGTTTTTTAAATGAAGCTCCACCAGCTCTCGATAAGCCTGGTCCACATTTTTTTTATCGGGGAAAGCCACCTCTTTCGATTCCTTGTAAGCCCCTTTCACAATTCGGAGATTTGCTCCTTTTGCGCCCAAATTTTTTACATCTTCTTGTGATCGGTACAGGTACGATTGAATAACCAATCCGATGTGTTTGGGACCATATCGTTCCAGCAGGGTATCAAAAATGCGGATTGTGGCATCCACCCGTGGGGAGTCTTCCATATCGATGCGGACAAAATTGCCGGTTGCTTTGGCGGTGGCGGTGATCCGATCCATGTTTTCCAGACAAAAAGACTCATCGATATCTAAGCCCAGCTGGGTCAGCTTAACGGAGACATTGGAGTCCAATTTTTCCTGCTGGATCACATCAAAGGAATAGACGGTTGCTTTTGTGGCGGCTTCCGCTTCATCCCGGGTGGTGATGCTTTCACCGAGCAAGTCGAGGGTAACCACCAAACCTGTTTCATTTAGTTCCCTCACTTTGGCCACCGTATCATCCATGGTTTCCCCAGCGACAAAACGGGCAGCCCCCAGCTTCATTCCGTATTTGGTGACAAAGCGGGTAACCAGGGGGTTTGCGGATACAGTAAGAACCGCTTTACGAGCAAATGACATTGCTATTCCCTCGCAATCTGGCTATTTCACCGTTGTTATGACATCAATAAATATTTCGCATTAAATCCGTTAACATTATACAATAGTTTGTCTCCTCTTTTCTCATGGATTGGCTTGCAGCAAACGGCGTATAAATATACCGATTGTAGGTAATGTCAATAAAATAAGGGAGTTTGATGTCAGATGATTCTTTGCGCTACAATAGGGGGGAATTGACAAAGGAGGGTGTTGAAAATGGGCGTGATTCCTTTTAAAAATGAGCCATTTACAAACTTTTCGCAAGAGGAAAATCGTACGGCCTTTAAACAAGCCTTAAAAAAAGTGGAATCCCAGCTGGGGCGAGATTATCCCTTGATTATCGGTGGGGAAGAGGTTTATACCGACGATAAGATTACCTCGATCAACCCTTCCAATGTCGATGAAGTGATCGGAACCGTATCAAAAGCGGATCAAGATCTGGCGGAGCGGGCAATTCAAACCGCAGCAGAAGCGTTTAAACAGTGGAAAGCGGTTTCACCCCATGCCCGTGCGCGCATTCTATACAAAGCGGCGGCCATTTTACGTCGCAGAAAACACGAATTTTCCGCCTGGTTGGTCTATGAAGCGGGCAAAAGCTGGCCAGAGGCAGATGCCGATACAGCAGAAGCGATTGATTTTATGGAATACTACGCTCGGGAAATGGTGCGTCTGGCTGAGGCGAAAGAGTTAACCCGTATTCCTGGGGAAGATAATGAACAATATTATATCCCGTTGGGTGTAGGGATTGTGATTCCACCGTGGAACTTCCCGCTGGCAATTATGGTGGGGATGACCACCTCCTCCGTTGTGGCCGGTAACACGGTTGTTTTAAAGCCCGCTAGCAATACCACCGTTATCGCCGCTCAATTTATCAAGATTCTGGAAGAGGCCGGTTTGCCCCAAGGTGTCGTCAACTATCTGCCGGGGCCTGGCGCCAAAGTGGGCGAATACCTGGTGAAACATCCGCTGGCTCGCTTTATCGCCTTTACCGGTTCCCGTGAAGTGGGCCTGCGCATCAACGAACTGGCAGCAAAAACAGCTCCCGAACAAAAGTGGATCAAACGGGTCATTGCAGAGATGGGCGGCAAAAACTCCATCGTTGTGGATAAGGAAGCCGATTTGGATGAAGCGGCGGCCAATATTGTCAAATCCGCTTACGGCTTTTCCGGTCAGAAGTGTTCAGCCTGTTCCCGTGCCATCGTTCATGCGGATGTTTACGATGATGTGCTGGAGAAAGTGACGGCTCTCGTCAAGGAATTAAAAGTAGACGAAGCGAAAACCCTTGGAATCGATCTCGGTCCGGTAACCGACGAATCCTCGATGAATAAGATTCTGGATTATATTGAAACCGGAAAAAAAGAGGGCAGATTGGTAGTCGGCGGCGGCAAGGCCAAAGGAAACGGATACTTTATCCAGCCCACGGTATTTGCCGATGTGGCCCCAGACGCCCGCATCGCACAGGAAGAGATCTTTGGACCGGTGCTCGCTTTTATCAAGGCGAAGGACTTTGAACATGCACTGGAGATTGCCAACAACACCGAATACGGCTTAACCGGCTCCGTCTTTAGCCGCAATCGCGCCAACATCGAGAAAGCTCGCACTGAGTACCATGTGGGTAACTTATACTTCAACCGCAAAGGGACGGGCGCGTTGGTAGGCGTTCACCCCTTCGGCGGGTTTAACATGTCCGGCACCGACACCAAAGCGGGCGGACCGGAGTATCTGCTTCTGCTCACCCAAGCCAAGCTGGTTTCGGAAGTCTTATAAAATCGCATATAACACCTCCCCAGTTGGCGGGAGGTGTTTTGCATATAGATTGGGTTATTACGACTTATACTTTGTCAAGGGATTGTGGCGGAAAGTTGGCACTGTTACAGTGATTGTAGGATGGTTGTGGGCGTTCGTGATGCATAGAGGAGCCGTTCAAGTAACATGTGTCTCAAACCGGAGGATTTTTGATTATCAAGGTTGGACTGACGCCTTGGCGACGTAATAAAATAATAACAAACGCCGATGGAGGTGGCTGTCAATGTTACCTGAACCTTCACGCAGAAAGGCCGTCTTCTTTTGGGATGAGAACGGTCGGGTGGGAAAAGGGTGGACAACGGGTAAGCCCCTCGTCACAGGTTGGGTGGAGTTGGAGTTGGCCCGGGGAATCCGGGAAAGTGGTGCCGGGTGTGAGCAAGTGCCATTGGAGCGGGTGTTACCGACAACTGCTGGCGTTATGGAAGGTTGTTCAACCGTATATTTGCAAAATATTTTGGATCAAATCATTGCTCGCAATCCCTTGCGCCTGTTGCAGGAATGCTTAGCAGAAGAGTGGAAACGGCTAGATACCAGTACTTCGATGTTGCCGCGCGATCCGGACTTTTGGCAGCGATGGGAATGGCTGCAGATGTTGGTATTGCGGCATCCGCCTCAGCTGAAGACGGTCGATTTTTCAGTAGTGGAGCGGGACTTTGCGGTTTGTGCGGCGCAGGAATTGGCACGCCGTTATGGTAATGCCATGGATTTACCAGTTGCAGGAAAAGAAAACGAATGGCGGGGAGGAATGCGCGATTCTGACCGTGTGGGGGAATATGCCGGGCAGTTGCCGTGTTTAGCCGCGTTAGGCACAAAAAAGGAGACGGCGGAAGGTTTGCAGATCGACCACTTGGCAAAAATGATCGCCCGTCTAATCCGACGTGGGGAAGAAAAGTTGCAGAGACGGATCAGCGGAGGAAGGACGGAGGAGATGTTTCAAATTCATCTCCATGATTTTGTAAGCGCTTACCCTGGTGAGGTGAACGCCTCCGCTCTCACTCACTGGCTGGCGGCGCGTGCGGTTGTGCCGGGAGAGTGGAAAGAACGTTCTCCGGCATCACTGTATCAAGAGTATCCCCTGCGGTGGCGGCCGCTCATCCGCCTGGAGGAAGAAGTATATGCATGGCCGCTGCTGGCAGGGGCGGCTCGTCATGTTTGGGATTGGTTGTTTGCCCGCAGCGATGATCAACGAAATAGGGAGAGTCCCCTTTGTGATCGCGCCGTCTCTCTATTTCAACAGGCATTTCCCGAAGCAGCTGTCTATAAACAGGTGCACTGGTGGAGTGAACATAATAACGGCACCCTGGATGCTGTGGTTCATGTTCCGCCGTTTCTCTTTACGCTGTGGACGGAAACGCCCTTCTGGGGGGATTTGGATCAATTCCGGTCTAGCTTATATCAAGAACAGATCAAAGAATTCGCCCCACTGCGGCGAGCATGGAATAGCGGTACACTAAAGTTGAAAGCTGGAAACGAACTGATTCCAATACATGAAGGGCGCCTTGTTGAGATGGTTATCTCATTGGAGTCATGGCAGAATCGAGGGGAGCAAGCCGATTCCGATTTGCCGCTGATATACTCGCTGTCGGAATTGCAAAATCTGTTTTATCTGTTGGACGGGAGTGCGCGAAAAGCCGACTATCTGTGGAAGCGAGTCCATTCGCGACGCGGGGGAGAAGAATGGCAGCATTTGAGTGCCTATTGGTTAACAGGCTCTCCAGACCGACGGGAAGCGAACATGGGGAAAAAACGGCAAGGAACAAGGTTGGAGCCTTTCTTGCCGTACTTAGAACGGGCATGGGCAGGAAAGCGGGTGACTGTGTTTGAGGAAGGATCTACCCATTGGTGGAATGCGATCTTACGAAAGCTGGAGCACAGTAAGACACCGGAGGCATTATGGATCGGTACACACTTGCTGGGAGTGGATGTGGGCACACAAAACCGGTTTGAACGGGAACTAAAACGGCTAAAAAAAGCAGTTTGCCGTGATGTTCCTCATTCCGACCCGATTGTGTTTAATGATTTTTACCGGGTAGCGGGAGCGATTGTGGATCCGGAGCAAGAGCGGGAGCATCCGATCTATCTCCGTCATAAGGGGTTGCGCAAACGTCTAATGAGCAGTGGTGATCCATGGGTCTTGATATCACTCTTTCGCGATGATACCCGCTATCCTTACTCCTGTATACAATTGTTGCAATAAGTTTGTTTTTTGCTGACAAAGTGGGCTTAAGGCCCGCTCTCCATTTTTGTGCCTCTCTCCCTTCCCGATAAAGAGCAGTCTACAGCAGCCAAAAGAAAAGCGGAGTGGCCGTTTGCTAACTCCGCTAGGTAGTCGGGCAAAGCGAGACTAAGGAACGAAGGTGACTGTAGCAAGACTTGTGCTTTAGTGCAAAGCGAGACTAAGGAACGAAGTGACTGAAGCGAGACTTGTGCTTTAGTGCAAAGCGAGACTAAGGAACGAAGGTGACTGAAGCGAGACTTGTGCTTTAGTGAAAAGGGGCTATATCGGGAATCGCTTCCCTCTTCCCTTAGCGGCAAAGATGACTCCCTTTGCCGTCTTTTTTATTTTTTAGGCTCCATCTTTCGGTTTCCTAATCTCACAGTGTTCGTCGCAGCCGCCGGTGGGAATAATGGTACGGCGGCTGGCGATCCAATCATAGAGGCGCTGTCCCAAGCCGAGTATTTTGGCGAGTTGTAAAAAGGGCAAGGTGGGCCACAACAGCGGGAGTCGCCCCACCATGTGTATAATCCCGTCAATCCCTTCACGGAAGTGAATGCCGTCCGCCGTGCTGTGCAGCCGCTTTTCCACCTTTTCCGGATCCAAATTCCACTGTTGGATGATTCCCGGCTCCCGGAAGGAGACAAACCGAATCCACCCAAACCAGTCGAGGCGAGAGGCGGTAGTGACGCTTTTGGTGCAGAAACGACACCAGCCGTCATAGAAAACGGTGATGGACATGGCGGATGGGCGATTATTCTCGCTTGATCCATGCTTCATGGTGAGCCCTCCTTTCCGTGGGAGAAGTGGGGATAAGGTATTTTTCAACCAGCGGTATTCACGATCACTTAGCAACAGCCACTCACAAGCGATCATATACCAGGAGAAAAGTACTAGATTCATCATGAGGCCAACACCGGCATGGAAGAGTAGGGCTCCCAGTATGGCGGCGTATTTGCTCCAGCGGTTGAGAAGCAAAAAAGGAAACGCAATCTGAAACAGCACAGAGGAATAGGTGAGAAAGACAATCCCCCCTTCAGAGGCCCATATGACCTTACTAACCCCGGGCCAAACGAAATCCTGAACACGCATGGCATAATAGACGGCGGTCCCTTCTTGCCACATCGACCCCATTACTTTATATATACCCGCTGTAAAATAAAGAAACAACAATTGTCCCACCATGGCTACGACGGCGAGGTTGTGAAAAAGGGCGCCATAAGGGCGAAGCATACGACTCAGGGGAGAAGGTGGTTTTCCACTGCGCCGTCGCAACCAGGCATCGACAGAGAGACGCGCTCCCGCCTGGGTGAACATCAGAAAAAAGAGTTGAATCCGGATGAGATTGTCTCCGCCGTTAGGCACGTTGGTATTACGATAATATAAAGACCAAAAGACGAGAAAGACCGCAATGCTCAGCGGGCGTGTCCACAATCCGATCGTAAACAGGAAGGAAACGACCAATCCGCCTCCATAGACAGCTTCCAGCAGCCAAGGGGATTCTGTTAAGTGAAACAGCGTCCAGATACCTCTATCTGCCGCTTCCGCCAGGTATACTTCCCGCGGCCACAACCCGGTATCTCCCCACAGTAGATGTCGCTCCGGCCAATGATAAATCAGATAAAAACTGATGCCAACCCCGGTGAAGATGCGGAATAGGGCTACACCAATCAAGTGGTGGGGATGAGAAAGCCACCGCTCCAACTGTTGGATCATCGTGGCCACTCCTCTTCGGCGGGGGCGAAGGGAAGCCAATCGGATTCATGAAAATTCCGTTGGATCGAATCATCGGGGAGATACCGTTCTTGAAAGGAAGGAACCGCCTGGGTGATGATGCGCAGGCGAACTTCGCGGATGTCTTGATCCGACCAGTGATGGGCCAATGCGGTGGACGCCGCCCGTTGCAACATCTTTTCCCCATCTCGCTGACGTCCTTTGTCCTTGCTCAGGTAGGCCCGCAGTCCGGAAATAATGTGACGGGCTACAATCGCTTCGGAGGAGATCCGATTCTCTTGCTTTTCTTTGATCAAAGGTCCGGTAATGTCCACCCATTCCGTCTCCGTTATCTCACCGCTTTGGGGGTTGGCGATGCGGGCTTGGGCCGAAAGATTGCGGTGTTGTGAAACGGGATTGGGCGCAAATAACATCCAATTTTGCGTGAATAGAGGATCCGTGTATTTGTTGATGGCATCTTGGTGGCGGTTTTTAACCGGATTGTCCGGTGTAAGTGATAGGATGACAACAGCAAAATGGACGGTCAACGCAGTGATCGCCACAAAGGCTACCGCTGGAAACAGTTTATTTCGCTGGCGCACGCAAACACCTCGTTCGTTTTTTCTCCATCTTACCATGGAAGATCCAATTCTTAAGGATTCATATTTTTTCATGCAATTTTCATTTGCACCTTATCCAATCAGGAGTAAAATGGGGTTATGTCGGAAAAACTTGCTTGGACTCGGATAATTGGAGAAAGCTGGACTGGAAATTGCTGAATGATTGCATGGGAGTGGAGTCAGTGAGATGAAAAGAGTTTGGATCGGGATGTTCTTGTCGGTACTGTTGATTACAGCCTGGGCTATGGTTACCACGGATAAAAGAAGTGAAGCGACTGGAGTGGAAATACAGTATGTAGCTGAGGCGAAAGCGGAGCAACCACCGCAGAAAACCTGGGTGGGCTCATGGGCTGCCAGCCCCCAGTATCCCTCCGCAGAAGCGACGGAAGGGGTATCCAACCAAACGGTTCGCATGATTGTACGCCCTCATTTAAATGGAGATCGGGTACGGATTCGTTTATCTAACACTTTTGGCGAAAGGCCGGTCACCTTTGAAGAGGGATATATTGCAGATGTCCTCGATGGTGCGACCACAGTTCCCAGTAGCCAGCGGCAATTGCGGTTTAATGGGCGAAAGAGCATCACGTTGGCAGCGGGTCAGTCGATTATGAGTGATCCCGTCCGCTTTGCGGTTTCCCGTGAACAGGATGTGGCGATTAGCCTGTATGTGAAGGGGGAAAGCGGCCCTATCACATGGCACCGCTTGGCGAAACAAGCTTCGTACATATCGGAAGAGGGGAACTTCTCTACGGATCATCGCTCCGATCCCTTTATCCGGCGGACCTATTCCTGGTACTGGATAACGGGGTTGGATGTATTGGCTCCCACAGATACAGTGGGGATTGTTTGTATGGGGGATTCCATTACGGATGGCGCCGGATCGACCAGTGGAGCTAATGCCCGCTATCCTGACTTTTTATCGCAACGCCTTCAAGCGGAAGGATTGTCATGGGGTGTGATGAACGCCGGCATATCGGGAAATAAGATATTGCGTGATGATCCGGTATACGGCCCTAAAGCACTGGACCGCTTTCAGCGGGATGTGCTCGACCAGTCAGGGGTAACCCATGTTATCCTGTTGGAGGGGATCAACGATATCGGGCATACACCCGGTGAACGCAATCCCGATGCGATTATTTCCGGGATGCGGCAAATGATCACCCAGGCGCACGACCGCGGGTTAAAGATATACGGGGGGACGTTGACTCCCTATGGCGGGGCGGATTATTACACGGAAGAAGGAAACCTCGTCCGGCGCCAGGTCAATCATTGGATTCGCACCAGCGGCGAATTTGACGGCGTGATCGATTTTGATGCAGCACTTCGCGATCCGGAGCGACCCAATCGCATGTTGCCCGTATATGATTCCGGCGATCATCTCCACCCCAGTGATGCCGGATACCGGCGGATGGCGGAAGAAGTAAATCTGCAGTTGTTTCAATAAAAAGAGCTTCCCGGTCGGGAAGCTTTTTTCTATGCAACAGTGGTTTTGGAGAGGTCTTTTTTCTGTTGGATGCGGGCGATTATTTTTCCCAGTAAGAATTGCAACAGCATCGCTGTCAATAAGCCGTCCAAAATGGGTATCTGGGTCAGGGTCAGTTTCCCAAGCCCGCCATCAGCGGCAGGAGTAGTCATCAGCCCCAGCAACGATGCAATTCCCCATACTAGGAGAGAATGCCAGTAAAAGGGTTTCACTTTATGTTGGTAGATAAACGCCATTTTAAAACGGCTCCGATTTAAGAAAAAATACTCTACCAGATAAATTCCTACAAACGGGGCGGCAAAGGGACTGAGGATTGTCAGAAAATCGATGAAACGACCATAGATGCCCGCTACTGCTAAACCGGTTCCCAACAGACCGGCAATAATGGTAAGAACCGATTTTGGAACCCATTTAAACATGATGGAAAGATTTAATCCCAGTGAATACATATTGTTATCGTTGGTGGTCCACTGGGCCAGAATGAGGATGATGACGGCGGCAAACCCCCAACCGATGGCGAGCATAATTTGAATCACATCTTCCGTTCCCGTCAGGCGGGTTAAAAAGGCGGCCAAAAACATCATCAGGCTGTTTCCGATCAAAAAGCCGAAAAATCCGGAGAGAACGGCGTCACTCGGCTTTTTCGCCCAGCGGCCGACATCGGGTGAATGGGAACAGGCGCTGATAAACGCTCCGGCAACTAAGGATATCGCCATACCGATCCCCATTGAATCTGGGGGTTGTATGGTCAAAAGCGCATTTAGATTTTCTGAGCCACCGGCGATTAATTTATAGATCATCGATATTAACATTCCCAGCATCAGAGGGACGGCAACCATGCTCAACTTTTCAATCGCTTTGTAACCGATGGTGGCGGTTACTGTCATCAACAGCCCCCCGACCAGGGCGAGCCATTTGGGGTTAATTTCCAATCCGGTTACAGCCGCTAACGTATAAGAGGCGGATTCTCCAAAAAAACCGGCGGTAACACCAAACCAGCCGAACATGGCTATGCTGGCTACGATGATGACCACATAGGCACCGCGCTCACCAAAGGCAAAACGATTGATCATGGCGGTGGATAAACCGGTTGTTGATCCGACGTATGAGCAGACGGCCCCAATGACAGCTAATATGAATGACCCGATTGAAACCACGATGATGGCGTCCAACAGTGTCAAACCGGAAGCGAGGGTGGACCCCAGCACCAGTGCGGACAGATCCACCCCCATCGCCAACCAGATCAAAGTAAGGGGAATCCAACTCCGACGTTCGGATAGAGGAACAGGTTCCCGTGAGTAATCTTTTGTCAACATGATGAGGTCTTCTGTTTTTTTGCTACTCATCGTACATACACACTCCTTTTTTATGTATATCAAACAAAAGAATTCAAACGCTGACCACCGCTGACCACACCACTGTATGTCAAGGGATAGGGAACTCGACATTTTCTGTAAAATATGAAAATAATATTAATACTATAGTTCTATGAGGGTTTATAATTAGATTTGTACCATAAAAACCTTTGCAATGGAACCAAAAATAAAGGTTTGATCCTTTCTTATCTCGTTAAATTTATTTGAAGTTCATATCGTCGCAGGATTCTCACATGGCGACCAGAGTAGAATGGTGCCGGTTTGTGCTATACTGTCAGAAGAATGTTTGCCGTGCCGTAGCGGTTGAGAAGGGACTGGACCAGACGGAGGTGGAAAGATGGCAATTTCAAAAGAGCAAGTGGAACATGTGGCCAAGTTGGCCCGGTTGGACCTGAACGAAGAAGAGGCACAGATGTATACCGAACAACTAAACGATATTTTACGATTCGCTGAAAAGTTGAATGAATTGGATACTGATGGGGTGGAGCCCACCAGCCATGTGTTGCCGATGGCCAATGTATTGCGGGAAGACGAGCGGAAAGATTCGCTGCCACGGGAGCAGGCGCTGGCAAACGCCCCGGATCAACAAGAGGGGTTGTTCCGTGTACCGCCGGTGTTTGAGGAGTAAAAAGGAGGGAGAACATGTCGCTGATTAAAGAAACCATCCGTTCTTTACATAAACGGGTTAAACAAAGAGAGATTACCGCAGTTGATCTTGTTGAGGCATCCTTAGACCGCATTCAAAAAGTGGACGGGCAAGTGGGGGCGTTTCTGATGGTGGATGAAGAGGGAGTGCGCCAGCGTGCCCGTGCCCTGGATGAACAGGGTGTCGCAGACGATGTTCTATCCGCGATTCCCATGGGTATGAAAGACAACATCAGCACAACCGGTGTGGCTACCACCGCAGGAAGCCGTATTTTGGGTGATTACACTCCTGTTTATAACGCCACCGTGATGGAAAAGTTGAACGGTGTCGGAGCTAATATGGTAGGGAAAATGAATATGGATGAGTTTGCCATGGGTTCCTCCAATGAAAACTCCGGTTTTCATCCGGTGCGCAATCCTTGGGATCTCAAGCGTGTTCCAGGTGGTTCCAGCGGAGGTTCGGCAGCGGCGGTGGCATCGGGACAGGTGACTTTTGCCCTCGGTTCCGACACCGGCGGCTCCATCCGTCAACCGGCTTCTTATTGCGGAGTGGTGGGGCTGAAGCCCACTTACGGACGGGTGTCCCGCTACGGTCTAATCGCCTTTGCCTCTTCCTTGGACCAAATTGGGCCGTTAACCCGCAATGTGGAAGATGCGGCGGCAGTATTGCAAACCATCGCCGGATATGACCCCAAGGATTCCACTTCAGCCAAAGTAGATGTACCGAATTATCTCGCTTCATTGACTGGGGAGATCCGGGGGTTAAAAGTAGCTGTCCCCAAAGAGATGATGGGAGCAGGCATCGATGCAGGCGTCAAACAACGTGTACAAGAAGCGTTGAAATTAATGGAGCGGCTGGGGGCAACGGTGGAAGAGGTCTCCTTGCCCCATGCGGAGTATGCGGTGGCTACCTATTACTTGTTGGCACCGGCGGAGGCGTCTTCCAATCTGGCACGCTATGACGGGGTGCGCTACGGTATTCGGGTGGAAGGGGAGAATTTGATCGATATGTTCCACCGCACCCGCAGCACCGGCTTTGGGGCTGAAGTAAAGCGTCGGATCATGTTGGGAACCTACGCCCTTTCCTCCGGCTACTATGATGCCTATTACCGCAAAGCGCAACAAGTGCGCACCCTGATTCGCCAAGACTTTGAAGCCATTTTTGAAAAATATGATGTGGTAGTGGGACCGACTGCACCGACGACGGCGTTTGCCCTGGGAGAAAAGACAGACGATCCTCTCACCATGTATTTAAATGATATCTGTACCATTCCAGTCAATTTAGCCGGCCTGCCAGCGATCAGCCTGCCCTGTGGTCTGGTTGACGGCTTGCCGGTCGGTCTACAAATTATAGGCAAAGCTTTTGATGAGCAAGGTGTGTTGCGTGTCGCCCATGCTTATGAACAACAATCGGAGCGGTTGCCGGATCCGCAAGTGGGAGGTGGGGAATCATGAGTCAATTTGAAACGGTGATCGGACTGGAAGTACATGCAGAGCTTTCTACGCAAACGAAAATCTTTTGCGGATGTTCCACCGAGTTTGGAGCCCCTCCCAATACCCACACCTGTCCGGTCTGCTTGGGCCATCCCGGTGTGTTGCCCGTTTTAAACAAACAAGCGGTGGATTTTGCGATGAAAGCCGCCTTGGCTCTTAACTGCGAGATTGCCGCAACCAGCAAGTTTGACCGCAAAAACTATTTCTACCCTGATCTGCCTAAGGCGTATCAGATCTCGCAATATGATCAACCCATCGGTCAAAACGGCTGGTTGGAGATTGAAGTGAACGGTGAAAAGAAGCGTATCGGCATTACACGGGTTCATTTGGAAGAGGATGCCGGCAAACTGAATCACTCGGATTACGGCGGCGATTCCCTGGTAGACTACAACCGGGTGGGCGTCCCCCTGATCGAGATCGTTTCCGAGCCGGATATGCGCTCTCCAGAAGAGGGGCGCGCTTATCTGGAGAAACTAAAGCAGATCCTGCAATACACCGGTGTATCCGATGTCAAGATGGAGGAAGGATCGCTGCGCTGCGATGCCAACATCAGCTTGCGCCCGGCTGGAACCAAGCCCTTTGGCACGAAGACAGAGATGAAAAATCTCAATTCCTTCCGCAACGTGGAGCGGGCGTTGGTGTATGAGGAGAAGCGGCAGGCGGAGGTGCTCGCCCAAGGCGGCACAATTGTGCAGCAGACATTGCGCTGGTTGGAAGACCAAAATCAAACCAAGGTGATGCGCAGCAAGGAAGAAGCTCACGATTATCGCTATTTCCCGGAACCGGATCTGGTGCAGCTCCATATTGATGCTGCTTGGCGTGAACGCGTAAAAGACTCGTTGCCGGAACTGCCGGATGCGCGTAAGGCTCGCTATCGGTCCGACTTCGGCTTGTCCGATTATGACGCCAATCTGTTGACGGCTACACCCACAATCGCTGCATTTTATGAAGAGACCGTGGGTGCCGACGCCGAACCCAAAGCAGCTGCCAATTGGATTTCCGGTGAGCTGTTGGGGTATTTAAATACCGAGAATAAAGAACTGGAAGAGACCGCGATCCAACCGTCGGCTCTGGCTGCGATGATCCGCTTGATCGGAGAGGGGATTATCAGCAATACAATTGGGAAAAAAGTATTTAAAGAGCTAGTGGAAAAAGGGGGAGATCCCAAACGGATCGTCGAGGAAAAAGGCTGGGTGCAGATTAGTGACGAAGGAAAACTGAAAGCGATCGTCACGGAAGTGCTGGAAGCGAATCCTCAATCCATCGCCGATCTGAAAAACGGAAAAGATCGCGCGCTGGGTTTCCTGGTGGGACAGGTGATGAAAGCGACGAAAGGAAAGGCGAACCCCAAGCTGGTCAACCAGCTGATCCGGGACCAAATCGGTTCATAAACGTCCCGTTGAACGAATGAGGTGTTTTTATGGTGCAAATTTTATACGGGGCGATCGTCGTATTCTTCTTGTTCTTTGGAACGAGATCTCTACAGGATCAGCCTCCTGTCGCGGTCCATTATTATGTGATCGCGCTCTACTTTTTTGTACTCCTGTTTGAGTTTCGCGGCAACCCCTTTTCCCGCTCGATCTATGTTTTGTTGGCGTTGCTCCTGTTGGGAAATGCGATGATCCAGTTTTTCTATGTGGAAAACGGGGTGTTGTTCGGTCTGGTTAGTCTGTTGTTCGCTTGGTTTGCGCTACAGGCCCGCAGACGAATCACCCGATAGTAGGAGAGCTCGTCCCTTGGACGAGCTTTTTCTGGACTAGTGCCCCATCAACAAAGGTTGTTCGGGCGGTCGGGAGTGGATTTCCGCTTTCGCTCCATGCGTGGCAAAGTCGCTCATTCGGAAAATCCATCCCTCCCTAAAATCCAATCAAAGATACCGGATGGGGCACCTAGCTTTTCACATCCAACTTTCAACCATGGGAAGGGGAGCCGATTGGCTCCCTCTTGGTTGTATGCAAGGCGATCTCTTTTGTGATACGTTTTTATTGATTACCAACAAACGGAAACGGCAATATAATAGAGAGTGAGCGAAGACAGGGGAACCCCGTTTATCCTTGCTTCCAGTTGGGGGCAAGTAAACTCCAACGCTTGCTGCCGATGGCTTCCTGAGACAACACCATCGCATGGTGCCAAGCTTCGTCACTGTAATCGAGCCATCCGATCCCGTTTTCCAAAATCACTTGCCATTTGCGGGAAACCGAGCGGCGAGCTTCCAATAAGGATCCCCGCTTTAATGAATCATAGCGGCGACCCTCGTACATATGGACCACAAGCATTTGCAGGATACTTTCATGCCAGTCTCCTCCGATCATCCGCTCCAAACAGCCACGAGCGATTGTATGCTGATTGGCTGCCTGTCCGTGGTCGCGACGAAATGAGGAGAGGCCGGGCTTTCCGCCGATCCCGGGGATCTGTTCCCATTGCTCGCTCAGGGTGAATAGGATGGCGTCTGCATACAGCGTGTGTTCCAAGGCGCGACGGGCATCTTGCAGGCGAAGCGGCTGACACTCGATATCCGTTGAAAAATCGGTTTCATTTTTATGGGAGGATCCCATTGTTCTGCCCTCCTTTCTCTTTGCTTCCAAGGTATGCAAACGATTGGGAAGTTATCGTTCCATGGTGGAAAAGGGGGTTTGTTATGAAGCGTGCACGCCTGATTTATAACCGAACGGCGGGGAAAGAAGGCATTGAGAGGAAGCTGCCCCGCATATTGGAGCGTCTTGAAGAAAAGGGGTTGGAGGCGTCTTGTCACGCCACCCGTTTTCCGGGTGATGCTGCTGAGGCTGCGTCAAAAGCGGTAGAGCGGGGGTTTGATGTCGTCATCGCCGCTGGAGGAGACGGTACCATCCATGAGGTGGTAAACGGGATCGCTCCCTACTCCACCCGGCCACAGCTCGGTATTATTCCCTGTGGAACGAGCAATGACTTGGCTCGTGCGCTTCACCTGCCGCGAGATATGGTGGCCGCATGCGATGTGATTGGTGAAGGGCATATCCGTTCCATGGATGTAGGGATTGTACAGGATCATTATTTTATCAATGTAGCCGCTGCCGGTTTTCTGACGGAAGTGACACACCAGACACCGAGTCGGCTGAAGACAGTGCTGGGTCACTTCGCCTATTACGCCAAGGGATTGGAAAAATTGGGCACGTTGCTGCGCCCTTTTCAGGTTCGCTTGGAATCGCCGCAAAAGACGGTGGAAGAAGAGATTTTCCTGATTATCGTGGCCAACAGCCCTTCCATTGGCGGATTTGATCATTTGGTTACACAGGCGGATATCGGCGATGGTTTGTTGGATGTTTTGGTCGTGCGCAAAGCGAACCTGCCGGAGTTAGTGCATTTGGTTGGTTCTATTCTCAGGGGAGAACACTTGGATGATGAACGGGTGCTTTATTTCCAGACAAACCGGTTGCAGGTGATTTCCAGTCAACCGATGAAGCTAAACCTGGATGGGGAATGGGGCGGTGACTTTTTCGGTCGTTTTGAGACGCTCGCAGGACATCTCTCCGTTTTGTGTCCTGCTGAGGAGCGGGTGTTCTCGGAGCAAGAGAGGAAGCGAATGCACCATCGCCGTGGAGAAAGGCGCTAAATTGCGTTGAACAAAAAGAGGCGCGACGACGGCATTCAAGATTCAGGCCCATTTGTCTTCAATCTGACTTTCTTTAAGCTAAATTTCCATTCACCCAAGGAGTCGAATCATGAGTAAATCCAATCCTCCGGTTAAGCCGGGAGATCAGCTGACCATCGAGATCGATAACCAGAGCCATACCGGTGATGGGGTGGGCAAAGTGGACGGTTTTACGATTTTTGTGCCGTCATCGCTGCCTGGGGAACGCGTAAAAGTGAAAGTGACCAAAGTAAAAAAAACATACGCCCACGCTCAGGTGGAAGAGTGGGAAACCACCAGCCCGGATCGCGTAGAGCCGCCGTGTCCTGTTTTTGAGCGGTGCGGTGGATGTCAGCTGCAACATTTGGCATATCCCGCCCAATTGGAAATGAAGCGGTGTCAGGTGGTTGACAGTTTCGCACGTATCGGTGGATTGGAAGAGGTGCGCGTGTTGCCAGTGCGCGGCATGGAGCAACCGTGGCACTATCGCAATAAAGCCCAGGTTCCCTTTGCTAAGCGGCGTGGAGAAACAGTGGCGGGCTTTTACGCTTCCGCTTCCCATGCCATCGTTCCTTTTTCCCACTGTATGATTCAGCAGGATGCCAACGATCGCACAATCCAAATCGTGAAAGAGGCCGTTGTGGAACTGGGCATCCCACCGTATGAGGAGAAAATCCACCACGGTTTGTTGCGCCATGTGATGGTACGAACCGGTAAACAAACGGGGGATGTAATGGTAGTCCTGGTTACCAACGGCCACCGCCTTCCGCGCAAAGAGGAACTGATCGCTCGTTTAAAAGAGAGTGTACCCGGTTTGGCCTCGGTAGTGCAAAATATTCATATGCGCCGCAGTAATCGGGTACTCGGTCAGGAAAACCGCGTTTTATGGGGCCAAGGATGGATTGAGGATGCCATCGGCCATGTCCGTTTTCGCATCTCGCCCCATTCTTTTTTTCAGGTAAACCCGGAGCAGACAGTGGTTTTATATGAAGAGGTACGGAGGCGGGCTGCCTTACGCGGGGATGAGACAGTGGTGGACGCCTACTGTGGCATCGGTACGATCGCGCTGTATTTGGCTCGTGACGTTGCTCAGGTATACGGGGTGGAATCGGTGGCTGAAGCAGTGGAGGATGCCCGGATAAATGCAGAACTGAATGGGATTAAGCATGCCACCTTTGAAACGGGGGCTGCGGAAGAAGTGATGCCCCGCTGGGTCAAAGAAGGAATTAACCCTGATGTAATCGTCGTCGACCCGCCGCGCAAAGGGTGTGCACCGGAGCTACTGGATGCGGCGATGCAGATGGGACCGCAACGGTTGATCTATGTCTCTTGCAACCCGGCTACACTAGCCCGTGATGCCGCCATCCTAGCGGAAAAAGGCTACTTCACGGATGAGGTGCAGCCGGTCGATCTGTTCCCCCATACGCACCATGTGGAATGTGTGGCGGTGTTTACGCCAAAAGATCGCTAAGGTGATTATATGCCTTGGCTTTTTTGTTTTTGATATACTTTTCGTTTTCCTTTTTTCATCATCTCGGAGACGGTGATAAATTGATATCCCTTCTTTTTTAACGCTGGCAGGATTCGTTTAAGTGCGGCCACGGTTTGTTTGCGGTTACCCCCATGGTCATGGAGGAGTACAATATCACCGTTTCTGGCGTTGTTGATCACGGTGGATGCAATTTTATGTACTCCCGGCCGACTCCAATCTCGTGTATCCTGATGCCAGGACCACATCACTACTTGATAGCCCGCTTTTGTTGCCGTCTCTACCGTCGGTTGGTCATAATATCCACCCGGAGGTCGAAAGAGGTGAGGATGTATACCGGTTAAACCTAGCACCAGGATATCTGTTTCTGCTAGTTCGTGACTGATGGTAGCGGCATTCTGACGTTTGATGGAGCGATGGTGAAAGGTATGGTTGCCCACTTCATGTCCTTCGCGGATTTCCCGTTTTACCAGTTCGGGGTATTTTTCCACTTGTTCTCCAATCACAAAAAAAGTCGCTTTGGCGTCATATTTTTTCAGAATATCAAGGATCTCCGTTGTGTAGCGAGGATTGGGGCCATCGTCAAAGGTGAGAGCGATCATCGGCTGTGTCGTCGGGACCTCCCAGATAACGGAGCCGTTCCGTTCAAAATAAAACCGATCCATTTGGTGGGGAGGAGCGGCCCATGTCGGTACTGCCAACGTATCTAAAAAAAAGACGAGACAAGTTAGCAGGATGATAGTGTTCTTTTGCTGAAGAATTGACATCAAGAGGTCCCTCCCAATATTAGAGAATGCGGGGTTGCCCCCCTAGTGTAGCCGATAAAGCGAAAACTTACCCCAATAAAAACCCCGCTCCAATGCGGAGCAGGGTCTTCTTAAAACAGATCGCTCATGCTGCGAACCACCTGCAGGCGCTCATGTCGATGTGTAAAGGGTGAGTTTTGCAGGAGGATGGCTTTCATTCCCAGCTGAAGGGCAGGAGCGATTTCATTGATATAATTGTCTCCGATCGAGATCGTTTCTTCCGGTGACACCTGATGTTGCCGGAGAAGGTTTTGGAAAATTCGGCTTGTATGGGTCGGTTTGCGAGCCGAGGTTACGATTTGGTGAAAGAGCCCGTCCAAATGTAAGCGAGAGAGTAGCCGCTGAACGTCATCCTGGTCACTGTTGGTCACCAATACCAACGTTTTCGCTTGCCGTTGCTCTTGGAGCCACGCTTTTAGACCTGGGGTACGGGTCAATAGGTGCTCATGGGCAGCCAGATATTCTTTGGTTTTGACGTAAAAAGGGTAGGTCTCTCCCGCGCCAAAGTGTTTGGCGACAGCAAAGGGAATCCACCATCCGTCACCAATGGCGACGATTTGATCAAAATCCAGTGTGAGTGAACCGGAATAGGTTTGATGAATACGATTTTGCGACCAAGGGGCACCGTCCCAGTCGCAGACGGATTGTACTTCCAGTGTGGCGGGATCGAGGCTGAGGATTGCATCGCGGTTTACATCGTATACTTTGCCGATGGTAAGGGGGTGGTTGCCGGCTAAAATTTGCCGATAAGTACGCGCAAAATCATCCCGTTTTTCAAGGGGAAGATTTTCTTTTAATAATGAAGCATAATAATCAAAGTGGGCCGTATCTTCGTATAGCGTTCCGTCCAAATCAAAAATGATTAAGCGGCCAGCGAGGATGTTGGTTGTCAAAAAATCGCTCCTTTCTTAGACGCATGATACCGTTCGATCATACTTTATTCCCGATCGCTTGAAAAGACAGTAGATTTAGCAAGAAAGTTAATATAAACTTTATCATGGCTTTAGTTATAATCACATATGGCATTTGTACACTCTGGTAGGAAATAATTCTTACACTCTCGGAGGGGGATCTATGAAAAAGCTCTTGTCTATGTTGTTATCACTCGCCCTTGTCGTTGTGTTAGCGGCATGCGGTCAAGCGGGTGGAGACCCAGCTAATCCGGATAAGTTGGTGATGGGGTTTGTACCGTCCCAGGATTCCGATAAAATCGCCGATACTGTAAAGCCTTTGGCTGACAAATTGAGCGAAGAGTTGGGGGTGGAAGTGGAAGGGCGCGTCATGACCAACTACTCCGCCCTGATCGAAGCCATGGGTTCCAATCAGGTGCATATCGGATTTATCCCGGCTTTTGGCTATGTGTTGGCCAACGATAAGCATGGGGTGGAAGTAATTCTCAAATCGGAGCGTCACGGGGAAGATACCTATCGTGCGCAATATGTGGTACGTGCTGACTCCGGCATCAAATCCCTCAAGGATTTAAAAGGGAAAACATGGGCGTTTGCTGATACCAATTCAACCTCTGGGTATCTGTTTCCCGCATCGCAGCTGATGGATGAGTTTAAAGTGAAGGATGTACAAGCAGAATTCTTTGGTGAAGCGGTACAAGCCGGCGGCCATGACAATGCCCTGATCACCGTATACGAAGGGGATGCCGATGTGGCTACCACCTTTGAAGATGCTCGGGATACTTTGGAACAGGATTATCCCGACGTCAAGAAAAAGCTAAAAGTGATCGATTACACTGACCCGATCCCGAACGATACCATCTCCGTCACCAAGGATTTGGATAAGGAATTGGTGGAAAAAATTCGTCAAGCCTTCCTCGGTTTCAACGATGATAAGGAAATGGTTAACATTATGAATGAGGTATACAACTGGGACGCGATCCGTGAAGCCAAGGATGAGGATTACACGATCGTCCGCGACACCTATAAAAAGTTTGAGGACTCCATCGATATCGACGGTAACTGATGATATTGGGGGCAGGCTCCCCAGTTCCTCACAGTGTAAGGGGTTCTCCGAAAGGAGGCCCTTTTTTCGCGTGATTACTAAAACAGTCAGGAGTGACTGCTGTGATCCAGTTTCAGGATGTATCTCTGGTCTATCCCAATGGAACCCAAGGACTGAAAAACGTTAACCTCAAGATCGAGGAAGGGGAATTTATTGTAGTGGTGGGGCTGTCCGGGGCAGGGAAATCCACCTTGATCCGCAGCATCAACCGTTTGGTGACCCCCACGGATGGTCAGCTGTTGGTCGATGGTGAGAATATCATTCCATTTAAAGGGAAGCAGTTGCGTCAATTACGCACCAAGGTAGGTATTATCTTTCAGAACTACAACTTGGTGAAACGCTCTACCGTGATGAAAAATGTGATTTCCGGCCGCTTGGGACATACCGGTACCTTGCGCAGCGTTTTTCATCTGTATTCCAAAGAAGATGTGACTCTGGCTTATGAGAGCCTAAAGCGGGTAAACATTGAGGAAAAAGTATACCAACGAGCGGATCAATTGTCCGGCGGTCAACAGCAGCGTGTCAGCATTGCACGGGTACTGACCCAGCAGCCCTCCATCATCTTGGCGGATGAGCCTGTGGCCAGCCTAGATCCACCAACTTCCCACCAAGTGATGAGTTACCTAAAAAAGATTAACCGCGAAGATAAAATCACAACCTTAGTCAATCTGCATTACATCGATATGGCGATGGAATACGCGGACCGGATTATCGGTATGCGTGCGGGGGAAGTGGTGTACGACGGTCCTGCCAGCCAGGTGACGGAAAAAACGTTTGAGGAGATTTATGGTCGTCCGATCCGTGACGAAGACAAACGGGGGGGCGAGGTTCAACATGCCTAAGATCGCTTCCGTTCCCTCAAGTGAATCATTTTCCGGGAACGTTATATCCGGCCGCGAAAAAAAGCGGATCACCCTGATTTTTGCGGTAGTGGTCGGACTTTATATCTGGAGCTCAATGGAGACGGAATCCACCATCACCGACTTGATTGAAGGGTTGCCTCATGTCTTTAATATGGTGGGTCAATTGTTCCCGCCCAATTGGGATTATGTCTCTCAGGTATGGCCCAAGCTGGTGGAAACGATCCAGATGGCGGTGATTGCCACTACGATTGCCGCTATTCTGTGTATCCCTGTCAGTCTGTTGGCAGCCCGTAATGTGACAACCATCCCTTGGCTCTACCATACGGCTAAGTTGTTTCTCAATGCGCTCCGTACCATTCCGGATATCATTCTGGCTGTGGTGTTTGTCGGCATCTTTGGCATTGGGGTATTTTCCGGTATACTGGCTCTTATTATTTTTTCCTTTGGGATATTGACCAAATTGATCAGTGAAACCATTGAATCGATTGACCCACAGCCTTTGGAAGCGATTCGGGCTTCAGGGGGAAATGCGATTCAAACGATTGTATATGCGGTTATTCCCCAGGTGTTGCCCCAGTTTTGCTCGTTGAGCCTGTATGTGTTTGAGATCAATATCCGCGCTTCGGTGGTTCTCGGGTTTGTGGGAGCAGGCGGGATCGGCCTTCTCTTGCAGCAGCAGATCGGCTTTTTACGCTATCCCAACGTGATGACCTTAATTATCGTGATTTTCTTTGTGGTGTTGGCGATTGAATATATCAGCGGTAAAATCCGGGAAAGGCTGGTTTGAGCGATGACGATACCCAAACCAAAACGAAGCTGGCGGCAAATCGTCATCCGGTGGGTGATTGCCATTGCTGTGGTGGCTCTCTATGTATGGGTGTTTACCGGTATTGATGTGAAGTGGGAACGGGTGTTGAGTGAGCGGACGATCAACAACTTGGATCGAGTGATTCCACAGATGTTGTCTCCGGATTTCAGCGCCTTTGGCAAAGTGATGGAAAAAATGATGGAAACCCTCTTTATCGCTTACACCGGGACCTTGATGGCTTCCATCCTGGCGGTGCCCATCGCTTTTTTGGCGGCTTCCAATATGGTGAAAAACCGCTGGTTACGCAACCTCGGCAGTGGTATTCTCAGTGGAATCCGAACTTTTCCGGAGCTGTTGTTGGCGTTAATCTTTGTCGCCGCAGTTGGCCCCAATCCTTTTGCCGGAGTTTTGGCGATTGCGATCAACTCCATCGGCATGTTGGGGAAACTGTATGCGGAAGCGATTGAGGCGATTGAGATGAATGTGGTGGAAGCGATGAGCGCCAACGGCGCCAATAAGATACAGACTTTGTTTTATGGCATTATTCCGCAGATCATTCCGCAATTCCTTTCTTACGCCATCTATCGCTTTGAGATCGATGTTCGCGCCTCCACCATCTTGGGCATCATTGGTGCTGGTGGCATTGGCACCCTGATTACCATCGCCGTCGCCAACCGCAACTGGTCTGAGATCGGCATGATTTTGTTGGTGATCGTGGTTGTGGTGGTATTGATCGATTATTTGAGTGCCTTTATTCGTAAGCGGATTGTGTAATGGGGGACTCGATTACAAAGCCCGCATCCAATGGTTTTGTTAGATGCGGGCTTTGTATTTTGAATTGGAAGGAGAATATTCACACAATATATGCTATAATGGACAAGACGCGATCCAGATCGGACGTTTCTTGATGTGGATCTGATCCTTTTTTTCGGTGGCTCATTGGATTCTTGCCCTGGCCTTGGCCTCACCGGGCCAGGGCAGGGGTATCCGATCTTGCCCCTGGAAAGGAGGTGGCCTTCCGTGACGTTGGTGCGGAAGGAGGTGAATCCGCATGCGAGACTTGTTGTCCTGGCTTTTCAGCCATCTGTGGCAAGTGTTGCTGGTTTTTGGACCAGTGATATTGGCACACTGGTTGCAAAAGCGCCGGGAAAACAAGAAGTCCGATACCCGTGGCACCGGGAACCGGACTTCTGATGACTCCTAGAGATCTCAGTTGCACGGACCCGATGATCCGGGTTCGTGCCTTATTATATTATGCGTTTCTTTTGTCTCTATTCTATGCTATCTGGATTACATAGTAAACCTATCCGATGAAAAAAAGTAAATCACTGTGATTGATTTATCGACGAGATGAAAGAGAGGATCGATCATTTTGGTCGAAATCAGCAACAGAAAAGTTAACATAAAAAACTCCCTGCCGACGGGGGAGGGATGGTTTCAAAATGATTGCTGAAGAGTTGGTTTGGATGCGTATAACCGAAGCAATCATCCGCTTCTTACGCGTTTTTCTCCAGCATTTTATAATATCTCTCGTATTTGCGGTCAATATCTTCCATGACCTGGTCAAAGCGTCCTGCCTTTACTTGTTTTAAGTATTCTTCCCGGTTGATCAAACCGGCGCGGTAGCGACGGTGGATCTCTTTGACCCGTTGATGAAAGCTGGGTTGCCTTTTCACCGTTTCTTGCCCCCTTTCGGAACGCGCGTACCATATCGGTCGAGATAGACGAGCGAACTGAGCAGTTTAGCAAAGGATGCAAGATGACGGCTATCCATGGGATGACAAAAACCATTTTCCATCTCTGCGTAGATGGCGAGCACCCCCAATTTTTCCTCGTTGGCGACAAGCGGACTGGCGATCATGGAGCGGGTTTCGGGAGGACTTTGCTGCAAACGCTCCTTGGTTAAGTCGCTCCAGCCGCGGGTGTGGGCGTACAGCCAAACCCAGCCTTCCGGTGAGTGGACCGTGGGCGTCGGACGATAATCTTCAAAGGATTTGGTTAAACCCACCCAAGCGATCGGAACCAGTGATTGTCCGTCCGCATGGGGGACAAATACGCCTACTCCGGGGTTTTTCACTTTCTCATTGGCCATAGCCGATTGAATACTGTCTATAATATAAGGATAATCGATGGAAAAAGAGTTCTCAAGTTTAATATATGCATGGGTCAGGGTGCTTGAGACGCCATCGGCCACTATTTCCATCATGGCGATAAAGTCGGTGTTGCGGTCGGCTTCCGCTTTTTGATCTTGCTTCAATTCGGAGAGAATTTCCTTCAAAGTGTCAATTTGGCGATCTTTTTCCCCCATATAGCGGGTGATCGGCTCCATCCCGCTGGCACTCTCCTCCAAAGAGGAGTTTCGTAACACCGCCGGATCGATGTGAAAAGGACCGCTTCCCCTTACGCGATCTATTCCCGTTTCATCGGAGCGGTGAAACCAAAAAGGGATCCAATCTCCACGAATGACGCGAAAAGCGACGATTAAAAACATGAAAAAGAGGACCACAAACGTTGTTACCACCAACCAGCGCAACCACGGAAAGTCCTGCCCCACCCCCACCAACACCTCTACCCACGATTCCGACGTCAAAATCAAAAAGGTGCAAACCTCCTCTCTCATCCTAAGTCTATTCGCTTTATCGAACAAAATCTCCTTTGGTGAATATGCTGCTCAATGATGATGCTGATAGGGTTTGGGCCCCATGATCTTGCTCCTGCGGACATTTTATATTACGCTTGCCAGCGGGTGATCTTTTTGCTTGTCTTCATGTTACAATAGTAAAAGAGTTTTTTTAAAGGTGGAGGACGGAATCTCATGATCCAAGTGCAAGGAGTGGGCCTGCGTTATGGCGGGCGCAAACTGTTTGAAGACGTCAATATTAAATTTACCCCGGGCAATTGCTACGGGTTGATTGGAGCCAACGGGGCCGGTAAGTCCACTTTTCTTAAGATTTTATCCGGGGAAGTGGAGCCAAACAAAGGGGAAGTAAGCATTACCTCCGGACGGCGGTTGGCGGTGTTAAAGCAAGACCATTTTCAGTATGAGGAACACCCGGTGCTAGAGACGGTAATTATGGGGCACCGGCGCCTGTATGAGATTATGAAGGAAAAGGATGCGCTGTACGCCAAACCGGACTTCTCCGATGAAGACGGGGTACGGGCGGCTGAGCTGGAAGGGGAGTTCGCCGAGCTGAACGGTTGGGAAGCCGAAGCGGAAGCGGCACAGCTGTTGTCTGGGTTGGGAATTTCGGAAGAGCTTCACTATAAAAAAATGAAGGAGCTGGAGGGCAACGACAAGGTGAAGGTGCTGTTGGCCCAAGCCTTGTTTGGTCAGCCGGATATTCTGCTCCTGGACGAACCGACCAACCACCTCGACATCCAGGCGATTCGCTGGTTGGAGGATTTCCTGCTCAACTTTGACAATACAGTGATCGTGGTTTCTCACGATCGTCATTTCCTCAACACTGTCTGCACCCATATGGCGGATATTGATTTTGGGGAGATCAAATTGTATGTGGGCAACTACGATTTCTGGTATGAGTCTAGCCAGTTGGCACAGCAGATGGCAAAAGAGAAAAACAAGAAGGTAGAAGAGCAGCGCAAGCAGCTGGAGTCCTTTATCGCCCGTTTCAGCAGCAATAAGTCAAAAGCGCGGCAAGCTACCTCCCGTAAAAAGTTACTGGAGAAATTGACGCTGGAGGATATTCGCCCCTCTTCCCGCCGCTATCCCTTTATCAAGTTTCAGCCAGAGCGGGAAGCGGGTAATGATCTGTTGCGGGTGGAAGGGCTGCAGCAAGCGGTGGACGGTGACCCGGTTCTAAAAACCCTCTCCTTTATGATCAACAAGGGAGATAAAGTTGCGTTTGTCGGCCCTGACGGCTTGGCGAAAACGACACTGTTTCAGGTTTTAGCTGGTGAAGAGGAACAGGAGGCAGGGGAGGTTCATTGGGGAATCACTACCTCTGTCGCCTATTTCCCTAAAGACCACAACGCTTACTTTGACGGTGTGGATCTAACCTTGGTGGATTGGTTGCGCCAGTACTCGACGGATCAAACGGAAACCTTTATTCGCGGCTTTTTGGGGCGGATGCTCTTTTCCGGTGAAGATGTAATGAAAAAAGCCCATGTTTTGTCCGGGGGCGAAAAAGTGCGCTGTATGTTGGCGCGGATGATGTTGTCCGGGGCCAATGTGCTGATCCTGGATGAGCCCACCAACCATCTGGATATGGAGGCCATCACCGCTCTCAATAAAGGGTTGGAGGAATTCCCGGGCACGATTCTGTTTACCTCCCATGACCACCAGATGGTGCAATCGGTGGCCAATCGCGTGATGGAGGTTACGCCGCAAGGACTGGTAGATAAAATGACGACTTATGATGAATATCTGGAAGATGAAGCATTACAGGAAAAGATTAAGCAAATGTACGGTTAAGGAATGCGGATGGGGGTGTCGGCATGATGTCGCTCTTCCATCCGTTTTTGTATTTTTTGAGGAGGAATGATGATGGACGGAAAAAAACGGTCTCAAATTCAGCCGGGTCAGACTGTGGATATTGTGTTGAAACAAGATCAACGGACGGGAAAGCGAACGCGTGGGGTGGTTAAGGAGATCTTGACCCGTTCCGCTACTCATCCTCATGGAATTAAGGTGCGCCTGATCGATGGACAGGTGGGAAGAGTGCAGGCGATTGTGGATGGGGAAGAAGTGTAAGGTTATGCCCTAGAGGTGAAGAGGAATGAAATATTTCCGGATTGAGCATAAAAACGGTTTCCGGGAGTGGGTGGTCGCAAAAGATCAAACACAAGCGATTGCTTATGTAGAAAAGGAGCGCTTTCATGGGGAAGATTTTTCATATACGGATGTAAAAGCAGTTGAAGAAGAGGTGGAGTGGATGGTCCATCGCGATAGCTACACTGACTGGCCATTCACTGTTGAAAGAGTTTCCTTTGCTGAATGGGCAGCAACATTAACGGAACCGGTTTATATGAAAAGCTCTGCTGATACTTGGGGGCATTGGTTTGAACCGGTGTATATCAACGGCGTGAAAAAAATGGTGGAGTTTAGTTCTGGCATTTATGAGGATGATGAAGAACGGGTCTGCCTTGTTTGGGAAACGGAAGAAGGGAGGGAGTGGGAGGAGTGTGCTCGTTTGCTTGCTGTTTGCACATGTTTTGACCAGGCCAAAGAAATTTTGAAAGAGAGAGCATCGTTTTCCTGGGTACAGTCAGCGAATGGCATTCGAGAACGAACGTATGGTACAAGCGATTGGCATCAATATGATTACTTATTTGAAATGCGCATGTTAAATGATCTTTGAGCGGTGCGAATAAACCAAAAGTAGGAGGAATGTGATGACACCGTCCTTTCTCTTTCTTAAACGGATCTCCGCTGCTTTGGAGAAGGCCGGGATCGCCTCCCTTTATCGGCACACAAACGTGTTGAAGGGTGGCGGTAAATACAAAAAAGCTGATCGCGGAAATGGGCGATCAGCCGCAGACGGATTGAACCGATCTACAATCGGAGTTACTCCGTTTTTGCATCTATTTTTCCGGATCAGCTAGAGGGCAAACGCTGTTGTTGCTCCTTTAAGGCATCGGTTAGTTCAATAAACCATTCTTTATCATGGGTGGTAAGGGCTAAGTCGATAAAGTTGCGCAAGTGTCCTTCCTCGTTCAGGGCTGACTCCTCGTAGTGCTTCAGCTGATCAAGGGTGCTGATGGACAGTTTGCCGATGATGTGAGGGTTATCCGACTGAATGATGCGTACTTTAGCTGTATTTTGATAATGATTGATTGATTCGATATATCCTTGAAACAGTTCGTCGTTGATCGTCTTCCCTTTCACCCAATCCCCGTCGTGAAATTTGGAGAGCAACGTTTCCATATACAACACCGCCTTTTTTATCGAGGCTTAAATGGAACATGGTTAACGTTAGAGGGGGTTACCATTATTATATCACGCATGGTAAGGGACTAAACCTCGTCTCGTGCCTAATTGTAATGATTGTTGCTGTAAGATGGAGGTTTCAAAAAAGTATAATGAAATTTTGATCTCAGGTCAAATCCAAAATAAGCCACAAAATGATAAACAAACGCCCCGGTACCTTTATGGTATGGGGCGTTTGTTATGTTGATGCTGCCGTTCGTTCATCAGCAGAAAAACGCAATTCCGGTGCAACCATATACCTTTGATGGATAGCGGTAGTGTCAGCTGTCCCCCGTTACTTACCGCCTGCTTCTTTCTTTGATGGTAGTGGTTGTCCATCGGTGAGCCACTCATGTTTTCGCCGGGGACAGGTGGTACAGCAGATGGCGTCAGGCAATCGATAATAGAGACAACAAGTGCGTCTGACCCGCATTGATTGATCCGGTTCCTCCGGTAACTTCACCAAGCGGAAAGGGATGGAGAGCGGATTGGGTGTACGGCCGTCAATCCAGGGATTGTTCCGATCAATGAGAAAGTGAAGATCGTCCTGTAGTTGTTTTTGCACTTGTATCGATTCCGCTTCCCGTTCCCAGCTTTCATAGTAGTGATACAGGTAGAGGCGAGCGCTCTCCCAGCAGACGGAGGGGGAGAGGTGGTCGGAAAAGGCGTGGATTACCGGTGCCAAATGATCGTGGAAAAAGGCGCGAACCGCCAGTTGCCGCCACAACGGACGCTCATCGGCGGAAGAGGGAACGGTTACCGCTGGTTCTGTCGGTAGGACTAAAGAGACATCCCATCCCTCCCCAAAACGCAACGCCCAGCGCTCCGGTGTGACCGTGATCGCCTGATCGAGACGGCTGAGAGCGAATAGCCAGCCCGGCATCAGGAGGGCGGTATATCGTTTAAACAACATCGAAGCGGCTACGCTCCACTCCTGTGTCCCAATCCGTTCCTGCCACATCCGCAGGAGTCGGTCGCGGTCGGATGGATTTAACAGGGAGGCAGCAAAGGTGTTGTTAGAAGGGGCTTCCGTTTCAAAAGACCAGGCAAAACGTTTTTCCAATGAAGCGGTATCCAGTTGAAGGGATGTCATCATCAATCACCTGTCCCTGTTAATGTGTTGGGAGGCAACAAACGGCCTTGCCCCTGTGGTACCAACATCGGCGTGCCAAACAGCGGGTCCGGGATAATCTGGCATTCCAATCCAAACACTTCTCGTGCCAACTCGGGAGTGAGAATATTTTCCGGCGCTCCTTGGGCATAGACTTGCCCCTGGCGGACGGCCACCAAGTGATCCCCGTAGCGGGCGGCTAGGTTGAGGTCATGGAGCACCATAATGACCGTGCGCCTCTCCACCCGGTTAAGAGTAAACAAGAGGTCCAGCACTTCGATTTGGTGGGTTAAATCCAAATAGGTGGTGGGTTCATCCAGTAACAGTGTATCCGTCCCCTGTGCCAACGTCATGGCGATCCATGCCCGTTGCCGCTGTCCACCGGAGAGGGAGTCAACACTTCGTTCGCTATAGGACGTCATCTGTGTCACTTCCAAGGCCCACTGCACCATGCTTTCATCCTCGGCACTCCATTGCTGTAACCAGCTCTGGTGTGGATAGCGGCCTTGTTTGACCAGTTGCAGGACTGTCAGCCCTTCCGGTGCCACGGGACCTTGAGGTAGGATAGCCAGCTCACGAGCAGTTTTTTTGGTGGATTGGCGGGCGATATCTTTTCCGTTTAACCAGACGCTTCCGTCCCAGGGCTTTAACAGACGGGCGAGGGAGCGCAGAAGTGTCGATTTCCCACAGCCGTTACTGCCGACGAATACGGTTACCTTTCCTTTGGGAATGGATAGGTTCAATTCCCGGATCACGGGTTCACCGCTGTATCCCAGTGTTAAGTCACGTGTTTGTAAACCGGTTGTCATCGAAATTCCTCCCATTCAGATGGAATGGCGATCGCTTCGTAACAGCAGAAACAGTAGAAACGGCGCTCCTAATACAGCTGTAAACAGTCCCGCCGGCAAATCCAAGGGGCTGAAAGCGACACGGGCGACCCAATCCGCTGTTATGACTAACAACGATCCGGTGAGAGCCGCCGCCGGCAACACTCCGCCAAAAGCGGGACCGGTCAGCATGCGGGCAATATGAGGGGCCATCAATCCGACAAAACCAATGGGACCCGCCATCGCCACTGCGACGGCTGCCAACGCGACCCCGGTAAGGATAATGGCCAATCGGTTGATCTGTACCGCTCCCCCTAGCCCGATGGCGATTGAATCCCCCAGTTGCAGCAGATTAAGCGGGACGACTAAGAAAATGGCGATGGGTAAACCGATCAGCAGCCACGGCAACAGGTTGTGCACAGTGGTCCAGGAGCTGGCGTAGACGCTCCCCGTCAACCATACCATCGCTTGACTGGTGGTATGAATCGGACTCAAGATCAAGAGCAAGGTGGTTAATCCTTGGGCGGCGGTTTGAATACCGATCCCGATTAAAACCAGGCGGAGAGGGGATACACCGTCTTTCCAGGCCAGGACGTATATCAAAGCGGCTGCTGCCGCCCCACCGACGAATGAGGCTATCGGCAGCCATGCGATGCCAGCGTTTGCTCCAAATACCAGAAAGGCGACCGCCGCTACCGATGCTCCTCCGCTAACCCCGATGATATCCGGGGATGCCAAGGGATTGCGCATCACTCCTTGAAAGAGAGCACCGGCAACTCCCATAGCGATCCCGACGAGACAAGCGGTTATCAACCGGGGTAGGCGCAAGGAATGGATAATCATCTGATCAGCGCTTGAACCTTGACCAAACAGGGCCAACCATACATCCAACGGTGGAATTTTGACTTCTCCGCTTCCCAGACTGAGGGTGAAGAGCACGATGTTGGCAATCAACAGAGCCATCCATACCAAGGGCGCCCGCCGATCCAGTAGAAAGGAGACGGTGGGTGGGATGCGAATGGTGATCGAATGTTTCAATGGGATAAACTCCTTCGGGCGATGGTGATAAAGAATGGAACCCCCAAGAGAGCGGTGATCACACCCACCGGAACCTCATCGACGGAAATGGTGGAGCCCGTTCCCGCCAACCATGTCATCAGGGGACTTCCCGGCATGATCAAATAACGGGCACCGATGTCCGCCAGCAATAAAAATGTTCCACCCAACCAAAAACAATAGGGAATCACCCAGCGGTAATCATGACCCACCAGAGCACGGGCAATATGGGGGATGAGAAGGCCGACTAAACTGATCGGTCCGGCAATTGCCACGGCACTACCTGCCAACAGAACAACACACAAGGCGGCACCACCTTTGACCCATGCGGTACGCTGGCCTAAGCCGCGGGCGACATCTTCTCCCATGACCAGCGTGGTGATGGAAGAGGAGAGGGCCAATGCCAACCCCCACGCTACCACCAAAAAGGGAAGGACAGTCCAGAGGGTCTCCACTTTCCTGCCGACGATGGAGCCGGATAACCATAGCAATACTTCTTCCATCGTGCGTTGATCCATCACGAGAATCCCTTGTGTCAGTGTAGAGAAAAGGGCGGTGATGGCAGCACCGGCCAGTGTGAGTTTAATGGGTGTGAGGCCGCTTCTCCCGCTCGACCCAAGTAGGGCGACGACTAGACCGGCGACTGCTGCTCCGGCAAAAGCGATCCAGGTATAAGCTTGTAGTGAGTTGACGGCGAAAAAAGAGGTTCCAACCACCACAAAAAATGCAGCGCCCGCATTGATGCCAAAAATGCCGGGAGAGGCTAGCGGGTTTCGGGTTAGCGCCTGCATCAAGGCCCCTGCGATGGCCAAACTGGCACCGACGGCGGCGGCGATCAATGCTCGGGGCACGCGGGTGGACTGGATGACCAATTGTTGCTGCGTAGGTACGTCAGTGGTGTAGGCAGTAAAAAAGGACGTCCAGTCAATGTGGGTCCATCCCCATTTGACGCTGGCCACCATGGACAATAGCAAGAGGACGATTCCCGATGCCAATCCCATCCAGCGGGTGAATGGGCGATAAAGAACAGGCTGAGACATGATGAAACTCCTTATGTCGAAAAATGAAAAGAATGTATGATTGCGATCTCATTTGTATGATAATCATTATCACTGATAAAAGCAATAAGCGAGAATCATTCTCATGTTTTTTTGACGCATCCCATCCATCGGATGGTGGAAAGGATGCCTTTTTTGTGGAGTATCGTGTATGGGTTGTCCTTTTGGGGTGTATGGTATAATAAGGGCTTGAAACCGATGAACGGAAAAAAACGTTTGCTTGAGATGAGTCAATCCTGTTACGTCGGTAGACGGAGCGGGAGAGAGGTGGATAAGATGGATCGCATGGCTTGGTCGAGCAGCGGTCTGACGGAACTGAAAAATTGGACACCGAAAACCGCGTGGAATGGAAATAGAAACGTCCTCTTGGTTTCTGAAAGCTTTGGAGCGGGACACACCCGTGCGGCCCAGGCGCTCGCTCGGGGAATCAAGCTTGCGGACGAAGAGGTGCAAGTGCAATTGGTGGAGCTCGGCAGAGAGCTTCGTCCGCAAGTGAACCAAGCGTTGGTGTATTCCTATCTGGGAATGATTCAAAAAGCTCCCGGCTTGTGGCGGCGAATGTACGGAAAACATCATAGTCGTGCTTTTCCGCGGTGGATCCAGTGGTGTCTCTATCAAGCGCTGTATTCCCGTTTAGCCGATTATATCGCTGATTTTCGACCGGGAGTGATTGTAGCTACTCATCCTTTTGCCAGCTCAGGGGTTGCCCGTTTAAAAAAAGAAGGGTTACCGGTTCGCCTCTGTACATTGATTACCGATTTTTGTGCGCACGGTTCCTGGGTCAGCCCGGAGGTAGATCTTTACCTGGCCCCTCACAATGGGGTAAAGGAGCAATTGATCGCCTTGGGTGTGGAGCGAAATAAGATTGCTGTGACGGGTATTCCGACTGAGGATCACTTTTGGAAAAAGCAAAGCAAAGAAGAGGCCCGGATTAAACTGGGTATTTACCATATGCCGACGGTGCTGATTATGGGAGGCGGCTTCGGTTTAGGACGGACCGAAGAATTGGTCGCCACAGTAGCTGATAAGCGCGAAAACTTACAGATCATCGTCTGTACCGGACATAATCACAGACTTCGTCAAGCTTTGTCCCGCCAACCGGAATTAAACCATCCCCATATCCGCATCACCGGTTTCACCCGAGATATGGCGGATTGGATGGATGCAGCGGATGTACTTCTGACAAAACCGGGAGGAATGACGTTAACAGAAGCGATTGCCAAGGGTAAACCGCTGTTGTTGTTTGGAACCATCCCTGGGCAGGAGGAGGGAAACGAACGGTTTATGGTGGATCGCGGCTTGGCCCACCAAGCGGCGGATGAAGAGGAAGTTCTCGCATGGTTGGCTCATTGGCTGGAGCACCCTGAATGTCTGGAGCCGATGCGGCAACGGATGTTGGCGTGGCGATGGAATATCCATCCGTCTAAAAGTGTAGAGGCGGTATTAGGTCAAATGGCCACTCGCGTTATACAATCGGAATAGAAACCGAGCAGAAGATCTTGTTCTTTTGCCAGTGGATGGATATAATGCAAGAGGTGCTATTGCAGAGCTCCACCAATCAATGGGTAAGGGAGTCTGTTACGTTGGAATTCGACTCGCGACAACGGCTGCTAGAGCGTTGGATATCGTTTTTATATATCTCGATTTTAATTTCCCCTGTTTTACCGGTAGCGGTTCTTATCGCTTTAGGTGTGGCCGCTCCGTTTGTAATCAAGGACAAGTGGAGCATTCGCGGATGGCCTGAGGGCACCTTTTTTGCTTTTGTGATTTTATCCGCGATCAGTTGGGCGTTTAACCCGTTTCTGGTGTTTGGATGGTTGCCTGCGGGGGTGATCCCAATCACCCTATTCGGCTTGTATTATCTTTTGACCATATGGGTGAAGCGGGGGTTAACGTGGTCTTGGCGCCAAGTGGAACGCCTATATCTGCTTTTTTGGCTGTCGGGTCTCTATGTGGCCTTTGTCACCATTTTTCAGCGAATCGATTGGATTCCGACCGAGAAGAATACACTCTTTTATCTGCTTGGATTTTATCCGATGCAGCAAGCGGAATCCGTCCGTAGTATCGGTACCGCCTCCAATTCCAATCTGGCGGCGGCGATGTTGATCTGCCTCGCGTTGATCAGCATTTATGCCTCTTCCGTCTTGTCCAAGCGTTCTTATAAAGTGGCGGCCTTTTCCACCTTTTTTTTGTTTTGCGCCGCAATCTGGTGTACCGGTTCCCGTGGGGCATGGGTCGGCCTTATCCTCGGTCTGTTGGTGCAGGTTTGGATGACGGGCAATCGAAAGCGGACGGTGTTGCTCTTTTTGGGATTGGTGGCTGCGGGCTTAATTATTTATACCAATAAAACATTGATTCCACGGGAAGAGACCTTGCTGGCAACAGCGGGAATTCGTTTTTTTGTCTGGCAAAACTCGTATGAAATTTTTACCCAAAACTGGCTGTTTGGGGTTTTGCCCCTTCATTTTGGCCATCTGTTTGAGGAGATGACCGGACGTTATCTCTACCATGCCCACAATATTATCCTCGGCATCGCTACGGAGTTTGGAGTGCTGGGGTTGATTCTGTTCGGAAGCTTGACGGTCGTTACCACCCACCGGGCGCGGGTGTGGCGCAAAGCGGCCCCTTCCAAAGAGGAGAAGCGCTTGGCGGGTATGCTCATTTCCGTTGTGTTTGCCCTGCTCGGCCATGGTATGTATGATTATCCCATTATCGCCCCACAGATCGGTTTGATCTTTATGTTGGCGATTATCATGATCCATGCCCAGTATGAGCGGTGTTGTCGGGAAAAATCATCAGGGTAATCGAATGGGTTGAGTGGAACGATAACAAAAATTCGAGGTATGAAATGGCCACAGTTGGGCCAGGATGGATAACGAATCTATCAATCTATGAGGTGATTCGTATGTCGATCCTGCGTTGGCTCGCTGCTGGCCTTTTTTTGGTGGGCGGCTTCACGATTGTTTCCAACAACGCTCTCCCTTCTTGGTCGAACAAAGCGGAAGCCAAGGAAGCTACGATTCAAGTGCAGCCGGGGGATACCTTGTATGCGCTGGCCCGACAACATGACACCGATGTGGAGACATTGGCACAGTTAAATCAATTGAAGAACCCTGCCTTGATCCAGGTGGGTCAGGAGTTGCGTCTACCCGCCAAAGGGGAAACAGAGAAGGCGAAACAGAAAAAGCAATCCGCTTCTAATGACGAAAGCGCAGTGCCGACGATGGCACGCGGCCAATCTTTGGGCACTTTTACCTTGACTGCATACACATCGGGTCCAGAATCCACCGGCAAATCACCGGGACACCCGGCGTATGGCGTTACATCCAGCGGCGCAAAAGTGGCGGAAGGAGTAACGATTGCCGTTGATCCCGAGGTGATTCCGATCGGTTCCCGCGTCTATATCGATGGAGTGGGATACCGAGTAGCCCAAGATACAGGTGGGGCGATCAAAGGGAATAAAATCGATGTCTATATGAATGATGTGGACGAAGCCCGTCAATTTGGCGTAAAAAGAGAAGTGCAGGTGGAATTGATCGATTGATTTTCGTAGCTCGGTGATATTGACCGATGGCGCTTCCCGGGTCGCCTGCCGCGCCCCGTTTCCATAGAGTGATCGATTGCTTTGACGATTGGTTCCTTTGGTGCATTCGTAGAGCAGTGTCTCCCCTTTCTTCATCAGTGATGACAAAGTGGGCCCGGGTCCGATTTGTCTTTCCTTTATCAGGGTTTGTCATCAATTGCAGCCCGGCCCGGTAGCAGACCGGGTCTTTTTTGTCTGCTTATTGGGGGATCTTTGATATAATGGCAGAGGAAAAGGGGGAACGGCGATGGTGCACCTGAAGTTAAAGCCAAAAGGGAGTTATTCTTTTTCGGAGACGAGCCGCCGTCTCACCCAGTTTGAAAAGACAGCCTATTACCAAAAAGGGGATATTCTCCTGCGAACCATCCGCTTGGTGGAGCGTCCGCTGCTTTTGCGCTTGCGCTGGATGGAGGAGGCTTTACAGGTAGAAACGGATGCCGATTTAGGGGCGGAAGAGGTGCAGATGTTGGAGCGCCGCCTGCGGCGGATGTTTTCGCTAGATGTGGATTTAACCCCGTTTTACGAGTGGATCAAGCAGAACGATCCCGTCCTTTATCCGGTGGTACAACAGCGAACCGGGCTTCATTTTGTATTGGATGCCGACCTGTACGAATGTTTGATGAAGACAATTATCGGTCAACAGCTCAATCTCTCCTTTGCCGCTACCTTAATCAACCGTCTGGTGGAAATCGCCGGTGAAACCTTGAGGTTTGACGAGCAAACAGTAATACCGGTATTTCCCACTCCGGAACAGGTAGCCCGTCTGCGCTACGAGGATCTGCAAGCACTCCAGTTTAATCGGCGAAAAGCGGAATATATCATCGATATTTCACGCCGGATTGTAGAGGGGCAGTTGGATTTGTCCCGGTTGGAGCGATTCTCCGATGATGGAGTGATAGAGGAAATGTTGCCCTTGCGCGGGGTGGGACGTTGGACGGTGGAGTGTTTGCTCCTTTTCGGCTTAGGTAGACCCAATTTACTGCCAGCGGCGGATATCGGTCTTCGTAACGCAGTACAGTCTGTCTACGGATATGATATACGTCCGGGAGAAGAGGAGATTCGTCAACTGGGAGAACGATGGCAACCATGGCGCAGTTATGCTACTTTTTATCTATGGGATTGGCTGAGCCAAGGTTGACGTAAAAAAGACCCCCTCTTAGGGGGGCGGTTGGCTGCTGCCAAACCTTGATAATGGGAAGACGGAAATCGGGACCCGGGTTATGCCTTTTCTAATTCCTTCTTATAACAATCCAATATTTCAACCGCTTTTTGTGCGTCTTGGCTGGGAACGAGGAGTTGGTATGTGGTAAGGTGTTTTTTGCGTTTGACGCGCAATCGACTTTCAATATGATTCCGTTCTAACTGGTTGCGCAACGAATAGATGACGCGGGGTTCCCCATATGATTGATGGATCTGTACCATCCTGTCGCGAAATAACATCATGGAAGTCACCTCGGCTCTGCTATTTCTCCATCAACAAAGGTTCTCAATCAGTACCTGTTAGGGAACTATTCCCGTTTATAAGAAATGTGAACCCTTCTGCCCTTTTATCGATGTCCCAATTTCACGTGTCAGCAATCCGTCCCCTTTAGTATATGAATTCTGAAAACGGATGGTGTATGGGATCTGTGTTTATAAATATTTTATAGCGATTTATCATTTTTGTAAATTGATTGGTTAAAGGTGGGAGAAATATGGCAAAGGGAAAAGTGAAAAAAGAGAGTAAAAAGCGGGTTGTGGATCCCGTGCAGGTATTGATTGTGGACTTGAAACGTACGGGATTGTGGGTGGCAATTGCAGTGGGAGTCACATTTCTCGGAGCAATCGTAGTTGAAACGCTGATGTGAAGAAAGAGATCAGTTATATCTTAACAGGTTCTGTTGGGGGTACAAAGACGGAGGTTTGATACCGATTTTGGGTACACCTATTTTATTCAAGCAGCATGTTTTGATCAATCCTATTCAAAACATGCTGCTTGAATATCCGTGCTTATTGCATCACTTACTTCGATGAGCCTTATTAATATTGTTGTTATTTATTGGGGTTCTTCTCCAAAACCTCCTACGTTATTTCACAAATGACCCGTTAGCTTGAACCTCCCCCGAAACACAAGCGATTTTGTAGGTGAATCACTTGTGTTTGTGTGTGTTGAAAATAAAGCCAAATGGTTTACACCCGACCTTCTCTTGTTTCTGGCTCATTTAAACCGTTAAAGTAGTGGCTGGTGTGAACTTGGCGGGGATAGGCGATCTCAATTCCTTTTTCGTTAAAAGTGTAAACAATGGTTTTTCGCATCTCCCGCTGGATGAGCCAATACTCTTCCGGTGTGGTAACGGCCATTAGTGTATATTCCACTCCATCACGCACAATATTGGTAACGCCGAAGATGGAGAAAGGCTCAATCACATAAGGAGCGAATCGTTTGCTTAAATCATCGCAGATTTGTTCTAGTGTTTGCTGTACAACCGTCTGCTCGGCTTCATAAGGAACCGTTACCGCGATCATGGGGCGCATGCGATCCCGGTTATAGTTGGTAATTCGGGTGATCTCCCCATTGGAGACGTAATGCAGGCGTTGGTTGAACTCACGGATTCGGGTAACGCGGAGCCCGATTTCCTCCACGGTTCCTTCAATGTTGCCGTTGATTTGCACATAATCCCCGACCTCCATCTGATTGTCGAAGATGATAAAAAAGCCGGTAATAATATCTTTCACTAAATTTTGTGCACCGAAGCCGACAGCCAACCCGACGATCCCGGCCCCTGCCAGGATAGGCGTGATTTTGATTCCTAGACTGTCCAATATGGTGATGGCCGCGATAAAGTAGATGACATATCGGGCTGTCGATTTGATCAACCGGGCCAAGGTGGTACCTCTGTTGTCCTTGAAACGGCTGAGGTTGAGGAGACGGTCGATCAAGTTGCCCACAAACCGGAGTGATAACCAAGTCAGTATGATGATGACGGTAATTTTACCGGCGGGCATCAAGATGTGGTTTACTAGCGGTTCCCAAAGGTTGGTCACGGGATCTTCCACTACCTCTTCTGTTTTAAGCTGGATGTCTTCTATATTTCCCATCCATTCCACGATGTTAAACCAACCCAAAATAGAAGTAACCATTTCTTTCCCCCTATTTCCCTTTCCTGTGTCTAATGTATGTCGATCTGAAAACGGAACTGTTAAGCCCGTACTTTTCTTGGTAAAAAATCGATCCCCATTATACCACAGAGTCCGCACTTTTTTTACAGGTAGAAGCCCTGACAAATCAACAAATTCTGGTCTGTCGCAACCTTTGGCGTATTTTTACATAGTCAAAACGATTGAAGGAAAAATGGCATTCTAAGGACAAAGATTAAAGTCACAATAAATTCCTTAATCACTGTCTCTCTTTTTGATACACTGATGTACAGAGGAGTATTTTGCCATCGTTTAAACGGTGACACGGTCTCCACTTTTTAGGGGTTTGGGTGTGGGAGGGATCTCTTTCGGATGGATGACCGAAATCGTGCCAATCCCGACATCACCTCGGATATCCTTGAGGATGAACGTCGGAACAAGTGGAGAGTTGGAAGCGCCCTTCTCCTACTGCTGATACTCAGCACAGGAATCACCTGGATGGGCTGGGTGAGCACCCCCATTGAAAAACCGCCGGAAGTGTTGGCTGATACAGTGTTTAATGAAATTATTCCCTATCGGGAGCAGGAGGATCTTCTCTACTTTTTGGGGGAGATCGGTGGTCAGCAGGAACATTATGTATTTGATATGCGATCCGGTGAGTTGAAGCAAGATGACGGTTCGCATCATTTTGAGAGCGATGAAAACGTTCACTTGTTGAAAGATGGACACCGGTTGCTTGAGCAAGCGAACGGCAAACAGCGGCGATTGGTCGTGGAAAAGTCGGATGGAACTCGGTTGGTAGTGGGTAGCATTCCCGCTATCGATCAACCGGTATCAGTTTCACCCGGAAAAGATGCTTTTATTTTTATCGGAGAGGGAGAACAGGGGTGGGACCTCACGCTCTTCCGACTTGATACAGAAACGTCAAAGCCGATCAATCACGTTGTATCACGGTCGATATCGCGATTAGCAGATGTTATTCAATGGTCCTCTTCTGGCAAGTACCTTTTGTACGACGATCAACATCTTGTAAGCGCTGAGGACGGAAGCTCGCTGCACCGATTAGACGGCTCTGCCGGGGTATGGTCGCCTGTGAGGGATGAAGTCGCTTATGTTCAAGCTCGGGTGCCAGAGACGGTGGTGAAGAGTGAGGAACCGGGTTCGCCAGTGCCTATAGGTAATACGTTGGCCTTATGGAATCCGGTGTCTGACTCCGTTACCGCTCTTTATCGCCTCCCTGCGGATGAACGGATTTTGGGAAAGCCGATTTGGGATTCCGAGGGCCGCTATTTGGCTTTTCCCACAGGAAAAGAATCGGAAAGCGAATGGTTTTTTGAACGAGTCCATGTGATGGATGGAAAAGGATTTCATTATATCGAGAACGAACAAAATGTTTCTCCCACCCGTCTGACGGATTTGACCCTTAGTCCAAAAGGGAAATATTTATCTTACTCCGTTAATGGGATCTTAAAGTTGATCAATTTAAATACCCAGGAATCCCGCGTTTATGATTATGATTTTGCCGGTGAAGGGGAGGCCGGCGCTGGGGTGCGCTTCGATCCAGACGGAGTATGGATGATACGGGATCGTGGAGTGTTATTTGTCGCAAACAATATGGAGGAAAAGGTCGTTTACCAAACCGGCCGTAACATATTGGGATTTTATCTGTCGTCTTCCACGGATCGATTACTTGTCTTAGAAGAAATGGCTGACGGTCATCGCTTACGCCTGATCAACCTTCAATCCGATCAGGATAACAACTACGAATGATAGCTAGTTCCCCATCAGCAAAAGTTGTTATTGAATCGTAAGACGGTCGTGGATCTCCGCCTTCGCTCCATGCACTCACCAGCACAAGTCTCGCCTTGGTCGCTTCGCTCCCAGGTCTCGCTTTGCGTGGTAGAGTCGCTTATTCGGAAATCCATCCCTCTCTAAATACCATTAAAATTAGCTGATGCGGCACTAGAATGGAACAGCAAAGGGGGCGAACCCGTGAGTCGCACATCTACATCATCATCGGTTCCTCAACTGGATGGCGGCTGGGTGGAAGCGATCCGGCACGATCTGTTGAATTGGTATGATCACAACAAACGGGACCTACCGTGGCGTATCAACCGAGACCCCTATCGGGTCTGGATATCGGAAATTATGTTGCAACAGACGCGAGTGGATACGGTGATCCCTTTTTATGATCGTTTTATGAAACGCTTCCCCACCTTGAACGATCTAGCAACGGCGGATGAAGAGGATGTGGTGAAAGCGTGGGAAGGGCTTGGTTATTACTCCCGCGCCCGTAACCTACATACGGCGGTTAAGGAAGTGGCCGCCTCATATGGAGGGGAAGTTCCCGCTGAATGGAATGAAATTTCTCGCTTGAAAGGAGTCGGCGCCTACACTGCGGGCGCTATTTTAAGCATTGCATATAATCGGAGGTTTCCGGCGGTAGACGGCAATGTGATGCGCGTCATTTCCCGTTGGTTGTCATTAAAGGACGATGTAGCAAAAGTGTCGACACGCAAAAAAATCGAAGCCTTAGCGGTTCAGGTGATCCCCGAGGATCGGCCGGGGGATTTTAATCAGGCGTTGATGGAATTGGGCGCCTTGATGTGTAAACCGCTTAATCCAGCCTGTGAAAGCTGTCCGGTGGCTGCCCATTGTCATGCCCGTCAACAAGGCATTCAAGCGGAGCTGCCAGTCAAAACAAAAGCGAAACCGCCAGTTCCGGCGGCTGTCACCATTGGCTGGATCACGGACGGAAACCACATTTTGTTGGAAAAACGACCGCCGGAAGGATTGTTGGCGGATATGTGGAGCTTACCTACGGTAGAAACCAACCCTCAGGAACAAACACCTGGCCAAACATTGCGCGCGACCCTGCAAGAGAGAGGTTTTTCCGTTGAAATGGGCGCACAGTTGGGGGAGTTGGAGCATATCTTTAGCCATCGCCGTTGGCAGATTTCCCTTATTGAAGGAGTGGTTGTCACCACAGCGGAACCATTACCGGACCGTTATTGCTGGGTTTCTCCCGGTCAATGGGATCAGCTGGCTTTGCCCAATGTTTATCACAAGGCGATTCAGTTGATTTCAACGAAGCGGGAAGGAAGTGAAGGGTTTCAAGGACGGCTGTTTTAGCGATCGATAAGCCGCTCGTTACATACGGGCGAGTGTCTGCCTGAAGGAGAGAAGGAAAAGGTGAGCGAAAAAGAAAGAGAGAAATATCAGACAGCTGGCGTTAATGGGGAACAGGCAGAAAAGACAGAAAAGGGAGCCCATCCGAAACTATCGGAAACGGCCCAATCACCAGGCGACCGTTCTGTATATTGTGATTCATCCACTTCCATGGATCGCTTTTATCATATATGGGCTTTGCAGTGGAAAAAGTTTGTAAGTTTTTCAGAGAAAATGGGAAATCAAATGTTGAACGGATTGAAATACACCCCCCTCACTAAAGTGTTTGCCTTGGATCGCATTCAGCCCGCTCCGTTGCTGTGGACAGCCGCAATGCTGGTTTTTATCACGGTTGCGGGGACGACATGGACCTTCTGGCAACCGCTAAGTCCGGTTAATCATGTGGAACTCGGTGTGGAGAAAGTATTAGCTGAGACGGAAGAAGAGAAGGAACCCGAACCCTTGCCGCTTATTTTGGTACATGGGGACCAGCAGTGGCAAACGGATTTGCGGGAATGGGGATATGACGGGGAAGATGTATCTACCCTTGATAAAGAGAAATGGAAAGAATGGCTGGAATCCATCGCCAAGGAAATACGAGTACCGGCAACAGACGCCAAGGTGGAACGATTTGGCGGTACGATTCAACCGGAAAAAGAGGGCGTAAAGATGGATTTAGACGCTATGGATCGGTGGTTGGAGCAGCTGCCTGATCGACTCAACAGCCCGGAGGTTATTCCTACCGTATCCATCGCTCCCCGTGTAACAGCGGAACAGATTCGCCGGGTCGATGAGAAACGGATCGGCACCTATTCTACTTATCTCAATCCGGGCAACGTCAATCGCACGACTAATGTACGCCTCTCCAGCGACGCCATCCATAATCGCGTTATTAATCCCGGGGAGGAATTCTCTTTTAATCAAACGGTGGGACAGCGCACCTCCGCCCGCGGGTATAAACCAGCGACGATTATTGTAAGAGGGGAGTACAGTGAGGGATTGGGCGGGGGAATCTGTCAAACCTCTTCCACCCTCTATAACAGCGTTTATAATGCAGGTCTAACGATAACTGCCCGCTATTCGCACAGCGCGGAAGTCACTTATGTGCCAAAAGGGCGGGATGCCACTGTTGCCTGGTATGGACCTGATTTTCGTTTTCGCAATGATTGGGATCACCCGATTTTGATTCGTTCCATCCTGCGGGGAGGGACGTTGACAGTGGAAGTATATACCTCCTCCGAAGTGAGCAACAAAAGCCGACAAGTGCAGGCTGCACCTACAGAAGTGCAGGATATGACAGTTAGCGGCGGCTAAATGATAATCCGTTCATCTGCCAATGAAGAAATGGCAGGCTGACAAAACCCTGATAAAGGAAAGACGGAAATCGGGTCTTGGCGGATAAACACTTATTCCCTTCGTTTTTACTCTTTGGTGTCTCTGTATTAACGGCCCTTCCCAGTACAGTGGGAGGGCCGTTTGCAATATCGCTACTTGAGCAAATTCACTTACATACGTAAAATAGATAATATCAATATCACAAACAACAAAATCAATATATATGATCAAATTAATTAACATAATCAATTTATATATTGACATATTTAATAACTGATTATATAATGTGATTAAGAAAGGAGAAGCATATGTCATTTCCAATGATTACAACTTGTCCAGTTTGTAGTAAGCAGCTACAAGTCACACGATTGCAATGTAAACACTGTCACACTACGATCGAAAATGAGTTTCAGCTTTCAAAATTAGCCTCATTAGCAAAAGAACAACTTCATTTTATTGAAACCTTTTTAACTTGCAGAGGCAATATCAAAGAAGTGGAAAAAGCACTAGGGATTTCTTATCCGACCGTCCGTGGAAAATTAGATGAAATTATTGCTGCTCTAGGACATTCACCACAAAAGAAACAAGAGGTAGTGAACAAAAAAGAGATCATTTCGCTGCTTGAAAAAGGGGAACTCAGTCCAGAAGAAGCAGTAAAAATGCTAAAAAAAGAATAGGAGTGATTCAAGTTGAAAGAAGAGATTGCAAAAATATTAGCGATGGTACAAGAGGAAAAAATCACAGCAGAAAAAGGAGCAGAACTGATCGAATTACTAAAAGATGAAACGCCTTCACACTCTTCCTCTCACACCAACTACTTGAAAAAAATGCTGAAAATCAGAATCGACTCCGCTGATGGAGACAAAGTGAAGATCAACTTGCCGCTTAATCTCGCTAAAACCATACTAAAAGCAGGTCATCATATAGCAGAAAAATTTCCCGAATCCGAAAAATATGTAAAAGATATTGATATGGATTTGTTATTAGACGCGATCGATAATGAAGCAGAAGGACAGATTGTAGATATTAGCTCTGCCAATAAAGATACCGTGCTGATCGTGATCGAATAATGATGAAAGTGATTATTCAAGCGGAAAAAAAACGTTATACCATCCCTCTCCCCTTTTTCGTATTACGCATAACAGGAGCGATCATCTGTAGTAAATGGTTTTGGAAACAGGTGAATAAAAGAGTAGAAAACATCACCTTTCCTACACCCCTGTTGAACAAGCAAACCTTACAGCCTGTCCTTTCATCGCTAAAAGAATATAAGGGTTTAACATTAGTGGATGTCAAAGATAAGGATGGGAATGAAGTAACGGTTGTAGTGTAATAGCTAGAAAATAAATAGATAACAAAATTCACGGAACATTGGGATATTTGGTCTTGGAGGAGTATATCCAGTCATCTCTTAAAAAGTTGTCTTGTTTTGTCTCTCGAACCATAGGGTTGATAAAAAAGTATAGAGAGGGAAACCAAATGAAAAAGATTACAACGGGACAAAGCAACAGCGGCTTCTCCGAAGCAGGACTGCTTAGACTGTGTGAGGTGCTGGCACGGCATGTCGAATCCGGGAAGATTCCTGGGCTTGTCGCCCTAGTCAGCCGGAACGGTGAGACGCACGTCGAAGCGCTTGGCACGATGCGCCATGACGGTGGTGCTCCGATGCGCCGGGACACGATCTTCCGGATGGCCTCGACATCCAAGCCGGTCACGATGGCGGCGGCGATGATCCTGCTCGACGAGTGCAGGCTGCGGCTGGATGACCGGGTAGAGACGTGGCTGCCGGAACTCGCCGACCGGCGGGTGCTGAAGCGGGTTGACGGTTCGCTGGACGATACCGTGCCAGCACGTCGACCGATCACCGTACGGGACCTGCTGACCTCCACGTTCGGACTCGGCATGGATATGACGTCGCTGGGCACTCCGATCATGAACGCGATCTTCGAGCAGGGGCTCACGCCCAATCTACCGGAGCCGATGCCCGAGCCGGATGAGTGGATGCGCCGCCTTGGCACGCTTCCGCTGATGCACCATCCTGGAGAGCACTGGCAGTACCACATCAGCAACGATCTACTTGGCGTGCTCGTCGCCAGGGTCACGGGCCAGTCGTTTGAGACATTTCTGCGTGAACGCCTCTTCGACCCCCTAGGCATGAAGGACACCGGTTTCCATGTGCCCGAAGGCAAGATTGACCGTCTGCCACCCAACTACGCCCCCGACCCGCAGACCGGAGAGTTCATGTGGGAGGAGGCCAGGGGGGGACGCCACAGCCAGCCTCCGGCATTCCAGGGCGGCGGAGGCGGACTGGTCTCCACCGTCGACGACTACTACGCCTACTTCCGGATGCTGTTGAATGAGGGGATGCACGGGACCGAACGGATCCTGTCCCGGCCCGCCGTCCAGCTGATGACCACCAACCGCCTTACGCCCGAGCAACTAGCCGCCCGAAGAGCCATGGCCACCAACAACGTCCATGTGTCATTCGGCCAAGGGCAGCACGGCGGCTGGGGCTTCGGGATGGCGGTGCGCACCTACCGCGGCGACTACGCGTCCATCGGCCAGTTCGGATGGGACGGCGGAACCGGGACCTCGACCTACGCTGACCCAGACAAACAGCTCATCGGATTCCTGCTCACCCAGGTCGGAATGTCCACCCCGGATTCAGCGCGGCTTATTCACGACTTCTGGACCATGGTCTACCAGGCAATCGAAGACTGACACCGAGCCCGCGCCTGGTATGCCCGCGCTCAACCCACGAGACTCAACGGTCAGCCCCCTGGTGGCCGATTGGAAGTAAAAGTGCCTTTGGTATTTTGGTGAGGAAGGAACAGTCACCACGTAAAACGATTCCTGTCACTTTGGCAAGACCCACAAAACGTTTTCAACATGTACCGTAGGAACTACGGGAAGTTACGCTCGTGGAGAGGACTCGTTGGAGACTCGATGAATCGAGAAGCTCTACCGCTTTAGTGGAGAGCAGTTCACATACAAAGCCTGGTTGAAAAAACAAGGAATCGATGATGCCCCTCATTCAGCCTTGTTCTGGACATGCAAGTAGGCAATCGTTTGAAGTATGTTCGAAATTAGCTATTACAGAAGCTCAAGAAGAATATAACCGTATGATTTCTTCCTTTCCTGTGTAAAAAGCAGGCCGATTTGAAATAGATATCGGTCTGCTTTCCGTTTATTGGTCGAATTAGGATTTGTTGTTTGATTGCTGGTTCTGCCCCTACAATCGTTCAATCTGAACGGATGTAGAGAAGAAGACAGCCCCTCCTCCCATATCCGCGGTCCGGTCAGGCGTAAGTTGATTGACCCCTTTATTTCCTTCATAGGATTGATTCCACCAGAGGCCGGGGGAAACCACCACACCGGGGCGAACCCGCTCTGTCACTTCCGCGTACAGGATAACATTTCCACGTCGATTGTAAACCCGCAATCGATCGCCGTTTGCGATGGCGAGCGATTCCGCATCAGCGGGATGGATCTCGAGAGAAGGGCGCTTCTCCAGCCTCTGCAAGAATTGATGGTTGGCCATGGTTGTATTTAAAAAACGATGGTTGGGTGGAGAGAGAAACATAAACGGAAATTGCTCGTCTCGTGTACCCGTTCCGTCTCTTCCTTCCGGTAAGGGGGTGTGTGCAGGTAAGGGGTCCATCCCCGCCACCGCCATGGTTTCGCTATAAAGGGCGATTTTCCCTTCTGGACGGGACAAGCGGTTTGGATACAAAGGATCGGCGGATAGATTCAGTTTTATAATCTCCTGTTGCTGCAACTCTGCAAAAGATAGATTGCGCATATAGGGATTGGCGGGGTTATCCAACACCTGCCGGACAATATCCTCCGGTGCGTCCGCAAAACAGCGTTCAGTAAAACCCATCCGCTCCGCCAGTGTGCGAAAGAGGCGATAGTTGGACCACGCCTCCCCTTGGGGTGGGATGACGGGTCGGGCCAGCTGCACATACAGATGCCAGTAAGATTTGTAGATATCCATATTTTCCAGGTGACTGGTGGCGGGGAGGACAAGATCGGCGTACCGCGCTGTGTCGGTCAGAAAGAGCTCATGCACGACGGTAAATAAATCCTCCCGCTGCAATCCTTTTAATACCCGCGCTTGATCAGGAGCGACAGCGGCAGGGTTGGTATTGTAAACGAACAATACCTGTACCGGCGGTTTTGCTTCCAACAACGCCTTGCCCAGTTGAATCATATTAAAGGTGCGCACATGGGGGTCGGGCAACAGATCGGGACGTTCCAATACATCTTTGTTGGCGGTGAAAAGTCCGTTTTCTTTGAGCGCCCCACCACCGCGATGACGCCAAGCCCCTGTCAATGCCGGCAGGCAGGCGATGGTTCGCACGGTCATCCCGCCGTTGTCGTGGTGTTGCAAGCCGTTGCCGATGCGGATGAAGGTAGGGTTGGAGTGGGCGTATTCCCGTGCTAGACGTCGAATCTGCGCTTCCGGCACACCGGTGATCCGGGCAACAACATCGGGGGGATACTCCTGTAACCGCTCTCGAAAGGCTTCCCACCCACTGGTGTATGAGTGGATAAACGCTTGATCATGCCAACCTTCTTCTGCAATCACGTGCATCAATCCCAAGGCCAAGGCGGCATCGGTGCCGGGGTAGACTGATATAAACTCATCGGCCCAACGCGCTGTTCGGTTTTTACGCACATCGATGGCGATGATTTTGGCCCCGCGTTTGCGCGCTTCTGTCAGAAACGTCATCTGGTGCATATTGGTGCTGACGAAATCGCCACCCCATAGGATGACATAACGACTGTGAACGGTCTCTTCCGGATCAAGCGCCCCTTTGATACCGGTCGTATATGTAAATCCTTGGTTGCCGGCGGTATTACAAATGGTCCGTTCTAAGCGACTGGCACCGAGGCGGTGAAAAAAGCGGCGATCCATACTGCCGTTATTAACCAAACCCATATTGCCGTAGTAGCTGTAGGGGAGGATGGATTCCGCTCCGTTCCGATCGATAGCGTCGTGAAATTGACGGAGGATTTCATCCAGTGCTTCATCCCAGCTGATCGGTTCAAAGCGCCCCTCCCCCTTGCGGCCGACCCGACGGAGGGGCTGCAGGATACGATCGGGGTGATGTACCCGTTCCGGAAAATGGCGCACTTTGTGACAGATGGCTCCTTTTGTCACGGGGTGATCGGGATCACCAGTCACTTGCGTAACACGCTCTCCGCCCTCCACCGTGACGTGCAAGCCGCAGGTGTCGGGGCAGTCCAATGGGCACACCGACCGATAAACTGCGCTTTTCATGTGAGGTTCCTCCTGTGATGGTCTGTCCCTATTGTAGCGGAGGAAAAAGAAAAGGGAAATTAATCAGATTGATCTTTGACAATTAAAAAGGGGGGAGCGGAGACGGATAACCCAACCAAAACGTCCGTGATTGGATTGGCAATAACCCTTAACAGATAATCCAAATCCGCTAAACGAGAACGTTACATTTATCGTTATCCAAGATAGAAGTTTGTCGCATGAGAAAAGGGTCCAAAATGAGAGTATAAAGCGTGATCAACCAACATCGAGATCAGAACGGACAAGGCACCGACGGAGGAGGTCGATCAATCTGGATAGAGGGATGAGGCGGAAGGGAACCTATTGGTTGGTGCGAGGGGCGGCTGGGATTAATTTGGCGGCAGTGGTTTTGGCCTGTTTGTTTTTGGTTGGAATGGGGCAGGGATCGTTTGGAGAGCGCATGCAATATATCCATGCCAACCCGACTGCTTGGAACCTCTCATGGGCGGCAGCATTGGCGTCAGCATTGGGACTCCTATTTGTATTTACCATCTTGACGCTCCGTCTGGACCGCTCCTACCGTCCGCTGTTGCAAATGGCCTGGATGATCGGGGTGATGGGAGCAGCATCGTGGGTACTGCACGATTTGTTGCAAATGACCGTGATGCCTGTGTTATCGTTGTTGGTTTTGGAAGCTCCCACCCCGCACTTGGTGGATCATATATTACGATGGGAAAAACTTCTGGTTCAACTGGTGGGTGTATTTAGTTGTATCTGTTTTGCGATCAGCGGGTTTATCTATACCAGTGTGATGTTTCGAACGCGCTTCTTTCCGTCATCGGTAGCTGTGTACTCCTTGGTTTTGTGGAGTATTGTGTTGGCGGCATCAATCTCGGTCCGTTGGGTGGATGCCTTGTTGCCGTGGGTATTGGCGGGATCGTTGCTGTTGTTGATTCCATGGTATTGGCAACTCAGCAATGTGCTTTCCCGTTCGCTTTCGGAGTGAAGAAGACGGGGAAATCCTGTCTTTTTTTATGGATAAGGGGTGGTTGGTGGACGGTTTATGTGCCTGGGAGTATGAGCGCAAAAAAAGGCGTTTGTGAAATAACGAAGGTGAGGAAAGCGGTTTCTTCACAGGATGATCACAATTGCCATGTAGCGTCGTCATCTAGTACACTATTAAAACCACTGTTAAGGAGGAGTGACGCTCTATGAACCTGCGATCGTTCCAATTATCAGATATCCACGGGGTTACATCGTTATGGAAAATGAACGCTTCCAAGGAAAGGGAACAACAGACACTACAAGTGTTGGCCAAACAATTGGCTTATGATCGTGATCTGGTGTTGGTGGCGGAAAAAGACGATTCAATTGTTGGCGCGATCGTTGGGACGATAGAGAAGGACACGGGCTATTTTTACTGTCTAGCTGTCCACCCTTCGTATCAAGGACAGGGAATTGGACGGAAATTGACGTCGTTGTTGGAAGAACGTTTTCACAATAAGGGCGTGCAAAACGTACAGGTGATGGTGGATGAAGGAACGGAGAAGTTGGCACCTTTTTACTATCATTTAGGGTATCAACAAGCCTCTTCTTCGATCTTGGAGAAAATCTGGCTTTTTCGGCTACCAGACGTTATTTCTACTTCATAAGGGTTAACTTTTGCTTTTGTTTTTATCTTTTCGGTGTTTATGAATGTTTTTATCTAATTTATTTGATTTTTTAATTTAAGTGGAATTTGCAGGCAGGAATTAGCCCCTTCGATGCTTAATCCATTGAGCAGGAGGTGGTTATGATGGGAAGAGCGCATGGTGTATGGTTCCAACGGACAAAGGGTCGTCTCGATCCCGGATTGGTCAAAGAGCTTTTGCGGTTGCGGCAGACGGGAGCAAAAGAAGATGAATCACCTCTACCTGTGATTATTCGCTGGAACAAGCAGGCGGACACGGAAAAACGGAAACAGGCATTGAACCGTTGCCAAGAGGGTTCGTGTAACCACTTAGATGGCGAGCTAACGTTGATGGATTGCGCTTTTGGGAGATTGACACCGACGACGATCCAGGAATTATTGGATAATGAAGCGGTTGGAAAATTGTTTTACGATCGACCAGTGAAAGCGTTGCTCGATATTGCCGGGAAATTTACCGGTGCGCTGGATGTCCACATGGAAGAGGGATTGACCGGTGACGGAATCGGGATTGCCGTGATCGATACGGGCATCCACCCCCATGATGATCTGGCGCAGCCGGAAGCCCGCATCGACGCATTTGTCGATTTTGTCAACGGTGAGTCGGAACCCTACGATGATCAGGGGCATGGAACCCATTGTGCCGGCGATGCCGCCGGAAACGGTCACCTGTCGGAGGGACTGTATACGGCACCAGCGCCAGGGGCGCGCTTGATCGGAGTAAAGGTATTGGATGAAAACGGTGGTGGGCAGTTGTCAACCGTTATTCAGGGAGTGGAGTGGTGTGTGGAAAACCGGGAACAGTACGGGATCCGCATCATGTCTTTGTCACTAGGCGCTCCCGCCTATGAATCCCACCGGGACGACCCCTTGTGTCAAGCGGTAGAGGAAGCGTGGCACCATGGGATCGCCGTCTTTGCGGCGGCTGGTAATGAGGGGCCGGAGCCTGGAACGATCAGCACGCCGGGTATCTCACCGGCTGTGGTTACCGTGGGTGCCATGGATGACCGCAATACGGAAAATCCAGACGATGATGAAAAAGCCCCCTTCTCCAGCCGTGGCCCAACCCCTGACGCTTGGGTAAAACCGGATATCTACGCGCCGGGGACGGATATTATCTCCCTGTCGGTTCCCGGTTCGCCTTTAGAGAGGCAGTTGCCGGAAAATCGGGTGGGCGAGCATTATATCAGCTTGAGTGGCACGTCGATGGCGACTCCGTTTTGTGCCGGTGTGGCGGCGCTGTTGCTGGAGGCGAATCCCATGCTCAGCCCCAACGATATCAAAAGCATACTGATGCAGACGGTTCAATCGCTGGACGGGGACGATCCCGCTGGCGTGGTGGATGTGAAGCAGGCCGTCACATTGGCCAAACAGTATCTTCAATTCCAGGAAACGTTGGCGGAAGCCTCCCGTTAAATAGAATGACTGTATATATAAACAACCTTAGCCCGGACAAACCAGGCTAAGGTTGTTTATAATTAATGGAGTGAGGGATTTTACAATCTTTTCACGAGCGAACAGTGGAATCGCTCCATGCTTCCCCCAATTCTCGTGAACGCTCCGTCGCACGGTGAACAGCACGGACTAATGTTTGGTGAAATTGGTGGCTATCCAGGGTTTCCAGTCCGGCCATGGTTGTTCCGCCGGGAGAGGAGATCCTACGCCGCAACTCCGCCGGCTCTTCCTCGGTTTCCAGCAGCATGTGAGCGGCGCCCACCAAGGTTTGCAGTGTCAGTTGGCGGGCGATCGGTTGACTGAGACCTGCACTGATGCCCGCTTGTTCTAACGCTTCAACCACATAGTAGATATAGGCGGGACCGCTGCCGGATAACCCGGTGACGGCATCCATATCCTGTTCGGTGACCCGAACCGTGTAACCGATCGCATCAAACGTTTGCTTTGCTTCTTCCAGATCTTTTTCTACAGCATATTGCCCTGGGCACAGAGCGGTAGCCGAACATCCGATCATGCTGGAAGTATTGGGCATGGCTCGGATTACAGCCGCTTTCGCACCCAAGCGTTGCTCGATCCAAGCGGTGGAAATGCCAGCAGCGACAGAGATGACACGCTGATCCATCCGAATGATTTCTCCCCACTGTTGTAGCGCGAAATCCATATCCTTAGGCTTGACGGCAAGGATCAGGGTACGTGCACGCCGAACGGCTTCCGCTTTATCCAGTGGATAATCAACGCCATAACGACGGGACAAGTCTTTAAGTCGATCATTGTTTTGTCTGTTGATGACGGCGATTTCAGCGGGAGTAGCTTTCCCTTTTTGGATCAGGCCTGCGATGATCGCTTCCGCCATCGAGCCTGCTCCGATAAAACAGTATTGAAAATGGGCTTTCATGAGGGCTCTCTCCTTTTTGGCGAATCCGTGACAAACACAAGACCCCCTCTCGTCTGAAGGACGAAAGAGGGGGTCTTCCGCGGTACCACCTTACGTTGGCACTGATGTGCCCTGCTCAGTCACGGCTGGTTGCCGTGCACGCTCGCTAACGGGGCGCGCTCCGTTCGGTTTAATCACCGACAGCATCGAGGGTGGGTTTGGGGCGGGTGAACGACGGAACCTTACAGCCGCGGGCTCCGCTCTCTGTGCGTTCGGGGCCGTCCCGTTGGCCCTGTCATCGCTTTTCCATTCATATCCGGTCATTGGTTTCTAATAATTATGCATACCGATGTGCTTCATGTCAAGTAATGAAAAAATATATGAAATCAATTCTGATTTTTTGTTTAATCGCATTCACTTTTGGCAATACAGGAAAATGAGTGGGAGGTTGAGAGAGAATGGTGAAAGCCGGTGATTGGATTCACATCGAAAGCCGGAAACACGACGGCTCTTTTCACCGCGCATGGAAGCAATCTCTCGTATTGGAGGTAACACCGACAGAGATCCTGGTTGCCAACGAGGATGTGGAAGTGACCGAGTCGGATGGGCATTCACGGATTTCTTCCGGTTTAGCCATTTGCCAGTTTTATAGAAATAAATGGTATAATATCATATTATTATTCGATGCATCTAACTTCAATCATTGGTATTGTAATATCGCTTCTCCTTTTCGACTGAGTGGAAACTCGTTAATTTACACGGATTACGATTGGGATCTGTCCGTCGATGTTACAGGTGGCTACCATTGGTTGGATCAAGAAGAATTTGAGCAAAATTGTGTACGCCACGCTTACCCTTACGGTGTGAAAAGGAATGTGGAGGAAGCGCGAACAGAGCTGGAGAGCCGGTGGCGAGAAGGAAAAAAGCCGTTCACTTCATCCTTTGTGGAAAGCGGGTATCATCGATATCTTTTATGGAAAAAATTGATCGATGGGGTGAAGTGATGGAATATGAAAGGGGTTATTAACGGAATCGCCCCTTGGTTACGAACCGTTTTTCTGGCGATTTCCTTCGCGCTGGTAGTCAATCAATTTGGGCTGGCGTTGTCTGTGGTTAACGGCACTTCGATGGAGCCCACCCTAGAAGACGGCGACAGGCTCCTTATCAATAAGTTTCATTTTATGGTTAACGAACCGCAGCGGGGAGATGTGGTTACCTTTAAAGATCCGACTCGAAACGGCCGCTATCTGGTAAAGAGGGTGGTGGGGGTTCCGGGAGATCGCATTGAAATCCGTGATCACACGTTGATCCGCAACGGCAAAAAAGAGCATGAGCCCTATATTAACACGGAAATTGAAGATGGTGATTATGGTCCCATCGTGGTAAAAGAAGGTCATGTATTTGTCATGGGTGACAACCGACAACAGTATGCCAGCCGAGACAGTCGTTACAAAAGTGTGGGACAAGTACCCAATCGATTGATTGAAGGGAAGGTGGAGTTTATTCTCTGGCGCCCTTCGTTAGCAGCCTTCTTGTGACATTGACAATACAGGAAACAATTTCAAATAATATAAGAAGTCGAAAAATGTTCACATAAACCATTTGCGCCCGCTGTGTGAAAAAAGCATAATGAAAAGCATGGATGACAGGGCCGCGGCGACAGGTTTTGACGTGACAGGGATATGGAACGTCGTTAATGTCAAAGACGGAAAAGAGAAAAAACAAACATTTATGAGGGAGGATCCAAAAAATGGACCTGTTGAACAAGACAAGACGAATTTCACGCATTCTGCAACGAAATGTGAGCCATCACTTGGTTGATTTTGATCAAGTGGCGGAAGCGCTGTGTGATGTGATTGGAGCCAATATCTATGTGGTTAGTCCCGAAGGGGAGATCTTGGGATTGGCGGTCAATCATGAGATTGAAAATGAACGGATGCAAAAGTATCTGAAAGAACGTCAATTTCCTGAAGAGTATGCAACACTCCTGATGGAAGTAGGTAAAACCTCTTCCAATGTAAGCGTGGACAGTCCCTATACGGCGTACCCGGTGGAGATGAAAGATATGTTTAAACACGGGTACACCACCCTGGTGCCGGTTGTCGGCGGTGGGGATCATCTTGGAACGTTGGTACTGTCCCGGATCAACGAAGAGTTTGTCGATGATGATCTGGTTCTGGGTGAATATGGAGCGACCGTCGTTGGCATGGAGATTCTGCGGGAACGCTCTGGCAAAATCGAAGAAGAAGCGCGCAGCCGCGCAGTGGTTCAGTTAGCCATCAACTCCCTCTCTTTTAGTGAGTTGGAAGCGGCTGAGCATATCTTCCACGAGTTGGACGGCATGGAAGGGTTGCTAGTAGCCAGCAAGATCGCCGATCGCGTCGGTATTACCCGTTCCGTTATCGTCAATGCCCTGCGCAAGCTGGAAAGCGCCGGTGTGGTCGAGTCCCGTTCTCTCGGTATGAAGGGAACCTATATCAAAATCTTGAACAAAAAGCTGTTGCCCGCCCTGGAAAAAGCACGCAGCTGATAGTGCTGATAACGGGAAGAGGGGAGCGATTTCCAGTGTAGTGCCTTTTGACCGACTACCCAGCGAAGCTTCAGAAGGGTCCAACCGTTTAGCGGCTACACAGTTTTTCCTTTGGCCACTGGTTGGAGACGGAGGAGGCGGAGCGGACAGCCCTACATCCTTGAAGGGAGAGAGGCGCGAAGTCGGAAATCGGGACCCGGGCCCACTTTTTCATCAACTGTACCGCCTTTGGGCGGTTTTTCTTTTTGTAGTGAGTCGGGCATTCTTCCCATTCTTTGTTATAATGAAAAGGTGTCTTGTTGGATTGGAGCTGAAGGAAATGGGAAGTGTACGACGATATCTCCGCTTTATTCGTCCTTATCGAATCGAAATTTCTATTACCATGGTCGTCGGTATAGTGAAATTTGGGATTCCACTGCTGCTACCCCTGATTCTTAAATTTGTGGTGGATGATATTCTACTGACGGAGCAGGCGATGCAAGACAAAGTAAATCAACTGGTCTGGATCCTGGCTGGATCTTTATTTGTGTTTACCGTGATTCGCCTGCCGATCGAGTATTATAGGCAGTATTTTGCCCAGTGGACGGCCAGCAAGGTATTATTTGATATTCGCAATCGCTTGTTCGACCATATACAAAAGTTGTCCCTACGCTATTACAACAATCAAAAAGTGGGCCAAATCATTTCCCGCGTCATTCACGATGTGGAACAAACCAAAGAGTTTGTGGTTACTGGAATGATGAATATCTGGCTGGACTTGATAACACTTTCGATCGCGGTGGCGATCATGCTATGGATGGACCCGTGGATGACCTTGGTTGCCTTGGCGGTGTTTCCGCTCTACGGAGTAGCGGTGAAGTACTTTTATCAGGGATTGCGCAGATTGACGCGGGAGCGCTCGCAGGCGCTTGCGGAAATGCAGGGGCACTTGCATGAGCGGATTCAGGGAATCTCTGTGATCCGCGCTTTCAATCTGGAAGAGCATGAAAAAGAGCAGTTTGACCAGCGTAACCAGCATTTTTTAAACCGGGCGTTGGCCCATTCCCGCTGGAATGCCCGCACGTTTGCAGTAGTCAATACCATCACCGATATCGCACCCATCCTGGTGATTGGCTTCGCCGGTTGGCAAGTGCTTCAGGGAAACCTCACCATCGGAGAAATGACGGCATTTTACGGTTATCTCAACCTTATCTATTCGCCGATCCGTCGCTTGGTCAATGCATCCACGACTTTGACACAAGCGCTAGCTTCTATGGATCGCGTGTTTGAATTTGTGGATGAACCTTACGATATCAAGGATAAGCCTGGTGCGGTCCATGTTGAGCGTGTTCGGGGGGAGATTGCGTTTAGGGATGTAAGCTTTGCCTATCACGGCAGGGAAGAGCCCGTGTTAAAAGGAATCGATCTTAATATCCGCCCAGGAGAAACCGTAGCCTTGGTCGGAACCAGTGGTGGAGGCAAATCCTCCTTAGTTTCGCTGATTCCCCGCTTTTATGATGTGACTGCAGGGAGAGTGGAAGTGGACGGCAGGGATGTTCGTGATTGGACCTTATCAAGCTTGCGCAGACAAGTGGGGATGGTGTTGCAGGATAATATTCTCTTCAGCGGTTCTGTCTTGGAAAACATCCGAATGGGCAAGACGGATGCCGACATGGAAGAAGTAATCGCAGCAGCCAAAGCGGCCAATGCCCACGATTTCATCATGGAGTTGCCGCAGGGGTATGAAACGGAGATCGGTGAAAGAGGCGTTAAATTATCAGGAGGACAGAAGCAACGGGTGGCAATTGCCCGTGTCTTTTTGAAAAACCCCACCATCTTGGTACTGGATGAAGCTACCTCTGCGCTGGATTTAAAATCGGAACAGTTGATTCAGGAGTCTCTAACCCATTTAGCCCGAAATCGAACAACCTTGATCGTTGCTCACCGTCTGGCTACGATTACACATGCCGACCGAATCTGCTTGATTGAAGAGGGTCAGATTGTGGAAAGCGGCACCCATGATGAACTGATGAAAAAACAAGGCAGATACGCGCGTTTATTTAGTGTCCAAGACCTGGGAGCGGCCCATAAATGATGGCCCCGAAAAGGAAGGGATTTTTGAAAGCGAAGTGCCTTTGCTGTTCCACTCAGCGAAAGACGCCGAGAGCGGGAAAAAGCGGGCTACATGTTTGAGCGGCAGCGAGTTTTGCCCGCTTCCGCTCTCGGGGGCTGGAGCGGACGGTTCTAATTTCTTCGTGAACAGCAAGAGCACGAAGATTCAAAAATTCCTCCCCCAACGAAACTGAAAGCCGGGAGAGAGGAGGGTACTGTGATCAAATGTTTTCCCGTCAAACACGAAGGGGATGTGGTCGATATCCGCAGTCACGTGCGGGAAATGGCCAAAAAGCACGGGTTTGATGACCTTGATCAGGTGCGGATTGTACAGTCGGTCTCCGAACTGGCCCAAAATGTGGTGGAACACGCTGAAGAAGGGATTGTCCAAGTAAGCTTGGTAGAAAAAGAGGAGAAGGGCGGTATCCAGATTGAAGTGCAGGATTTTGGTCCGGGCATTGCGGATTTGGAAACGATTCTGCGCTCAACAGAAGCGCCCGCAGTCGTAGAAGGATATGGGCTGAAGCAGGTGCGGGACTTGATGGATGATTTTTCGATCCGGGTGCTGGAAGGGAAAGGGACCTGGATAAAGGTGACAAAATGGTTGGAAGAAGAACGAAAAACGAGTGGTGATCCGATGTGAAACACAACTGGCCCAATTTTCTCCGCCTTTTTTCCTAATGGGGAGGATGTATCTATATTATGAACCTTTGAGGGGCGCACTTGACGATGTTTTCGACACTCTACTAAAATGGGAATGACTATGCTGCCATTCCCTGTATATGTTGAATTTGCGTCAATGTAAGCATTTTCTCACCCATCATCCAACTTGCGGTCCAATGGACTGGATCGGCTCTGAGCCTCTTCGCTGGGCCCCTCTTACAGGAGGGACTGGTTCCAGCGGCGTTTTTTTTCGGAAGGTAGTTTTTCCATACATTTACATTTGATAAGGGATTTCATGCCGACGAAAAAAGGCGCAATCCGTTCCTGACCGATATACATAGAAAGGAGGGGTAGCATGGAAGAACCCGTTTCACAGCAAACCTCAAGTGGGATCCTCACTGACGGTGTATCGGCAGAGGCGGTGATGAAAGCGACTTGGCGGGATTTTTGGACCATTACCAAACCAAGTATCAATGCATCCAACTTATTAGCTGCATTCGCCGGCTTTTGGCTTGCTGGCTATGGATCGATGGATGTTCCGCTGCTGCTAGCGATGTTAGCTGGCATGGCACTGGTAATCGCCGGCGCATGCACGGTTAACAACTATATCGATCGCGATATCGATCCCTTGATGAATCGAACGAGCGACCGACCAGTCGCAACCGGCCGAATCCAGCCGTTGACCGCTCTCTGGTACGGAATCACCTTGTTTTTGGCTGGAACGATCCTGTTGGCGACGTTGGTAAATCCATTATCCGCACTTCTGGCGGCAATCGGGTTTCTGGCATATGTTTTCCTCTACACAGCGTGGACGAAGCGGACCACCCCTTGGAATACGGTGGTGGGCAGTATATCGGGTGCCGTTCCGCCGATGGTCGGTTGGGCTGCGGCGACAGGTGGCTTGGAATGGCCTGCTTGGATGCTATTTTTGTTTATGTTTGTCTGGCAGCCTGCTCATTTTTACGCCTTAGCCATGATGAAAGCGGATGATTACCGAGCTGCCGGTATTCCGATGTTTCCTGTGGTGAAGGGGTTCCAGGAGACAAAGCGCCAAACTTTGGCTTTTATTATTCTGTTGTTGCCGGTCTCCCTTCTCCTGTTTGCGACAGGGGTGGTCAGTTGGCTCTATCTGGGGATGGCGTTTGTGTTGGGAGGCGTCTACCTGTACCTGGCTTTGGCGGGGTGGTCGAAGGATGCGGATGATATCTGGGCTCGCAAGATGTTTTTCTACTCCATCCTGTATTTGACCATCATGCAACTGGGAATGTTTATTGATCCGATTCTTTTTCGATGATTGATGCTTGTGACAGTTTGGCGCCAATTGCCATCAGTTGACGGCAATTTATGATATATAATAGTTTTTGGCCAGATTGATCTGGAGAGAAAGCGGGGTTAAACGGGTATGAGTCAAGGGAAAAAATTGTGGCTCACGGCGCGCTTCCTTACGTTGACCGCTCTGATGGTCCTGGTTATGGCCGGTTGTCAGGAACCGACCATGTCTGTGTTGGATCCAAAGGGAACGGTTGCGGAAGAGCAGTTGAGCTTGATTCAGTTGAGTGTGTATATCATGACATTCGTCTGTGTCGTCGTGATCGGCATCTTTGTTTATGTTTTGATTCGCTTTCGCGCCAAACCGGGTGACAATAGCATCCCGGAACAGGTGGAAGGCAACATGAAACTGGAAATTTTGTGGACGGTTATTCCGATCATTTTGCTGGCGATTTTTGCGGTACCGACCGTGCAAAAAACCTTTTCCTTAGCAGAAGAGGCGCCTGCAGAGGGCGAGCCGCTGCGAGTAAAGGTGACTGCGCATCAATATTGGTGGGAATTTGAATATCCGGATCTGGGCATCACCACCGCACAGGAGATGGTGATTCCTACCGGAGAACGAGTTTACTTGGAGTTGGAGTCCAAAGACGTCATTCACTCCTTCTGGGTACCCAAACTGGCTGGTAAGCAGGATCTGGTGCCGGGGCGCACCAACACCATGTGGCTTGACGCCAAAGAACCCGGCGTCTATGCCGGTCGTTGTGCTGAACTCTGCGGGGCGAGCCACGCTTTGATGAACTTTGAAGTGAAGGCACAAGAGCCGCAGGAATTTGAACAATGGGTAGACGAACGGCAAAATCCCTCTTCCGAGCCGCAAAATGCGCAGCAAGAGGCAGGGAAAGAAGTCTTTTCCCAAAACTGCATGAGCTGCCATGCCATTGACGGTACCGCCTTTAAGACCAAGGGCGAGGAAGCACCCAATCTGACCGGCTTCGGCCACCGGGAAAAGATCGCCGGGCTGTTGGAGTTTAACGATAAAAACCTGGAAGAGTGGCTGAAAAATCCCGAGGATGTTAAACCGGGTACATATATGCCGTCTTTCGACTATCTCAGTGATGAGGATATGGACAATCTCAAGGCATACCTGAAAAGCCTGGAATGATTATTCGGCTTTAATACAGGGCTGTTGCTCCTTGATGCGACGGCCCTCGGGAATGACTGGACTAAGGAGGGAACACCTTGGCTACCATTGTGATCTTGCTTGTATTCGCCTTCTTTTTGATCGCGATCATGACAGGCGGCTACAACAAACAGTGGTTGGAACGCTTCCGGTCTCACTGGCTGTGGGATTGGATTACCACCGTCGACCACAAAAAAATCGGGATTCTCTATTTGTTGGGTGGCGGCTTCTTTTTTATCATCGGTGGACTGGAAGCGATGTTGATCCGTATACAGCTCTTTTTTCCCAATAACGACTTTATGGTTGGACGGGAATTTAACGAACTTTTGACCATGCATGGAACCACCATGATCTTCTTTGTGGCGATGCCGCTGTTGTTTGCACTGATGAACGTAGCGGTTCCGTTGCAAATCGGAGCACGGGATGTGGCGTTCCCTTTCCTAAACTCACTCGGCTTCTGGCTGTTCCTGGCCGGGGGTATTTTGATGAATCTCGGCTGGTTCTTTGGCAACGCACCGGATGCTGGTTGGACCAACTATGTTCCGATCGCAGCCAATGAATACAGCGCCGGTCCGGGGATTGAGTATTATGTGTTAGGTCTGCAGATATCAGGGATTGGTACCTTGATCGGGGGCTTAAACTTCCTGGTGACGATTATTAATATGCGTGCTCCGGGAATGTCTTTTCTGCGCATGCCGTTGTTCACTTGGACCGCGTTTGTCGCTTCCGCTCTGATCTTGTTCGCCTTCCCGGCATTGACCGCCGGACTTTTCTTGGTAATGTTTGAACGGATTTTTGGAGCGGCGTTCTTCGATGTGGCTCTTGGCGGAAATCCGGTGATCTGGCAGCATTTGTTCTGGATTTTTGGTCACCCGGAAGTGTATATTGTCATCTTGCCGGCCTTTGGAATTATGTCCGATGTGATCTCCACCTTTTCCAAGAAACGCCTCTTCGGCTATAATTCGATGGTATTTGCCGTCTTGCTGATCGGGTTCCTCGGTTTTATGGTGTGGGCTCACCATATGTTTACCGTCGGACTGGGACCGGTTCCCAACTCGATCTTCGCCATTGCTACGATGGCCATTGCTGTTCCCACCGGTATTAAAGTATTTAACTGGTTGTTTACCATGTGGGGCGGAAAAATCGAATTTACTACAGCGATGTTGTGGGCTGTTGGCTTTATCCCTACGTTTGTCTTGGGTGGGGTAACCGGTGTGATGCTGGCGAGCCCGGCGGCTGACTTCCAATTCCATGATAGCTACTTCGTGGTTGCTCACTTTCACTATGTACTGATCGGTGGTACCGTCTTTGGCCTTTTCTCCGGGGCGTACTACTGGTGGCCCAAGATGTTTGGTCACAAGTTAAACGAAACCCTGGGCAAATGGCACTTCTGGCTGTTTTTTATCGGGTTCCATCTCACTTTCTTTATCCAGCATTTTATCGGTCTGTTTGGGATGCCGCGCCGCCACTTTACCTATCAAGCGACTGACGGGTTGACGCTGCTCAACCAGATCAGTACGGTCGGAGCGTTTATGATGGCGATCGGGACGATTGTGTTGGCGATCAACATCTATATCAGCGCCAAAAAAGCGATACCCGCCGGAAACGATCCGTGGGATGCACGCACCTTGGAGTGGGCGATCTCTTCCCCTCCCCCAGAGTACAATTTTGCGCAACTGCCGCGCGTACGGGCCATGGATGCTTTCTGGCATGAAAAAATGGCCGGCAATAAAACGATGGAGCCGGCAGGTCCGTTGGAGCCGATCCATATGCCTTCTTCCACTCATCTGCCGTTCTTTATGACCCTTGGATTCTTTATCTCCGGTCTGGGATGGGTGTTCCGCTCCCTTGAAGTGGGTGTGTTGGGATTGGTGATGGTGGCGTTGGTGATGTTTACCCACTCCTTTAACCATGACCACGGCTACTACATCCCGTTGAAAGATATCAAATCCAATGATCCGAAGAAAGGGGCGAAGGCATAATGGCGAGCACGGAAACGCAACAAGCGCAGACCCATGCCGACGCACCCGTCCAATTGGAGAAAACGACACTGGAAGGCCGCAATAAGATTCTCGGCTTCTGGTTGTTTATCGGGGCGGAAACGGTTCTCTTCGCCTGTTTGTTTGGAACGTATCTCGCGCTTCAACAATCGACGGTAGGTGGACCGAACCAGGGTGAGCTGTTTAGTATCCCCTTGGTCGCATTGGCCACGGTGATTCTGTTGACCAGTAGTTTAACCAGTGTGTTGGGAATTGTAGGCATGCATCAACACAACGTGAAGAAAACCCAGTTTTGGTTTGGGGTGACGGTGCTGTTGGGGCTTGCTTTCCTCATCCTGGAGATTTACGAGTTTTATCATTATGTACATGAAGGCTTAGGGTTTACCAGCAACGCTTTTGGCTCTTCCTTCTACACCCTGTTGGGAACCCACGGGGCTCACGTGGCCTTTGGTATCGTTTGGATTACCGGTCTGATGATTCAAGTGGCAAAACAAGGCTTGACGAAAGTAACAACGCCGAAGTTATACGTTGCCAGCCTGTACTGGCACTTTGTCGATGTTATCTGGGTTTTCATCTTTACCGTCGTCTACCTGATGGGAAAGGTGGGTTAATGGATGGAAACAAAAGTAGAGACCAAACAACAGCCAACAACACAACCGGCAGCCGAAGGGGTGGGCAAACATATCGTCTCGTTTGCCGCAATGATATTGTTGACTGCAGTCGCCTTCGTCTTGGTAAGCTATGAAATGATGGCACCAAGCATGTTGATTCCGGTGATTGTGGGATTGGCGCTGGTGCAAGTCTTTTTGCAGCTGTTTACGTTTATGCACTTGGATATCAAGAAACATCGCATGACCGTTTTGTTTATGATGACAGGGCTTTTCATCGGGATATTGTGTGCGGTCGCGCTGTGGCTCTTGGAAGGTCCATTTCTATAATTTTTCATTCCCCCTCGCCTTAGAGCGAGGGGGAATGTATATCCAGAGCATGTTCACATTCTGGCCATCTTAACGGAAGGAGGAGTGTTTCATGCATCATGATCATCATCAACCCGCTTTTGATTCTTGGAGTATTGTAAGTCCGGGTGTATTGTTGATCACCATTCTGCTGGGAGTGGGATATTTTCTTCTGATCGGCCCGTGGCGGCAGAAGAGGGGATACGAGGAAACCCCTTCACTCTGGAAAAAGCGGGGCTTTGTGATCGGTTTGGCGGTGTTCTACTTTGCGCTCGGGCCGGTCAATACCTTTGCCCATGATTCCTTTAGTGCCCATATGATGGAGATGGCGTTGGTGTATATGGTAGTACCGCCGTTGATTTTATTGGGTTTGCCGTCATGGGTATACCGTCCCTTGTGGAGTACACCCAAGCGGGGAAAACTATTTCGATTTGTCACCTATCCACTGGTCACCCTGGTGATCTTTAACGGCTTTTTTTCCATGTACCATCTGCCGGTCGTATTTGATACGATTATGGCGTCTTCAGTACTGATGGCTGTCTCCCATATCGTTTTGGGAATTGCCGCTTTTATGATGTGGTGGCCTCTCACTTGTCCCGTTCCGGAAAAAGATAGGTTAAACCCGTTGCAAAAACTGGGCTATATCATCGGTGACAGTATTTTAATTACCCCGGCGTGTGCATTGATCGCCTTTTCCGATGTGTTGATGTATCAGGCGTTTCAAGAAGCCCCTGTCGCTTTTACCTTTTTAGGTGCCTTGGATGATCAGCAAATGGGTGCCGTTGTGATGAAGATCATCCAGGAGGGCGCATATGGAGCAGTGCTTGGTTACACCTTCTACCAATGGGTGAAAGAACACAAACGGAAAGAACAAGAAGAAGCGGAATCAATCCAACCGCGCGGAGAAAATGGGGATACCTCCACAATGGTGTACTGAGCGCTTCGACGTTATGTGGGATGTCGGGCTAAGCAGACGATTCCCTATTTCTTTGCAAACAGCGAGCATACTGAGGTGCAAAAACTCCTCCCTTCCTACTCTAAAGGTGGCGAACCAATAAGTTTAAACACAACATAAAGCATCACCTTACCACTTCCACAAGGAAGTGGTTTTTTGTCGTTTCCCCGTATTTCCTGGGAAATGGAGTAGATTGATTTATTTCCCTTCCTGGGCGTAACTGGATAAAAAGAATCGGCATAGGATGCTTTGTGCCGCCCATCTCGATCACATCAGTCGAGATGGTTGAGATGGATTGAGATCGGGACAGGGGGAAACGTGTGTGAAAAAGTTAATCATCCTGGCTTTGATCGGTTTTTTTGCCCAGTTGGTGGATGGTGCACTCGGGATGGCCTACGGGGTGACATCGACATCCTTACTCCTCTTTTTTGGAATCGCACCGGCGATTGCTTCCGCCTCGGTCCATATGGCGGAAGTGGTAACAACAGCGGCTTCCGGCATCTCCCACTGGAAGTTTGGCAATGTTGACCGTGTGCTTGTCAAGCGATTGATGGTCCCGGGAGCGGTGGGGGCTTTTGTCGGTGCTTGCTTTTTGAGCAATATTCCAGGGGATTTGGCTCGGCCGTTTATCTCCACTTTTCTGTTTGTGCTCGGGTTTTATGTGATTTACCGTTTTTTGTTCGCCAAACCGGCTTTGCAAAAAAAGTTGAAAAAACCAGGCAAGTGGACAATTCCACTGGGACTGTTTGCAGGCTTTGCCGATTCCACAGGCGGGGGAGGATGGGGTCCGCTTACCACACCGATCTTGATTTCCCATAAGGGGATGGAACCGCGTAAAGTGATTGGATCCGTCGATACAAGTGAGTTTGCGGTAGCCGTTGCCGCCTCAATTGGCTTTTTGATTGCCTTAGGACCGTCTCAGATCGATTGGGCATGGGTGGCGGCATTAATGATAGGGGGGGTTATCGCTGCTCCGATCGCCGCATGGTGTGTCAAATGGATTCCGCCTCAACTGCTGGGCGTATTGGTGGGAGGATTGATTATTGTCGTCAATGCCCGCACCATTTTGGACAGTACGGGCTGGATTGCGCAAACGGCATACCCCTGGGTATATGGAGTTTTGATCTTACTATGGACACTTGCAATCATCACAGCGTTTCAAAAAATCCGATCTAAGACGAAAGGAGGGAAACGATGAAGGTTTCCAGTCGCGGTGAATATGCATTGCGGGCACTGATCGTATTGGGGCGGCAAAGGGGAAGTGTTGTCTCCATTCCTACACTTTCAAAACGAATCCAGGTCGGCACTCCATATCTGGAACAAATCCTGCTCCAACTAAAAAATCTTGGTTATGTCAAGAGTCGACGGGGGGCACAGGGGGGCTATGCCATTGACAGACAGCCGGATGAAATCGTGATCGGGCAGGTGATTCGACAATTGGAAGGCCCCTTAGCCCCGATGTCATGTGTCAGTTTGACTCGGTATGAACCTTGCCCATTGGAGGAGGGATGTTTATTAAAACCGTTATGGGCGTTGGTGCGTGATACAGTCGCCCATGTGTTGGATCGAACCACGTTGGATGATCTGATCGAAGGAAAGATTTCAACCTGGAGTGAACGAAACTGACATTGATATGTGCCTACTCAGATTGATGACAAAGTGGATCCGGGGCCTCTTTCCCTCTCAACGATGGAGGACTGTCCGAATCAATTCCACCGCTACCAACCAACATCTAAAGGAAAAGCATGTGTACCGCAAAGCGAGACCCAGGAACGAAGTGACTGAGGCGAGACTAGTGCTTTGGAGTGCAAAGCGAGACCCAGGAACGATGACTGAGGCGAGACTTGTTTTGACAAGTGCTCGTTTTTTTATTTGCGGTTTCAACTAGGCAAGCAAAGGCATGTCGTTTCTTTTCGTCATGAACGAATCGGATCTTTACATATTTACGAGCAATCTTAGGAAGGATATGGATGGTTGAAGATTCCTGTGAATCCATTTTTGAGAGGAGAACCGTCCATTGAATCAGGGGACAGAAACGAAGCGAGGCGGGATCGGGGAGTCGCCGAGCGGTCTTACCACAATTCCTTTGTGGAAGGATTATTTATCCCTCGTAAAGCCTGGGATCACGTTCTCCAATCTGATGGCGATGGTGACCGGATTCGGGTTGGCTTCCGGTGGACACGGGGATCTGGTCGTGTTGATGTGGACGCTGCTGGGGACTGGATTGGTGGTAGCTGGTGGATGTGCTTGGAACAATGCACATGATCGGGATATCGACCAGTTGATGATTCGCACTCGTCTGCGCCCGGTGCCCGCCGGTCGTATCCCATGGCGACACGCCCGTCGGTTGGGGTGGTGCTTCTCATTGCTGGGAACCCTCATTCTGGGTCGGTATGTCAATGGCGAGGTTGCGCTGTGGGGAGCAGCGGGAGTGGTTTGGTATGTCCTGATCTACACAGCTTGGTTAAAACGAGTAACCCCTTGGAACACCGTTCTTGGCGGTGTGGCTGGAGCGGTCCCTCCGGTGATCGGGTGGATGGCGGTGACGGGCAAGATGGATGCACCGGCTTGGGCGCTGTTTTTGCTCTTGTTCTTTTGGCAACCGCCCCATTTTTATGCTTTGGCGTTGTTGAAGGAGGAAGAGTACCGGCGGGCGGATATTCCGATGTGGCCGGTCATACGGGGCTGGCGCGAGACATGGGAGCAGATGGCGGTATTCGGTTGTATCCTGTTACCCGTATCGTTGCTCTTTCCGACAATCGGGGTGGTTTCATGGGGATATGTGTGGATGGTATTACCCTTGGGTCTGGTCTTCGCTGGCTTGATAGTGGCGGGTCGATGGGTTAAGGATCGCGATCGCTGGGCGCAGCGCGTATTTCAATGTTCCTTGGTATATCTGGTGGGCTGGATGGTGGCAACAGTCGCCTTTGCAGGATAAGGACGAAGAGACAAATCCATTTGATATTCCTTTTAGAAAGGAGGTACGACAGGAGAAAAATTTGTTGCTAGAAGCATCTCTACAAGAGGGATGATACCGAGCAACGCTGATATTCCTTTACGCCAATAAATTGGCGAGTCTCCTGTCGGCAATTCTTATGAAGAAGCAAGGTCGACAAAATGCTGTTGTCAGCAGTCGCAAAAATAAATATCGACGCGGTTTGAGCGGATTAGCACTAATCGCCTTATCCACCGGTTGTGCCAATCAATCGATATCGGTATTGGATCCGGCAGGACCCGTAGGACGGGAACAATTAAGTCTGATCAAACTCAGCACTGGCATTATGACCTTTGTCGTGTTGGTGGTGGCGATTTTATATCTTTATGTGGTGATCCGTTATCGTGAGCGGCCGGGTCAGGAGAATGATCAGATTCCGGAACAAGTGGAAGGAAACAAAAAACTGGAGGTATTGTGGACAGTCGTACCGATTTTGTTGTTGGTGATCTTGGCGATTCCCACCATTGCCACTACCTTTCATCAAGCAAAAAAACCAGAAGAAGCGAATACGGTTCGCGTACATGTAACCGCATACCAATATTGGTGGGCGTTTGACTATCCGGAGCTCGATATAACCACAGCGAATGAAGTACACATCCCTGTAGGGCGCCCGATTGAATTGATGATGAAGTCCCATGATGTGATCCACGCTTTTTGGGTGCCCAGTCTTGGTGGAAAACAAGACGTCAATCCCGGTCGAACTGATCGTCTGGTCCTGCAGGCGGACAAGCCGGGTATCTTTGAGGGGAAATGTACCGAACTGTGCGGGGCATCCCACGCGCTGATGAATTTCCGGGTCATCGCCCATCCGGCGAAGGAATTTGATCAATGGGTCGCTTCACAAAAAAATCCTGTTTCCACCCCAACAACCAAAACCGGAACAGACGGGCAAAAATGGGTGGGCCAAAATTGTATTGGATGTCATGCCATCGAAAACGCCGGTTATCGGATCAAGGGAAAAACGGGCCCCAACCTAACCGCTTTCAGCAAGCGTACACGCATCGCCGGTGTACTGGACAATAATGAGCAAAATCTAAAAGCGTGGTTAAAAGATACCCAGGGGATTAAGCCAGGAAACCGCATGCCAGCCTTTGATCACTTGACGAATGAACAGATTGATGCGATTACACAATACCTTTTGCAATTGAAATGAGCGAGGAGGGAATGAGGGATGGCCACACTGGTTATTTTGATCGTTGTCGCACTCTTTCTGACGGCGATACTGACCGGCGGCTACAATGAACGCTACTTGGAGCGTGTACGCCAAAATTGGCTGTGGGAATGGATTACAACGGTAGATCACAAAAAAATCGGCATCCTCTATCTGATGGCCGGGGGCTTTTTTTTCACCGTTGGGGGATTGGAGGCACTGCTAATTCGCATCCAGCTCATGTTTCCCAATGGCAAGTTCATCATTGGAGATACTTTTAATCAGTTGTTGTCGATGCATGGTACCACCATGATCTTCTTGGTGTCGCTCCCCCTGTTATTTGGGTTGATGAATGTGATTGTGCCGTTGCAGATCGGGGCGCGGGATGTGGCTTTCCCCTTTATCAACTCCCTCGGCTTTTGGCTTTATTTTGTGGGCGGCTTAACACTAAATCTCAGCTGGATCTTCGGGGGGGCACCCGATGCCGGTTGGACCAGCTATGCCACTTTGGCCCTCAATGAATTTAGCCCTGGTCCCGGTGTCAACTATTATGTGCTGGGCTTGCAGATCGCAGGTTTTGGCACCTTGATGAGCGGAATCAATTTCCTGGTAACCATCATTAATATGCGCGCACCGGGAATGAGTTATCTGCGTATGCCGCTCTTCACCTGGACCAGCTTTGTCACTTCCGCCTTGATATTGTTTGCTTTTCCTCCGCTGACTGCAGGGATGTTTATGATGATGTTTGACCGTCTGTTTGAGACCAGCTTTTTTGCTACCTCTGGGGGAGGCAATTCAGTAATTTGGCAACATATATTCTGGATTTTTGGTCATCCGGAAGTGTATATTCTCGTGTTGCCCGCTTTTGGTGTCTTTTCGGACGTGATTAGTACCTTCTCCCGAAAGCGTCTGTTCGGCTATCACTCCATGGTGTTTGCGGTAGTGTTAATCGGCTTTTTAGGGTTTATGGTGTGGGTGCATCACATGTTTACCGTCGGTCTGGGGGCGATCGCCAACACCATCTTTGCCATTGCCACGATGGCGATTGCGGTTCCCACCGGGATTAAGGTGTTTAATTGGCTTTTTACCATGTGGGGCGGACGGATTCGCTTTACCACGGCGATGTTGTTTGCAGCGGGCTTTATCGTGGTGTTTGTCATGGGCGGCGTAACCGGTGTCATGCTGTCTGTGGTGCCGGCGGATCTCCAGTTTCACGACAGCTACTTTGTGGTGGCTCACTTTCACTATGTGTTAATCGGTGGTACGATCTTGGGCTTCTTTGCCGGATTGTACTATTGGTGGCCCAAAATCTTCGGCAGCTTGCTGGATGAAAAGTGGGGAAGGTGGCATTTTTGGATTTTTTACCTCGGCATGCACCTCACCTTTTTCCCACAGCATTTCTTGGGGTTGTTTGGGATGCCGCGGCGCGTCTTCACCTATGAAGCGGGATACAATTTGGAGATGAACAATTTATTGAGCAGCTTAGGTGCCTTTCTGATGACGGCAGGGATGCTCATCTTCCTGTTCAATGTGGTTCGCACCCTGACCAAAGGAAAAAAGGCCCCAGGGGATCCGTGGGACGGGCGCAGCTTGGAGTGGTCGATTCCGTCACCGCCTCCTGTCTACAATTTCCTACAAACCCCTAAAGTCCGTGGCTTAGACCCATGGTGGTTGGAAAAGAGAGAAGGAAATGATCAGATGCCGGTAGCAGAACCGCTGGGGCCGATTCATATGCCTTCCCCTAACCATCTGCCCTTTTTGATGTCCCTCAGTTTTTTCGTCTCCGGGATTGGCTTTGTCTTTCATAGTTTGGCGGTGGGTTTTATGGGTCTGGTGGGTGTGGTGATCACCTTGTATATGCGCTCATTTGAAGAAGACCATGGATACCACCTCATTCCTGAGGAACTGGAAAAGGAGGCGAAGAGCTGATGAAGATCGAGGAACAAACGGCGACAGTAGCCGGATTGCCGGCGGAACCGGAGAAGGCTACCCTTGAAGGAAAAAATAAAGTATTGGGCTTTTGGTTGTTTCTGGGGGCGGAAACCACTCTGTTTGCCACCCTGTTTGGAACCTATCTAGCCTTAAAAGGAGCCCATTTAGACGGCCCTACTCCAGGCGAGTTGTTTCAAATGCCGCTGGTGGCGACATCAACCTTGATTCTCCTCACCAGCAGTCTCACCAGCGTGTTTGCCATTATGGGCATGCATCACCATGATGTCGCCAAAATGTTGCGCTGGTTTGGCATCACGATTTTGTTGGGGTTGGCTTTCCTCGGCGTGGAGATCTATGAGTTTATCGAATACGTTCATGAAGGCCACACCTTGACCAGTAGCGCTTTCGGCTCTTCATTTTATCTGTTGCTAGGGACCCATGGGGGGCATGTATTGTTCGGGGTATGCTGGATCGCCGGACTGATGGTACAAGCCCGGCAAAAAGGGATCACCGTTCACACTGCGCCTAAATTTTATGTAGCCAGCCTCTATTGGCACTTTGTCGATGTGGTGTGGGTCTTTATTTTCTCGGTGGTTTACTTGATGGGGATGATGGCTTGAAAGGAGCAGCAACGATGGATGTGTTGTGGAAACAGTTTGCGATTGCGGAGTTGTGGAATGGAGCGCTTAACGGGTTGGTGGTCGTTGTCGCCCTTCTTTATCTAGGAATCACCGGGCGTTGGCGCCATCGTTTCCCCGATTCCACACCGGTTCCCCCTTTTCGCAAGGTGTTTTTTCTAGGCGGGTTGCTCCTATTTTATCTCACCCTGGGCAGCCCCTTGACCTGGATCGGACATGAGCTGTTTAGCGTCCATATGTTGCAGCAATCCATCCTGTATCTGGTGGTGCCGCCACTCTTGATTCGCGGGATTCCCGCTTGGCTGTGGCGAGTGCTATGGCAGAGCAAAGGATGGCGGCAGATTCTTCGTTTTGGCACCCGTCCTTTGATCGCCTTGGTACTGTTTAACGGATTGTTCTCCCTGTATCATATTCCAGTGGTTTTTGATACTTTGATGGGGTCCCGTTTTCTGCAATGGGGCAGCCATTTTGTGCTGATGGCAGCGGCGGCCTTGATGTGGTGGCCGGTGTTGTCGCCTTTGCCGGAACGGGAAACACTTACACCTCTACGGAAAATGGCGTATATCGCTGCTGCTGGTGTTTTGTTGACCCCTGCCTGCGCTTTGATCATCTTTGCCGATCATCTCCTGTTCGCTTCCTATAGCGGAGGAGAGAGCGTGTTTCACTTACTGGATCCCCGCGAAGATCAGCAACTGGGCGGCGTCATCATGAAAATCATGCAAGAGATTATCTATGCCGGTATCCTAGGCTATGTGTTTATCAAATGGATTCGCACCGAAGGGGATACCTATGGCGTGCCGGATGAGCGGGAGGGGTATCAACCGATGGGACAGAGTCACAGGCAGCGGGTGGACTGAGGTTTAGACAAAGCGATGATAAATGTGCTTGCACTATACCGTAAAAAGAGATATATTAAAACTGAACGAACGTCCGGTTTATTTTGCGGAATAGAGGGTACACAAATGGAAAAAGTGAGAAGCAAAGGCGAGAAGACGAAACGATACATTGCTGAACAGGCAAAGGTTTTGTTTGAGCAAAAAGGCTACGCAGCGACTTCGATGGAAGATATCCGCAGCGCGACCAACATCAGCAAAGGCAGCATTTACTATCATTTTAAAAGTAAAGAAGAGTTATTTCTTTTTACTATCGAGGAAGCGAACAAAGAATGGATTCAAAAGTGGCGCAAGAAAGCGGACACTGCAAAGACTGCCACGGAAAAACTTTATATATTAGGCCGCTGCTATGCCTCGGATATGCACTCATCACTGGCGCAAACTGTCCCCGAATATATCGCCTCCGAAAATGTGCAAGGGGTGATGCAGGAAAAACTGTCACACGTTATTCAGCCAGAGTATGAAGTATTCCTTGGCATGATTGAAGAGGGGATCGAACGAGGGGAGTGGAACCCGGACCAAACGGCAGAAGACTTGGCGTTTATCCTGTATAGCACGCTGACAGGGCTTTCGATCACGCAATTTTTCGGCTATGGTAAAGAGCAGTTTTACCACCTGTATGACAGTGCGATTGCAGTATTTTTAGAAGGCATTACCAAGCAATGATCCCACCCTTGGGGATCTTTCTTCTGCAAAAAATTAAACCGTACGGTCAGTTTATGGAAAATAAAAAAGAATGGGTGAGCACGCATGCAAATATTTCCAAAAGAACGGTACAAAGAAATGGTGCCATTTTTTGCGCGATTTCCCCATCAAATTATCTCTAAATCTGTACTGGCAGGTTACACAAAAGGAACGGTTTACGCCGATAAAGTGTCAACCCCAACTGCTAGCCTCCTGAATGGCTTGGGTTTCGAAATTCTCGTTGCTGGCGACGCAGGCAATCGCAGTTTTAGCGAAGAGGCCGCGGACTATATCGCCAACCAAGCTGTACCAGCGGCAAAAGAAGCAGGTGCGCCGCTTTTGACAGTTTATCCTGAAACCTATCAATGGGTACACACACTCCAAAAACGCCTTGACGAAAGGGTAGGATATATATCGAAGAAAAGTAAACAATTCTATGCCCTAAAAGCACACCAGTTCAAGAAATACCACAAAGCACTGCCCGAGTATGCTTCCTTAAGGGCAATCGACGCCGATCTGCTAAAAGACGAAACACTTTTGAACCGGGATCATTTGCAGAAATGGATCGAGACTTCCTGGACATCGATGGACGCCTTTTTCCAAAAAGGACTTGGCTATTGTGTGATTGAAGACGGCACCATTGCGCATTGGTGTCTCGCCATTTTTGCGGCAGGAGCGAAACTTGAGTTTGCCCTTATGACAGTGGATGGCTACCAAGGAAAAGGCTATGCTAAAGCTGGCGCAAGCGCATGTATGGAACAGGCGATTGCAGACGGCAAGGTACCGCTCTGGAATTGTAATAAGGAAAATGCAGCATCAATCGCTGTTGCCGAAGCGCTTGGGTTTGAAAAAAGGCGTGATTATGAGTTATTCGAAATCAAACTGTAGCGTAAATGCGCAGGGCTTTTGTTAATCGTAACTGGCTAGAACGGAGAGAAAACAATTAACCAATTTTGAAGAGTAATTTTCTAAGTTGAAAAATATGTAGATGGGGAGAAAGTAAGGAGGAAGTTGGACGATGGATATAATTGGATTTCCTTAATTAAACCGTGAAAGGATCGAAACATGCTGACCAATCTTCCATATATCATAGCGGCAACTGGTGCAAGTATTTTTGCATTGGGGTTTGGGCTGTTGATTGAGAAAACGAAGCTGATGAAAAAAGCACATGATATAAACGTATCCTTCTGGAGCTCGTTTCTGGTGATGGCTGTTGGATCAGCATTATTCTTTTTGGGTCATTACGGATAATGGTTGTTGAGAGGTGAAAAATGCAAAAGGTGATCATGGTTGTTATCCTTATTTTTTGTATCTTATTTCTGATGCTTAGTGTGTCAAGTTATATCTTCTCTTTGGAAATCCCTCGCTATATCCAAAGCTTTCGCGAATGGTTCTATGTTTTGATCGGGCTATATATTATTTTTGTCATTGTGAGACAGAGATAAAAAAAGGGGTAACCGGATCACCTAACGATATCAATTAGCATGTACATGACAGGTGGAGGTATGTTAGTGGACGAGGGAAAGCCGATTATCATCCCATCGTAATCGTATGGTACATCGTCTACACAATGACCTGGTCTTCTATTGTCATCTGGATGGTAGGGGGATGGTTGGGATGGTGGGAGGAGACTCCGATTACCGATGGGATCATTGTTGTAGGAACGATGGGGATTGTTGTATGGATGAACGAAAAAAGAAAAGGAGTCTTACGTGAGAGCTGGATCTATAATCGACTCCTGTATCCATTTGCATATCTGCTGGAAAAGGTCGTCATTCGAATCAGCTCAACCTTAACCAAAAAACCCTGTCGCCTATTGGCGCAGGGCTTTGTGTATCTTTACTACCTGGCAACCAGCATCTTCACTGATCTGCATTTTCATTGGATCTCCTATTGAAGCAGTTCCAAGCCGTTCTCCCTTTCGTACAGGTCGGAACTTACTCAACACGGATTCTCCTCGAACTTCACTCTAATCGCCGACACACCTTAGTCACGATCCGCCTTCTCCTCTTCCTCCCCCGGCTGATTCACCATATGGGCGGCGGTAAAGTAGAATCGGCTCCATATTTCGTCTCGCAGTTCTCCTTCGATGTTTGCGTCGTCCAAGGCGGCGGACATACAGCGCAGCCAAGCCTCCGCCCGCTCCGGTGTAATTGGGAAGGGAAGATGACGGGCCCGCAGGCGGGGGTGGCCGTGGATGTGGCTGTATAAGGGTGGCCCTCCAAAAAATTGCGTTAAAAATTGATACTGTCTCTCCATCACCGGCTGGATATCGGCGGGGAAAAGCGGGGCCAACAGCGGATCTTGTTGTACCCGCGGATAAAAAGCTTCCACAATTGTGCGGATGGTTTTGTCCCCACCCATACGCTCATATAAAGTGGTGGTCGGATCCATCGTTTCACCTCCAGTCAAATTTGGGAAAAGGCGGTTTCCACGGCTTGGAGGGTGTGATCAATATCATTATCGGAGTGGGCCGTGGTTAAAAACCAGGCTTCATATTTGGATGGAGCAAGGTATACCCCCTGCTTCAGCATAGCCTGGAAAAAGCGGCCAAATTGTTCGCTGTCGGCAGCCTTAGCCCCTTCATAATCGGTGACCGGCTGATCGGTAAAGTAGAGGGTGAGGGCACCACGTGTCCGGTTTAATTGAAATGGAATATCGGCTTGTTTTCCGATGGTGCGGATACCGTTTTCCAAGCGCTCCCCTTTGCGATCCAGCTCCTCATAAACACCGGGTTGTTTTAACACTTCGAGGCAAGCGATTCCCGCTGAGATGGATAAGGGGTTTCCCGCCATCGTTCCCGCTTGGTAGGTGGGGCCCATGGGAGCCACCTGTTCCATGATGTCCCGTCTGCCTCCGTAGGCACCGATGGGCAGGCCTCCGCCGATGATTTTGCCGAGGGCGGTTAAATCCGGTTCTACGCCGTACCGGGTTTGTACCCCGCCATAATGAAAACGGAAGGCGGTAATTACTTCATCATAGATCACCAAGGCGCCGGCAGCATGGGCCAGTCGGTTGACCGCCTCTAAAAAGCCCGGTTTCGGCTCTACAATGCCAAAGTTGCCGACCAGGGGTTCCACCAACACCGCTGCCGTTTGCTCTCCCCAGCGTTCTAGCGCATGTTTTAAGGATTCTTCATCATTGAAGGGAACGGTGATCACTTCACTGGCCAAGCTCTGGGGAATGCCGGCACTGTCGGGGGTTCCCAGGGTGGAAGGACCGGAACCGGCTGCTACCAGTACCAGATCGGAATGACCATGGTAACATCCGGCGAATTTGATGATTTTATCCCTACCGGTGTAGGCACGGGCCAAGCGGATGGTGCTCATTACCGCTTCGGTACCGCTGTTGACAAAACGGAGCTGTTCACAGGATGGAATCGCATCCCGCAACATACGTCCAAAATGGACTTCTTTTTCCGTCGGGGTACCGTATAAAACGCCATCGGCCGCCGCTTGCTGAATGGCAGCGGTGACATGGGGGTGAGCATGCCCGAGGATAATGGGACCAAAGGCGGCCAGGTAATCGATATAGCGATTCCCATCCTCATCCCAGAAATACGCCCCTTGTGCCCGTTTCATAAACAAAGGGTGGTCTAAACTGACGGCTTTAAACGAGCGGGACGGACTGTTCACCCCTCCTACAATGATATCAAGTGCTTCTCTATGTAAAGCGGCTGAACGAGTATCGATCATAAAAGTTCCTCCTTCACTTTCATCCGATGCTGATACTTATTCTAGCGGGGAAGCAGGGGGGAGAGCAAGGAGGGAGGGAAGTAATCGATCCCATAGGGATCATTACTTATCGACAATTTCACTGATTTGTATAATAATCAATGGGTAGGTGTTATGCAGACTTTTCTTAAAATCCCTATTAAATGGATTATATTTACAAAAAAGGAATGGGAAATATGTCTTCTTTCGCTCATTTATTTGCCCGTGTTGGAATCGGTTCTGCCAGTGTGGATACACGGTTGGAGAAGTCCTCGTATGAACAGGGAGAGTGTGTACGCGGAGAAGTGGTGATTTCAGGAGGAAAAGTGGCACAGGAGATCGAGGGGATCGATCTGTATCTGATTGTCACGGAACGAACAGAGGAAGGGACTAAGCATCATCAATGGGCGAAGTTTCGATTGACAGAACCCCTGCAAATCGAATCGGGGGAAATAAAGAACATTCCCTTCACTTTCCAAATGCCTCTGGATACCCCTGTATCGGGAGGGGCGTTTCGTACCTATTTGCAAACCGGCTTAGACGTTGACAGCGCCGTAGACCCCCAAGATCGAGATCATATCGAGGTGCGTTTCCATCGGAAAAACTTGGCCGTATATCATGCACTCCTACACTTGGGTTTCCGTGAAGTAAAAGACGATGGAGAAGAGGCGTGGAAATACGGGATCAACCGTCGTCTGCGTGTCCAAGAAATCGAGTTTCGCCCTGGACAGCAATTTCGTGGAACCCTGGATGAACTGGAGATGACTTTTACTGAAGAAGATGGTAAACCGGTGGCTCTATTGCTGGTGGATCGAAGAGCGCGCAACCTGATGGGGATCATAGAGGAACAACTGGGAGTGGACGATCGGCTGATTCGTTTTGCAGTAAAAGAGGAAGAAGCGGTACAGGCGGAAAATCCGCCAACATCCTTGACACAGCGGCTGTGGGAAAAGATCCGAGAACAAACCGGATAAAAATGCTTAAAACCCTTCTCAAACACGCTGTGGAATGGGAAGGGTTTTTCTTTTTATATGGATTTTCCATCCCTTAACGTTCGCGATTCACGGGTAGCATGTCCCGCGTAGATGTGTCATGCTAGTTGTGAGGACGGTATGAACGGGCTAAAAAGGGGGGGACAAACGTTGATCCATATCGTCAGTGGGGATGTTTGGGGAGAGCGGTTGCGCAATTGGCGTCACATCGATGGTGAAGTGTTTGTGTGGCGGGAGATGATGGATTTTGGTCCCCTATCGCCAAACTGGTCTCTGAATGAACAGATTCGGCAGCGCGCTCTCTTTTTTGAGGAGCGTATCGGGGTGCCACGGGAGCAGATGGAGATGGTTTGCCGCTACCAAGAGCAACGACTGGAGCGCATTCCGCCTCTTACTCCCGTTGTGCTGTGGTTTGATACGGACCGTTTTGATCAATTGTTGCTTCTCTATTTGTCGTCTCGCATTCGAAATCAAGGGTTACAATCCGTTTCCCTAGTGGAAGTGCCAGAGGTGGCAACCGTGACCGAGGAGCAACTGGACCGGTTGTGGGAAGAGAGAATACCGATTGGCGACGGGGAGTTGGAGCGGGCAGAACATGCATGGAAAGCGTTGATTTCGCCAACACCCTACAGTGTTTGGCGATGGCTGCGGGAAGAACCGGCTTTGTTTCATCTTCACCGTGCCTTTCGCTCTCATCTGGATTATCTTCCATCGGTTGATAATGGTTTAAACAAGATAGAAGAACAGGCTTTGCAGTTGGTGGAACAAGGGTGTGACAGATTTGAACTCTTGTTTCAGGAAGTGAGTGCCCACCGTTTACAGGATGGGTTGACCGATGTCCACTTTGCCGCTATTCTGAACGAGTTGGCAACGCCAAAAGGACACCCATTGCTTTATATGGAAAGGGAAGCGTTCCAGCGGGATCAAGCGCCTACTGAGGGTCCCCTACACCTGACTCTTGAAGGGAAAGCCGTTTTGGCAGGGGAGGCGGATCGGTTGGATGTTGCGGGGATTGACTGGTGGCTGGGCGGCGTTCATTTAGTGGATGGAAGCTGGCGGTTGGATACGGCAGGAAAGCCGGTGCAGTGGAAGGCTTAAATAAATGCCATCCGTAGCTGGGATATCCATTTAGTTGGGCACCGGCAGCAATTATTCTGTAATCCCGCGGAATCTGTCTGTACGCTTGTGAAAGCCTGTGGTATTCTGAAAATGATGTTCTTTGAGCAATCATATGGAAATCGGAATGGTTGAAATAGAAAAGTGGGGGAGAGGACGTTGTCGTTTTTTACAGTGGGGGAAATATACCGGGACCAATACCAGATTGAAACCGTCGAACCCTTTTTTCAGGGAGAGTGGGCAACGGCGACGGTGGGTGGAGAGAAGGTCTACCTGCAACACACCCAACTGCAAAAGCCGGCGCCACCTCGAGCGATCCAGCAGTACCTTTCTCTGCGAAATCATCCGCACATCCTTCCTTACACGCAGGTCTTTTCAGAGGAGCGCTCATTGGTTTTTATCCGTCCTTATGTACCGTACCGAGAACGGTTGCATAAAACTTTATCTCGCGGTGGAGTAGAAGAGGATACGATTTTGGAATGGGTGCGCACCTTGTTTCCGGTGGAAGGCGTATTAAAAGAAAAACCGTTACGAATGTACACCATTCTACATCCCGCCAATATTGCGATGACAGAAGACGGTCAGTTACAGGTGCTTTTCTGTGGGGTTGAGGGGCGTACCCTGCCGAACCCCGAGATCGATTGGGGTAATTTGTTATATATGATGTTTGGCGGCCAGATGCTGGATGAGCCGATTAAGAAGCTACCGTCTGATGCCAATTTTCCTAAGGAGTTGCACCGGTTTATACAACGGAGCTTCAACCGGCAGGCGAACTATGTTTCCTCCCAATTGGATGCTTATGTGAAGCGTCGGGATTCGGGTGGGTTGTTTGATGACTTATTGAAGTCGTTCAGAAAAGGGAAACCCTCTTCTTCGCCATCTGCGGGGAGAAAAACGCCAGTTCAACCGGCTCCATCACAACCGAAACCAAAGGATCCGCTGAAATCAGAGGAACAATTGCAACCAAAGGAGTCTTCTCCATCGGCGAAACCGCCCCAACAGCCAAAACCATCTCAACCACCGTCCCCTTCCTCCGATCTACATAATCGTCCCTCAACGGTGCTAAAGCTGCGACTTGAGGAAGCTCGCAAGGCGAAGAGGGAAGCGCTGGAGCAAGAAGGACGTCAGCTAAAAAAAGAACTGGACAAGCTTGGTGTAACAGGGAGGCTTGATCTGGACCCGTTGGAACGGGAGATACGGGCACAGGATGGACGTCGTGAAAAGGAAGAAGCAGATCGGTTGGAGCGGGAAGCGGCGGAACGGACGGAAGCGGAACGACGTGCACGTGAAGCGGCAGCACGGGCAGAAACGGAACAGCGTGCCCGCGAAGAAGCGGAGCGCCAAGCCCGGATAGAAGCGGAGCGGATTGAACGCGAACGACAGGAGCGTGAAGCGGCAGCACGGGCAGAAGCGGAACGACGTGCACGGGAAGAGGCTGAACGGGCGGAAACGGAACAGCGTGCCCGCGAAGAAGCGGAGCGCCAAGCCCGGTTAGAAGCGGAGCGGATTGCACGCGAACGACAGGAGCGTGAAGCGGCAGCACGGGCGGAAGCGGAACGACGTGCACGGGAAGAGGCTGAACGGGCGGAAACGGAACAGCGTGCCCGCGAAGAAGCGGAGCGCCAAGCCCGGTTAGAAGCGGAGCGGATTGCACGCGAACGACAGGAGCGTGAAGCGGCAGCACGGGCGGAAACGGAACGGCGTGCCCGCGAAGAAGCGGAGCGCCAAGCCCGGTTAGAAGCGGAGCGAATTGAACGCGAGCGGTTGGAGCGTGAAGCGGCAGCACGGGCGAAAGCGGAACGACGTGCGCAGGAAGAGGCGGAGCGCCAAGCCCGGTTAGAAGCAGGTCGAATTGAACGCGAGCGGCAAGAACGCGAAGAGGCTGAACGGGCGGAAACGGAACAGCGTGCCCGCGAAGAAGCAGAGCGCCAAGCCCGGATAGAAGCGGAGCGGATTGAACGCGAGCGGTTGGAGCGTGAAGCGGCGGTACGAGCGGAAGCGGAACGACGTGCGCGCGAAGAAGCGGAGCGCCAAGCCCGGTTAGAAGCGGAGCGAATTGAACGCGAGCGGTTGGAGCGTGAAGCGGCGGTACGAGCGGAAGCGGAACGACGTGCGCAGGAAGAGGCGGAGCGCCAAGCCCGGATAGAAGCGGAGCGGATTGAGCGCGAGCGGTTGGAACGGGAAGAGGCAGCACAGGCGGAAACGGAACAGCGTACCCGCGAAGAAGCGGAGCGAATTGAACGCGAGCGGCAAGAACGCGAAGAGGCTGAACAGGCGGAAGCAGAACGGCGCGCCCAAGAAGAGGCGGAGCGCCAAGCCCGGTTAGAAGCAGATCGAATTGAACGCGAGCGGTTGGAGCGTGAAGCGGCTGAACGGGCGGAAGCGGAACGGCGCGCACAAGAGAAAGCCGAGCGTCAAGCGCAGGAAGAAGCCGAGCGCCGTGCGCAAGAAGAAGCCGAGCAGCAACGGAAAGAACAAGAAGTGTGGGCGAGGCGGCGCCGATTGGAAAGGGAACGCCAAGCGCATGATGATATTGCACGCCAGTTGGTGGAATATGTTAAGCATGTGTTCAATCGTTAATCCAAAGGGAAAATAAGAGAGACTGTTCCCTTTGGAGGTGTTTTTATGAGTGAGAAATTCCGTGTTCAACGGGATTCGATGGGGGAAGTAAAGATCCCTCGATCGATGTATTATGGAGCGCAAACGCAACGGGCGCTAGAAAATTTTCCAATTAGCGGCCTACGCCTTCCGCGTTCATTTATCCGCGCCCAGGGGATTGTAAAAGCATCTGCTGCCCGGGCTAATGAGGTTTGTGGTGATCTGGATGCTAACATTACTCGTGCGATTGTACAGGCGGCAGAGGAAGTGATAGCTGGCCAGTGGGATGATCATTTTGTGGTGGATGTATACCAGGCGGGGGCTGGTACTTCCCAAAACATGAACGCCAACGAAGTGATTGCCAATCGTGCGGTGGAGCTGTTGGGAGGACGAGTGGGCGAGACGGAACGCGTTCATCCCAACGACCATGTCAACCGCGGACAGTCCACCAACGATACGATTCATGTCGCCATGAACATTGCTGCCGCCGAAATGCTTCATCACCGCTTGTTCCCTGCTGCCAACGGCTTGATTCAGGAAATCGAAGGGAAAGCAGCAGCTTTTGATTCGATTGTGAAACCGGGACGAACGCATCTACAGGATGCGGTTCCGCTGCGTGTCGGCCAGGAACTGTCCGCTTATGCGCAGTCACTGCGCGACGCTTTAGAGGGGATTCGCGATGGTTTCCCGCTGTTATATCAAATTGGCTTGGGAGGAAACGCAGTGGGAACCGGCATTAACACTCCCGCCGGCTATGCCGCTCAAGCGGTGCAAGAGGTAGCACAACGAACCAGTCTTCCATTTCGGGAGCCGGACAACCGTTTTTCCTTTATGCAAAATACGGGGGCGGCGATCAAAATTCATGCTGCTCTCAAGGGGCTAGCCGTTCACTTGGATAAATTGGCCAGCGATTTGCGGCTTTTAAGCTCTGGTCCGCGCACCGGTTTTGCTGAGCTAAAATTACCGGCTGTTCAACCCGGTTCTTCCATTATGCCGGGAAAAGTAAATCCCGTGATGGCAGAAATGATGAATATGGTGGCGGTTCAGGTGATCGGAAACGATGCGGCGATTACCGCAGCAGGTACCCGGGCCCAATTGGAGCTCAATGTGATGATGCCGGTGATTGCCCACAATTTACTCCAATCGATCGAGATCCTGACAGAGGCGATGCACGCCTTGCGGGAACGGTGTGTCGCCGGTTTGGAAGTGGATGAAGAACGATGTCGCAAATTGGTTGAACAATCACTGGCATTGGCGACAGCCTTAAATCCATCACTGGGGTATGACCGGGCGGCAGAGATCGCCAAAAAAGCTTATACAGAGGGAAAAACCTTACGTCAAGTGGTAGTGGAAGAAGGGCTTCTCAGCCAGGAAGAAGCGGATCGGGTGTTGGATCCCGAAAACATGATTCCATGAGTAAGCCAGGATGAGCAGATACGTTCCACGATCAGGGATGGGAGTCCGTTTCCCATCTCTTCCTATTCAGGAGGTGAAAAAGGATGTTTAACAAAGCATTAGCCAGCTTGGGAGTAGGGGCTGCCAAAGTGGACACCCGCCTGGAAACATCCCAATTCCAACCGGGAGATACGGTTAGGGGGGAAGTGTTGATTCGGGGTGGTCATGTGGACCAGCGAGTTGATGATATTTATTTGTACTTAATGGTTCATTATTTAAAAAACGATAAAAAGATCGCCTATGTCTTGGAAGAGTTCAAGTTGAGCGAATCCTTCTCGATTCAAGCAAGAGAGTATCAGATTATTCCTTTTCAAATTCGACTACCGTATCATACACCCATGTCTTGTGGGCGATTTCCTATCTACTTAAAAACAGGCTTAGAAATGAAGTTGTCCGTAGATCCAACTGACCTGGATCGGATTGAGGTATTTCCTCATCGCACGGTGGAAAAGATTTTAGGCGAAATGGAACGATCGGGCTTCATTATGTACCAGGTATACAATGAGTTTTCACAGCAGTGTAAGCAACTTCCGTTTCTGCAGATTTTTCAGTTTCGGCCAGCGGAGCGTTATCACGGCTACTTGGACGAAATGAACCTGTTTTTTGATGTAGACAGCCATGAAGTTCACATGGATGTAGAAATCGTACGGGGCTCTCGTAAAATGATGACCTCATTCAGCTGGCAGTTGGAAGATCCCGACGGTACTCTTACCTATGATCATGATAATCAACACGATCCCGTCAGCAGCCCTGTTGATACGATTCAATCATTGCTGAAATAATCTTGCTGCGGGGAGGGACACAAGATGTCTATGTTTAACAAGGTGTTGGCCCGATTTGGCGTCGGCAACGCCACAGTGGACACCCGCCTCAAGCAGACTCGACATCGACAGGGCAGTCTGATTGAAGGGGAGGTCCACATTCAGGGCGGACAAGTGGATCAAGTTGTAGATGAGATTTATTTGTTTTTGGTTGTCTTGTATCACCATGAAAATTCACAACATGAGTATGTGATGGAGGAATTTCGGCTTTCTGAGGTAATCACGATTGGTCCGGCTGAATCCAAAGTGATTCCCTTTGAGATTCAACTGCCACAAGATACGCCGCTGACCACGAGCGGGTGTCCGATCTACCTGAAAACGGGGTTGGATATCGCGATGGCGGTAAATCCGGATGATACCGACGGAATCGAGGTTATTCCTCATCACAATCTGGAACAAGTTTTAAAGGTGATTGAGCGAATCGGTTTTCAGTTGGTTAGCATTGAGTTTGAATTTGAGAAATATTTTTCTCGCCATCCATTTATTCAGGTGTTCCGGTTTGAACCAAGCGGTGATCTGAGCAGCAAATTAAATATGATGGATGCGGTCTTTTATGTCGGCGAAGAAGAAATGGAAATCATCCTACTCCTGGATCGCCGTGCCACCGATCTTTTGGGTTCCCTGGAAGAAGCGCTTGATTTGGATAAACGGAGTCTCCGACTTCAAGTGACGAAAGAGGATTTGGAAAATGACGGAGCCGGAGTCGAGGATAAATTGTTTGATTTAATTGATGAGCATTCAGAGTAAACTGGTATAGAGAAGCGGATGGATGACAAACACAAACGACTTTCCATGGTCGGTTTGGCAGCAGACGCAAAGTTTTTAGGCAGCAGATGATCTGCTGCCTTGCATCTTTTCCTTATGCTTTTTATGATGGGGTAGAAGTGAACTGGAATATGGATTTTAACAGGTGTAGCCTTTTGTGACGGGAGTGATGAAATTCGTGCGATTAAAAAATAAGACGGCTATTGTCACCGGTGCGAGCCGAGGAATCGGAAAAGCGATCGCGGTCTCTTTTGCGAAGGAAGGGGCGGATCTGTTATTGGTGGGTCGAACGCAACAAGATCTGGAAGCGGTGAAGGAAAATATCGCAAAATGGGGGCGCAAAGCGGTTGTTTTCCCTGCTGACGTCACCCGTGAAGCCGATGTGGAGGCGGCGGTAAGCCGCGCGCTGGATGAGTTCGGTAAGGTGGATATTTTGGTGAACAACGCCGGTATCGGCAGCTTTAAATCGATTCTGGATATCTCGTTACAGGAATGGGAGACCGTGATCCGAATCAATTTGACGGGAAGTTTTCTGTTTTCTAAGGCCGTATTGGACTCCATGATCAATCGGGGGCAGGGGCAGATTATCAATATCTCTTCGGATGTCGGTACTCGCACCATTCCCAAAGGAACCGCATACTGTGCCAGCAAATTCGGCCTTGAAGGGTTAAACGGCGCTTTGGCCAAAGAGGCGCGAAAGTTGGGTGTGCGCGTGGGAATTATCCGACCGGGGATGACAGACACCTATTTTAACGATAGTGAACAAGGAGCTCCGGAAAAAGAAGGATGGTTAAAGGCGGAGGATGTGGCTGAAGCGGCCCTTTACATGGCTTCAGCGCCGCGACATGTGGTGGTGGATGAATTGGTGGTACATCCTGTGATCCAAGAGTATTGATAATAAGGGAGTTAGGTAGAGTCTGGCGGCTTTTCACCTCCAAGGTTATTGCCGTCACCCGTTTGATCTAGATCCGAAGGGCTCTCATCTTCGATGGGGAGGGTATCGCCCGGTTTCAACTCCCCTAATTCCATATTGGCCTTTCCCTCGCGATGCATGGATTCAATCAATCTTTCCAGCCCTTGCCCATCCCCGTGGGTAGTCAGCCCGATATTGAGAGTGCCACTTAAGGTCTGAATGCTTAACTCTTGAATTTTATATTCCAACCGTTCGATGGTAACGGGTTGCAGAGATTCAATTTGCTTTTTTAACTCAGTATTTTCTTGCCGTAGACGTTCCATCTCCTGTTCCATTCGGTTAAGCCGATCCCACAGGTGCTCGATAATCATTGCATCTCACCTCCCGTCACCCACCTATCCCCAGTATATGGTGACAACTGACCGAGGCATAACCTCGAAGGGTAAGCTTGTCGCAAAAAAGCAGGGGATTTTGTGAGAAAGCTGCTGTAAAGAGTGACCCTTGCCAGGGCGGATGCATATCTTTATGGGAGAGAGCTTGCGGTCGGAAAGGAGAAGCTCCCATGGACCCTCATCAACAGTTTTCCAAGTGGAGCCGTTTGGCCCGGCAATTTTTAGGGGAAGATTTTTGGGCTGATATGGGGGAGACTTTTCCCGCTGAAAAAGAGGGGGGACCTCCGGTCGATGTATACCATGGAAATGATGACGTCTTGGTCAGGATCGAGTTGCCAGGTATTCAGGATCTTTCACAAGTGGTATTACGAGTAGAGGGTAGAACACTGTGGGTCAGGGGGGAGATTCCCTCTCGACAAACATACTATCAGATGGTGAAGCGAGAATGTAGATCCGGGGCTTTTGAACGAAAGGTAGATTTGGGCGTAGCCGTTGAACGCAGTCAGCACCGTGCCCGTTATCGCCGCGGTATTATCGAGCTTTTGCTCAAAAAGGATCGGGATGCTCCCACCGAATCCCCTTCGATTCGTGTTACCGAATACTGAAGGACAATCACACCGTCTAGGCTAACCACATAGGATAGGTTAGATCTTGGGCGGCGGGAGGATCGGCGGATGGGGACAATTAACAATATATTTAATTTGAAAATCCACAGTGTTTCCAGCGCAGGGTCCGTCAATTTTGGAAATACCGTTAACATCGGAGCCGAGAGTAATTCCAAATCCTTGGGTGGATCGTCACCCATCGGGGATTTTGCCAGAAATATCGACTTAGAGCAAAACCAAGCCATCGACCCGGACATCATCGACCAAGTCTGAGAGTGGGTGGATTTGGATGGAGATATCGATTAAAACGCAAAGCATTGAAGTAAGTGCAGTATCCGGCGGCGGTTCCATCAATATCGGAAACACGTTGAACATGTTGATGAGACAGGAAGTGCCGCCATCGCCTCAACCCGGTGATCAGCTTCCCCCCGATCGTGGAACACCAACACCTCCTCCACAGGAAGGGATGGAACTCCAGCCACCACCAGGAACACCCCCACGTGAAGGAATGGAAGCCCAGCCACCACCAGGAACGCCTCCACGTGAAGGAATGGAAGCCCAGCCTCCTCTAGGAATCCCTCCCCAAGCTCCCGATGATCCCATCGGTCAGCGAGCAGATAAAAAATCCGATAATCCAACTTTTTATCCACTGATACCCGACCGGACCGTTGTCGGAATGCCCTTTTATCGCCTCACTTAGTTGAGGTGTTTTTTATTGATCAGTTTAGGCGGTTCATCTTTAAATACGTCGATATGGAATTTGTCGATTATATAACCGGGAAAGGAAATAAACCGGGAGAAATTGAGCAAGATGTCGCTTCTATCAATAAAGCCCGTCAATGGAACGATCATTTTAAAGATTTGCACGAGCCGCCTCCAGATAATCTAAAAGGTTTCCAAGGTAATTGACAAACGAATTGTGAGGCGGTCGGGGTGGTTATCCGTTTCCGTTCCGTCTTTCGCTGTCCCCAGCCAGAGGCCAAGAAAAGTATGTGGCCTAAACGGTTGGATCCACTGAATACTCCCTGGATAGCCGTTAAAAGAGAGACCAGGGAATAGAGTGACCTTGACGAAACTTGTGTTTTCGTGCAAAAGAGGATACACCGAAAGCCAGCCATCGCCTTGTAGCAAAAAAAACGGAGATCATCTCGATCTCCGTTTTTGCGTCCCTTTATATTTTGTTCCAAAATACCACATCTTCAAGCGGGAGCCTTACCGTTGGGTGAGCTGGCGCTGCTGCTTTCCCAATCGCAATTAGCATAATGCTACGGTAATCCGAAGGAATGTTAAACGCTTCGATGAATTTCTCCTTGTCATATCCGCCCATCGGCACCGTATCATACCCTCTTGCCCGTGCGATCAGCATCAGCTGCATCGAGATAAGACCGGCATCGATATCGACAATGCTTGCTTTTCGATCCTCGTCCATGTTGGCGTATAGTTGCTCCGCAGTTTGGATGAAACGCTGCTTTAACTCTTCCGTCATGTACCCGGCTTTTTGTGACAATGTGTAGATTTTCTCGCCTTTCTCGTACCATTTCATGTCGCCAAGTACAGCGATAACAGCGGATGCTTGCAGTACCTGCTCCTGATTGTATGCGATCGGGTGCAAATCCTTGAGCAGTTCAGGCTCATCAATCACAAGAAATCGCCATGGCTGCAGGTTGCTGGAAGAGGGCGCAAGTGTGGCCTCCTTCAATATTTCTGCCATCTCTTCTCTTGAAATCTTTACGGATGGGTCATACGAACGAACTGAACCGCGTTCAGCCACTACCGTATGGAAATCCGGCTTTAACAGTGTAGACATGGTCCCGCTCCTTTTTATTTATTGCGCAAAATAATGCACAGTTTTTAATTGGGGTAAACTGTGGTGATTTATGCACAGTATAATTTAGACTTCATTTTATTGTCAACTCTTTTTGCATTTAGACTGAACGCTCTGAAACATCGGCAATCGTGTGGAATCGCAATACATTTAAAGTGCTCAATTCAATCTCAGACAAAATGTCGGAGAGGGATTGCTTGAATTGGTCCGCAAAGCAGTGCCCTACCGCCGCATCCATCATACTCTCACGGATGGAGTCATGAAGCTGCAGCGCCTTATACACATCTGCCAGTGTTATTTGATCCGCTTGCTTCTTAAGTCGGTAACCGCCGTCTCTTCCTTCACGCGATTCGATTAAGTTTTCCTGAGCGAGCGATTTTAAAATACGTCGGATCAAGGTTGACTCCAAATGAAGGTAGTTTGCCAGATCCCCACTGGAACACCTTCCAGAGTGACGCTCAAGCGCCACTAGGATTTGCACGGCGAGACTGAATGATTTATAGGTGGATGGGCAGGTCATCGCTGCTTTCTTGTTTGATGGATTATGGATGCTCATGATCCTCCCTCCTTCATAAGCCTTTCCCTAATTGTAATGCAATCCCTACATCAAGGCAAAGGAAGCCTCCCTGTTCAGCTACCCTCAAGACCAAGTTCCAGGTCCACTTTGTCAGCAATAAGAATTGTTTGCTCCTCTGTCGTGTTACAATATAGAAGGAAAGTAAGACAGGAGGTGGCTTTTGATGTTGCAAGAAGGAAACCCTGCACCGGATTTTACATTGTCCGCATCAAACGGGGAGAAGATCTCCCTATCGGATTACCGCGGCCAAAAGAATGTGGTTCTTTATTTTTATCCCAAAGACAATACACCGGGATGTACCGCTGAATCCTGCGATTTTCGAGATCGAAGTCAAGATTTTTCCGATTTGGACACCGTGATCATAGGAGTAAGCATGGATGATTTGGAGTCCCATCAGAAGTTTATTGACAAATACCAATTGCCGTTTTTGCTTTTGAGTGATCCCGAGGCAGAAGTGTGCCGCAAATATGAGGTTTATCAGGAAAAGAACATGTTTGGTAAGAAGAAATGGGGAATTGTTCGCTCCACCTTTATCATCGATAAAGAGGGGAAGTTGGCCCGGTCCTGGCGTAAGGTAAAAGTGGACGGGCATGTGGATGAAGCTCTATCATGGGTGCGGGAACATCTACAATAATGATCGGAGCAAATGAGCATCGGTTGGCGATAACAGCCTTGGGGTTGGGGAACTCCCCAACCCTTTCTTAATATATCGGCCAAGGAGGAGTGGAATGGAAGGAATCCATATGTATCAATTGCCGGAGTATTATGATTGGACTTCTGATGGCTTGGATGGGGATGTGGCGTATTATGCCGATTTAGCCATGGAAACTGGTGGGCCTGTCCTGGAGTTGGGGTGTGGCACCGGTCGTTGCACCCTTGGCATTGCCCGTCACGGGATTGAGGCAGTGGGTGTGGATCTAGAGATGCAAATGTTGAAAAAAGCGGAAGAAAAGGCGGAAGCATTGGATCTAACCCATTTGTGTAAATGGATACAGGGAGATATGAAAGAATTTCGGTTGGAGCGTCGTTTTCCTTTGATTATCATCCCCTATCGTTCCTTTCTCCATTTGATGAATACCCGGGAACAATTGGCGGCTTTGGGGTGTATCCGACAGCATTTAGAAGAAGGCGGGCGCTTTGCCATGAATGTATTTGTTCCTCATGTAGAGGAGTTGGTGGAAAGCGAAGATCGCCTGCTTCATCGGGGTACCTTTACCGTTCCCGGTAGCGGCGATATAGTGGAAGTAAGCGACCGAACACGATATAATCACTTTTATCAAACTGCTGAAGTGATCCGGTATTATGAACGATTTCATCCTGAGGGGAGATTGGTGGAGCGAATCCGGACTACTTTTTCTCTCCGTTATGTGTATCCGGTTGAATTGAATCATCTCTTGCGGTTGGCCGGTTTTGAGATAACCCACCGTTTCGGCGGCTTTCGGCGGGAGCCTTTTGGCCCATACAGCACTGAGTTGGTAATAGAGGCCAAAAAAAGAGGGATTACCGGGGAGGAAACAATATGACACTCATCGTCGCAACAGCCAAAATCGGTGAGAAGCACCGACAGCAATTGCACCATCATTTTCCCGGGGTGCGGTTTTTATTTTGTCACGATCGTGAACAAGCCCAAAAAGAAGGAACCCATGCGGATATTTTGGTAACCTTTGGCGGAGATGTGGATAAAGAATGGCTTACGTGTTTTCCTGCCCTGCGCTGGATTCACGTCCTCAGCGCAGGAGTGGAGTTGCTTCCCTTTGCCGCGTTGCGTCAAGCGGGAATTCGAGTCAGTAATTCCCGTGGAATTCACGCGGTTCCCATGGGTGAATACACTTTGGCGATGATGTTACAGTTGACTCGGCGGGGGCACGATTTATATAGGAGTCAACGGGAGAAGCACTGGGATCGAGACATCCGGGTTGGTGAGTTGGCAGGGAAAACCCTGGCGGTAATCGGCGCCGGCGCAATCGGTCAAGGCATCGCCAAACGGGCTCACGCCTTTGATATGCATGTTTGCGGCTTAAATACATCCGGGCATGCGGTGGAACATTTTGATCGTATGTTTGCCGCCGATCAGCGGGAAGAGCTGTTGACACAGGCGGATTTTGTGGTGGTAACGCTGCCGCTTACCGATCACACTCGCCGTTTTATCGGCGAGCGGGAATTACGTTTTATGAAGCGGGATGCCGTACTGATCAATATCGGCCGCGGGAGTGTCATCGATGAGAGTGCGCTGTTACAAGCATTGCGGGAGCGGCGTATCGGCGGTGCCGTCTTAGATGTATTTGAACAGGAGCCGTTGCCAGCAAACCATCCTTTTTGGGAGTTGGATAATCTCCTTCTCACCCCCCATGTGTCCGGTCGTTCTCCGTTGTATATGCAGCGGGCATTGGATATCTTTCAAGACAACCTTTCTCGTTATCTGAATGAAGAGACGGCATTGCAAAATGAAATTGACTTGGATCGAGGGTATTAGCTCGGTCTGTTGATTATTACGGAAGGGATTTTTAGTTCAAAAATCCCTTCCTCTACAGGTAGATAAAAAATAAAGAAAGGGGGCAAATCTCATGAAAAAAGCTGCACCAAAACCGAAACGAGTGCAAACGAATAAGATCTTACAGACATTGGCCGATCTATATCCGGATGCTCATTGTGAACTTCATTTCCGCAATCCTTTTGAATTGTTGATTGCCACCATCTTGTCAGCGCAATCGACGGATCGGCAGGTAAATATCGTCACGGAGAAACTGTTTGCCAAATATCCTACACCAGCGGATTTTCTCCCACTGAATGAAGATGAACTTGCCGAGGAAATTCGTGGATTGGGGCTGTATCGGAATAAAAGTAAAAACATCTTGGCAACCTGTCGAATACTGGTGCAGGAATACGGGGGAGTCGTTCCTTCAATACGATCACAACTGGAGGCGCTACCCGGTGTTGGTCGGAAGACGGCCAATGTGGTGCTGTCCAATGCCTTTGATGTACCGGCATTAGCAGTGGATACCCATGTGCAGCGGGTAGCCAACCGTTTGGCCATGGCCGACAGCGAGAACCCATTAGAAACTGAGCGTCAGTTGACCCGACGGGTACCGCGCAAAGATTGGACCTTGACCCATCACCGCCTTATCTGGCACGGTCGGCGGGTCTGCTCCGCACGTAATCCCAAGTGCGATCAGTGTGATCTTTTGCCCCTGTGTTGGTATGGAAAGAACCGCTGAGCGGGTGGACCCATTGACAAACGATAGCGAGGGGCAGTAGACTGTTTATATATATTCTAAAGAGAGAATCATTTTATTACAGGTGCCTGGCGGGATCACAGCGAGGTGGATGGCGATGGAAAAGAGCCGCATCAATCGGGCAGTAGAACAATTAAAAACAACGGGCGTTCGTATGACGCCGCAGCGATATGCGATTTTGGAGTATTTGCTGACATCCTTGGGCCATCCTACCGCCGACGATATCTATAAGGCGTTGGAGGATAAATTCCCTAATATGAGCGTGGCCACCGTTTACAATAACCTTCGTGTCTTCAAAGAAGCCGGTCTGGTGCGCGAACTCACTTATGGGGACGCATCCAGCCGTTTTGATGCCAATATGCATGAACATTACCATATCATCTGTCGAGAATGCGGGAAGATCGTGGATTTTGAATACCCTTCCCTCATTAAGGTGGAAGAAGAGGCAGCCAGAATGACCGGCTTTCAGGTTGAAAATCATCGCATGGAGATTTACGGTCGCTGTCGTTCATGTCAAGTGAACCACCAAGCGGTCGTCGCAAATACAAAATAAAACCGACTCCGCCCAGTAACGGGCGGAGTTTTTTAGCGGTCTTCATCAGAAGCGTATTTTGGATCAAAACTTAACCATGATTTACAGAACATACATTGATCAGTTTTTCCTAGAACTTTCGTGGTGCGTTTGCATTCCGGACACTCCACTTGCGCCGCTTGTGTGGATAACATCCCGACCCAGAAGTAGATGGCGACACTGCCGCCGATAAACAACATTCCTAACAAAATAAAGAGCAGCATGGCGGAGGGCCATAAGAATCCAAAATACATGACGCCGATTCCCAGGAAAATAAGCAATAGGGCAACCGTGCGGAATTTGTTGATTTTGCCGGCGAACATGAGGGTTCCTCCCTTCCGCTGACGCGATGGATAGAGTTTCCTAAGTATACCATAGAGGAAAAGTGTAAAATATGAAGCTTTGCCGAAAAATAAATAGGAAAAAGGTGGTTTGCAGGACTTTTGCTACCCTCGTCGAAGTGATGATAACAGCCTACGGTGATTGGCTGGAATGGACGCCAATCGATGGGGGATGAACGATGCGTGAACAGATTTATCCCGAATTAAAAAAGGAAATCGAGCTAAACTCCAATGCCGTCGGCGCGCTTATAATCCCGTCGCCACCGGCACATCTTACTGCTGTGGAACCGGTAGATCTGCTTTTATTTGTCCTAGTCAGGAAAACCCCGCAGCAAGCGACGGTATATCACTACCGGTCATGGCGAATTAAGACGGTCTGGGTTTCCTGGTCCTGTGCTTTCGCTTCCATCATAAACGGTGAACGGGGAGATTATGTGGAATGGATTTTACATGGAGAAATTTTATACGACCCGGAGCGAAAAGTGGAAGAATTGGCCACGATTGTTCAACGGTTTCCCACAGAATATCGTTCCAAAAAAATGTGTATTGAACTATGCAGCTTGCTGGAGGGATACCAGCGCAGCCGTTGGCATTTAAAGTTGGGGGAAGTGATGGATGCCTACCTCTCCATCCAGGAAACATTAAAACGGTGGGGAAGGCTGGCGGTGATGGAAGCGGGAGAGTTTCCGCGGCAGGATCTGTGGAATCAGATTCGGCGTCTGCAACCCGGTATCTATAAATGGTATCAGGAGTTGGCATCAGGCGGAGAATCGCCGGAACAGCGGATACGACTCGTGTTGTTAGCTGTGGAATATGCAGTTATATCCAAATTGGAGTGGTATGGGCGATACATCTTAAATCTGTTGCAACAGCAAAAGGAAATGTGGAGCCTAGGCGAGTTAAATGAACAGTTTGATGCTGAAAATATATCGATCGACCTCTCTTTGTTGATGGAGGAAATGGTGAAGCGGTCACTGGTGGAAGAGATTACACTGCAACAAGAAATGTTGACCGAAAAGCGTTATCGTTTGGTTGTCGCCGATGTTAGAGGGGTAAAAGAGTTATGAACCTCCTCACCTAATCCAGAACTTGATCGAAGTTGCGCAAGTATGTTCAATTAGCCTAAAACCAGGGGTTTTTCGGCCTCTAAAATTAGTTATCGTGATTCCTAAAAAAATGTGTTGACTTCGTTGGGATAGGGTGATATAGTATTCCTTGTCGCCACGAGAGAGCGGCACCTGCCCAAAGGCAGGGAAGAAATTAGCGTTCCTTGAAAACTGAAGAGCGAATGAACGACCCTGTTCAATTCTTATTATGAGCGTTTCAAGCTCTTTTTATGGAGAGTTTGATCCTGGCT